>DAISWF010000227.1:0-7245 GCA_036826495.1 Burkholderiaceae bacterium
CGGCACCGCCGGCGGCTGCCCCGGCCGGCCGATCGCATCGAGCGCGCCGGTCAGTGCGATGTAGTTCAGATCATGGCCGGCCGCCTGCGCCAGCGGGCCCTGCTGGCCCCAGCCGGTCATCCGGCCGTATACCAGCCGGGGATTGCGTGCCAGGCAGGCATCGGGCCCCAGCCCCAGCCGTTCCATGACGCCGGGCCGGAAACCTTCGATCAGCACGTCGGCCGCGTCGACGATCGTTGCGGCGAGCTGCAGCGCGGCGGGATCCTTCAGATCGAGCGCGATCTCCTCGCGACTGCGGTTCAGCAGATTCAGATGGACCGGGCGCTTCATGCCCAACTCCACCGGCACCGTGCGATCGACGCGCAGCACCGTCGCACCGAGATCGGCGAGCAGCATCGCGCACATCGGCGCGGGGCCCAGGCCGGCGAACTCCACCACCTTCAGCCCGTGAAGCGGCCCCATGCGCAGGTCTCCGATCGACAATTGGTAGCACCATAATATCAACCGATCCGGACCGCAATGCAAGCGGCGATGCAGGTCGTTGACCGGCGGCGATTTGTGGTAGTACCATTTTCCGCGCGACAACAGCAAACGCGGCGCAATCACCCCCATGCCGCCGCAAAGGAGACACCATGCACCGCCGCACCCTGCTCCGGTCAGCCGCTGCCACCGCGCTGATCGCCGCGTCGCGCACCGGTCTCGCGCAGGATCGCGGCAGCGGCGTCGTGATGCGCATCGTCGTGCCCTATGCCGCCGGCGGCCAGACCGACATGATGGCCCGGGTGCTCGCGCCGCTGCTCGCCAAGGCGCTGGACCGCAACGTGATCGTCGAGAACCGCCCCGGCGCCGCCGCGCTGATCGGCACGCGGGCGGTGCAGACCGCGGCGCCCGACGGCAACACGCTGCTGTTCCACAACAGCGGCTTCGTCGCACTGCCGCTGCTGACCCGCGGCGCGAACTACGACCCGGTCAAGGATTTCACGCCGGTGGCCACCGTCGGCAACGGGCCCAACTTCCTGATCGTCAACGGCAGCGTGCCGGCCCGCACGGTGCCCGAGCTGATCGCCTATGCGAAGACGCAGCCAGAGGGCATCGAGTCGGCCAATGCCGGGCTCGGCTCGGCCGGCCATCTGGCCACGCAGCTTTTCGCCAAGCGCGCCGGCATCAAGATCGTGCACGTACCGTACAAGGGGTCGGCCGAGACCGCCAACGCGCTGATCAGCGGCGAGGTCAAGATGCAGATGACCTCGCCCACCGAGGTGCTGACGCAGCAGGCCAAGGCCGGCAAGGTGCGCTTCCTGGCGGTCAGCTCGCGCGAACGCACGGTGCTGGCGCCCCATCTGCCGACGATCGGCGAGACGCTGCCCGGCTTCGTCAACGACGGCTGGTTCGGCCTGATCGCCACCGGCGGCAGCCCCGCCGCGCAGGTGAAGCAGACCGCCGATGCGATCGCCAAGGCGATGGCCGATCCCGAGGTGCGCGAGCGTTTCCTGCAGCTCTACATCGATCCCAAGGTGATGGACAGCGCCCAGTTCGCCGCGGCGATGCAGGAATCGATCGAGTTCTGGAAGTCGGTGATCACCGAGCTCGGCATCCAGCCGACCTGATCGACATGACGTTCAATCCCGACGCGGCCCTCGCCTTCCGCTATCCGGAAGTCCGTCAGACGCTGACCCGCCGCGACACGATGCTGTACGCGCTCGGCGTCGGCTACGGTTCCGATCCGCTCGATGCCGACGAGCTGCGCTTCGTCTACGAGGAACGGCTGCAGGCGGCGCCGACCCTGGCGATCACGCTGTGCTACCCCGACGCGCTGGCCGGCTTCAGCCGCGCCGTCGGCATCCGCGGCGAGAAGGTGCTGCACGTGTCGCAGTCGTTCGAATTGCCCGGGCCGCTGCCGGTAGCGGGCACGTTCATCGGCCGCACCGAGATCACCGGCGTGTTCGACAAGGGGCCGCAGCGCGGCGCATTGTGGACCTACCGGAACCGCATCGTCGACGCCGACACCGGCCGGCTGGTCTGCACGCTCGATGCGGCCAGCATGGCGCTCGGCTACGGCGGATACGGCGGGCCGCGCGGCGAACCGCCGCAACCGCCTCGGCGTTCGCCGGACCACGTGGTGGACCTGGCGACGTTGCCGCAGGCGGCATTGATCTACCGGCTGTCCGGCGACTACAACCCGGTTCATGCCGACCCGGTGCTGGCACGCGCCGCCGGCTACGAGCGGCCGATCCTGCACGGGCGCTGCACGTTCGGCGTCGCCGCCCGTGCGATGCTGCGCACCTGCCTGCAATCGGATGCCAGCCGGCTGCGCGGGATGTCGGCACGGTTCACGTCACCGGTGTTCCCCGGGGAGACGATACGCACCGAGATCTGGCGGCACGACGGCGACCCGCACGAGCTGCGTTTCCGCTGCAGCGTGCCGGCGCGCGACGTACGGGTGCTCGACCATGGCCGCGTGAAGCTCGCCTGACGGAACCTGAAGGCCCCGACGGGATCCGAAGTACCCTGATGGACCCGACGTGCCTCGATGGATCCGAAGTACTCTGACCGATCCGACATACCTTGATTTGACGACCCTGGAGGGCCGATGGCCGAGCTTCCTACACGCCCGCTGCACGGGTTCCGCATTCTCGATTTCTCGGCGATGATCGCCGGCCCCTACTGCACCCGCTGGCTGGCCGACATGGGTGCCGAGGTGATCAAGGTCGAGCCGCCGGAAGGCGAATCGATGCGCGCCAGCATGCCGATGCGCGACGGGCACAGCACCTATTTCGCGCACCTGAACGCCGGCAAGCGGGCGATCGCGCTGGACCTGAAGAATCCGCTGGCGGTCGACGCGGCCCGCCGGCTCGTCCGCGACAGCGACGTGCTGGTCGAGAACTTCCGGCCCGGCGTGATGAAGCGGCTGGGGCTGGACTATGCGACGGTGCGCGAGCTGAATCCGCGGCTGGTGTACTGCTCGATCTCCGGCTACGGACAGCAGGGCGACAAGTCGGCCCGCCCGTCTTACGCACCGATCGTGCAGGCGGCCAGCGGCTACGAGATGGCGCAGTTCTCGTTCCAGGACGACCTGACGCAGCCGGCCAACAGCGGCCTGTTCCCGGCCGACATCCTCGCCTCCTGCTACGCCACGATGGCGATCCAGGCGGCGCTGCTGCAGCGCAGCCGCACCGGGCTGGGCCAGCACCTCGACGTCGGGCTGATGGAAAGCATCCTGTCGGTGATGATCTACGAGTTCCAGGAGGCGCAGTTCCCCAGCCTCAAGCGCAAGCACCTGTACGTGCCGATGAAGGCGCGCGACGGCTTCGTCATCGTCGCGCCGATCACGCAGCGCAACTTCGAGAACCTGTGCGACGCGCTGGGCCATCCGGAATGGAAATCCGATCCGCGGCTGGTGGACACGCTCGCGCGGCGCGAGCACTGGGACTACTTCATGGAGCTGATCCGCCGCTGGACCATCGAGCGCAGCGCCGAGCAGTGCGAAACCGAGCTGCTGGCGGCCGGCGTGCCGTGTTCGCGCTATGCCACCGTCGCCGACCTGCTCGCCGATCCGCACTTCCGCCAGCGCGGCAGCTTCGGCCGCGTGCACGACGCAGCCGGCGAGTTCCTCGTGCAGAACCTGCCGTTCCGGATGTCCGGCGCCGTCAACGATGTCGGCGCCACGGTGCCGGGGATCGGCGAACACACCCGCGACGAGCTGCGCGAGCTCGCCGGGCCGTTGACGCCGGCGCCGGCCGAACGCGTCGCCCCGATTCGTGGAAGAATGCCGATCGAATCGGAGACCGACGATGTTCAAGCTCTACTACTCACCCGGAAGCTGCGCGCTGGCCTCGCACCTCGCGCTGGAAGAAGCCGGCGCCGACTATCAGGCGATCCGCGTCGATTTCAAGGCCGGCGAGCAGCGTTCGCCGCAGTACCTGCAGATCAACCCGAAGGGGCGGGTGCCGGCGCTGGTCACGCCCGACGGCGTGCTGACCGAGACGCCGGCGATCCTGGTCTACATCGCACAGATGTTCCCGCAGGCGGCGCTCGCGCCGCTGGACGACCCGTTCCGCTTCGGCGTCGCGCAGTCGTTCAACAGCTACCTGTGCTCGACGGTGCACGTGGCCCATGCGCACAAGGGGCGCGGCACCCGCTGGGTCGACGAATCGGAGACGGCGGCGATCGCGGCGATGCAGCGCAAGGTGCCGCAGTCGGTGGCCGCCGCGTTCGAGCTGATCGAGCAGCAGTTCTTCGCCGGCCCCTGGGTGCTCGGCGAGCGCTACTCGATCTGCGATCCGTACCTGTTCACCATCGCACGCTGGCTCGAGGGCGACGGCATCGATCCGGCCCGCTTTCCCAAGGTGGCGGAGCACCGCGCGCGGATGGCCGAGCGGCCGGCGGTGCGCAAGGTGCTGGTCGCGCACGACGGCTGACGGGACGGAGCGCTGTCCGCGTCATGCCGCCGGTATCGGCGTCGACTGCCAGGACACCATCCGCCAGCGGCCGCCCGGCTTCGCCCACACCTGCAGATAGCGGCTGACGAAGTCCTTCGGCGTGCCCTTCACCGTCACCTGGATGCGCAGGTCGCCGTTGACGAGCACGGTGTCGCCGTAGACCCGGAACGTGCGGCCGTGGTCGATCAGCCCGGTGTAGTCGTACCAGCCGGTGGTGGCGCGCTCGATGTACTGCGCCTTGCTCTCGGCGACCGCGCTGGAATGCACGTACACCATGTCGTCGGCCAGGATCTCGTCCATCACGGCCCGGTCCTTGGCGATCGTCGCCTGGCAGCGGCGCGCATCGATCGCCTCGATGGTCCGGATGATGTCTTCGCTCACGGTGCTCTCCTCGGGGAAATGCCGGGATGATATGACGGGCGGCCCGTCCTTGCAGGCAGACAAGCCGGGACGCGGCCGGCCCCGGGTCCTATACTCGGTTCGAGCGCGCGTTGCGCCGCGCGCATTCCGGCGGGAGACGACGATGGACAAGGAACGCTCGCAACGCTTCATGCTGAAGGTCGTCGACGACGTCGGCACGGCGCTGGCCGCCTCGCTGGTCCACCTGGGCGACCGGGCCGGCCTGTTCCGCGCGATGGCGGGCGCCGGGCCGCTCACCGCACAGACGCTGGCCGACAAGACCGGCATTCATCCGCGCTACGTCGAGGAATGGCTGGCCACGATGGTCGGCGCACGCTACCTGGAGCACGACCCCGAGGCGGACACCTTCCTGCTGCCCGACGAGCATGCGATGTTCCTCGTCGACAGCGAATCGGAGTACTACCTCGGCGGGCTGCTGGCGGGCCTGCCGAGCCTGATGACGGCGCTGCCGCTGCTCGAGCAAGCATTTCGCAACGGCGGCGGCGTCGCGTTCGCGGACTACGGCGCGGCACTGCCGCGGGCCCTCGAAAGCATGAACCGGTCGGTGTACCGCAGCCGGCTGGTCCGCACCTGGCTGCCGGCGATGCCGGAGGTGCTGGCCCGATTGCAGGCCGGCGGCAGCGCGATCGACCTGGGCTGCGGCACCGGAGTGGTGCCTATCACGCTGGCAGCCGCCTTCCCGCACGCCCGCTTCGCCGGCCTGGACCTCGATGCCCGCTCGATCGACATCGCCCGCGAATCGGCGCGCAGCGAAGGCGTGGCCGGGCGCGTGACCTTCGTTCAGGCACCGATCGAGCAACTGCCCGCCGATCGGCCGTGGGACTTCATCAGCACCTTCGACGTGATCCACGACCTGCCCGAACCCGATGCGGCGCTGCGCGCGATCCGCGCGGCGTTGACGGAAGGCGGAACCTACCTGATGGTGGAGCCCAAGGTGGCCGACCGGCTCGATAAGAACACCGACAACCCCTTCGCCCGGATGCTGTACGGCATAAGCTGCCTGCACTGCGTGCCGCAGTCGCTGGCACAAGGCGGCCCCGGACTGGGCGCCTGCTGGGGGCCGGCCGAGGCACGTCGGCGCGCACGCGAGGCCGGCTTCTCACGATTCGATCAGCTCGACATCCGCAGTCCGGCGCTGGCGTTCTACGCGTTGCGCGCCTGATCGGAAGACATGTTGCGAGGCCGGGCCCCCGCCGGCCCGGGTCAGGTCGGGATGTCATCCAGCAACAAAGCCGTTACGCTCCGGCTCATGACCGAGCACGATCTGCCGATGCTCCATGACTGGCTCAATCGACCTCACATCGTCGAGTGGTGGGGCGGCGAGGATCAGCGGCCGACTCTCGATGAAGTCCGGCAACACTATCTGCCGAGAACGCTGGGACAAGAGTCCGTCACTCCGTACATTGCCATGCTGGGAGAGGAACCGATCGGCTACGCTCAGTCGTACGTCGCGCTCGGGAGAGCCCGCAGCGTTCCGGCGGGAACGTTCCAGGTTGGCCAAGGGCCCAAAGCCTGAAGGCGCCACGCTTCCCCATCCGAGGAGTGTCATCGACTCGGAATTCCGATACGCTCCGTCGATTCAGAAGGGAAATCGCGATGCGGGGGTGACTTGCCTGTCACTCATGTCGAACGCAGGAGAATCATGACGAACAACATGGCTACCGTGGAAATCAAGGCGTTCGTGCCGGCGAAGGACTTCGAGCTTTCGAAGCGCTTCTACACGGATCTGGGATTCGAGCTGGGCTGGTCGTCGGACGATCTGGCGTACTTTCATGCAGGCGGCTGCAGTTTCCTGCTTCAACGCTTCTACGTGAAAGAGCACGCCCACAATTTCATGATGCACCTGCTGGTCGAAGACGTGGAGTCCTGGTGGCGCCACGTGGAGTCGAATCAGCTCGGCAGGAAGTACGGAGTCCGCGTTCTGCCGCCGGCTGATCGACCGTGGGGCATCCGGGACTTCACGGTTGACGACCCGACAGGCGTACTTTGGCGTATCGGCCAGAGCATCGATGACGCCGCCGCACGCAACGGAACCCCCACATGACCATCGAAACGCAAGACGACGTCGTCGCGCTGAAACGGATCGGCAGAATAGTCTCGTTCACGCTGCAACAGATGCTCGATGCCGCGGAACCGGGCATGACCACCCGCGATCTGGATCTGCTCGGCGAACGGCTGCTGGTGGAACATGGCGCACGGTCCGCCCCGAGACTGACCTACGACTTCCCGGGGGCGACGTGCATCAGCATCAACGAAGAAGCGGCACACGGAATCCCCGGGGACCGGGTCATCCGGGCGGGAGACGTTCTGAACGTCGATGTGTCGGCGGAGCTTGGCGGGTACTTCGCCGATACCGGCGGGACCACCGTGGTACCTCCCTCCACTC
>DAISWF010000227.1:7255-9517 GCA_036826495.1 Burkholderiaceae bacterium
CCCCCCCGCCGCGAAGGCCCCGCCTCTGTCATGCGGCTCGCACGGCGCTCGCCGAAGCGATGAAATGCGCCAGGGCGGGTCAGCCGATCAATGGAATCGGCGCCGCCATCGAGCGCACGGCGAAGGCGTACGGGTTCAAGGTCATCGAGAATCTCGGAAGCCACGGTGTCGGCCGTGCGCTGCACGAGGAGCCGGAGCACATCCCCGGTTACTTCGACCCCTCGGACAGGCGCATCCTGCGGGAAGGCATGGTCATCACCATCGAACCATTCCTGTCGACGAAGAGTCGTATCGTCGCCGAAACTGCCGACGGCTGGACGCTTGCAGCCGCAAGAGGGAATCTCTCCGCGCAGTACGAACACACGATGATCATCACGAAGGGGGCTCCGGTCATCGTCACGCAGCACTGATGAGCGCACGGCGGCCGACGGTAGCCACCGGGACCGGGATTTGCTCGCTCAGTCGCCTTCCTTCCACAGGGCCGGCGGAGGCTTCCAATGATCCTCACCATCACTGCCTTTGAACAGTCGCCCGATCGCGGCCAGGGGCTCGCGCGCGACATGACCGTGCGCTGGGCGCTCGAGGAGGCGGGCCAGCCTTATGACGTCCGTCTCGTTTCGTTCGATGCGATGAAGGAGGCCGCGCATCGTGCGCTTCATCCGTTCGGGCAGATTCCGACCTATGAGGAAGGCGATCTCGCGTTGTTCGAGTCGGGGGCGATCGTTTTCCACATCGCCGAGCACCATGCAGGTTTGCTGCCGCAGGATGCGAATGCCCGGGCGCGCGCGATCATGTGGATGTTCGCCGCGCTGAGCACGATGGAGCCGACGATCGTTGAGCGCGAAATCGCCATCTACCTGGAAGGCGACAGGAGCTGGCATCAGCAGCGCCTGCCGGTCATCGAGGATCGCATCCGTGGTCGGCTGGGCGAGTTGTCCGATCGGCTGGGTAAGGCGGACTGGCTCGACGATGCGTTCAGCGCCGGTGACCTCATGATGGTGCAGGTGCTGCGCAGATTGAAGGACTCGAGTCTGCTGGAGGAATATCCGAATCTCTCCGCCTATGTCGCCCGGGGCGAGGCGCGGCCGGCCTTCAAGCGTGCCTTCGACGCCCAGTTGGCGGTCTTCACCGGCCAGGCGGCCAGCAGCTCGCGGAACCGGTAGAGCAAAAGCCACCCGGCCGACACTTTGCAGGATCGACCGCGGCGGCTGTAGCATCAGCCTGGATTGCGATCCACCTGGATGTGCCGACGAAGAAGGGAGCGATATGGCCGGGCTGGTTGGCACGATCCGCAAGCTGAAGGCCGAGCGGGACGGGGAGATCGAAGTTGCTGGCCCGGAGCTGGCACATAGCCTGAGCGAACCAGGTCTGATCGATGAGAATGATCGAAGCGTTTCCGCTGGAACGTTTCGGTGCAGAAGGAGCGCCGCGATGCGGGCGGGTTGCCGCGTCACCGAATGAGCAGCATCGGCTCACAGGCTCTCGTCGCCGGTGCGTCATTGAGCGCAGCGGCCGCCGTCGCGCACCTGGTCTGCATCGTCATCGGAGGTCCGGCCTACCGCTTCAACCGCTTCACTTCCACGCGAACCGCGGCTGCTCCAGCTCGTCGACCCGCGTCACGCGGCCGGCCAGCAGCTCGCGGAACTGGTACAGCACCGCGGCGGTGGGGGCATGGATGCGCCGTTCGCCTATGCCGACCCGCACCACCTTGCGCGGGCTCTCCGGAATATCGATGAAATCGATCGCATCGGTCCGCGTGATCTGCGACAGCCCGATCCGGTGCACCGACTGCACCTCCTGCGGATTGGGCCGCATCGCGGCGCCACCGCGCGCCCACAGCACGACCGGAGTGATCAGGTAGCCGGAGCGGGTCGGATAATCGTCGAGCAGGCCCAGCACGTCCACACGCGGCACCGCGAGCCCCAGTTCCTCGTCGAGCTCGCGCAGCGCGGTATCGACCGCGGTTTCGCCGGCATCGACGCGGCCGCCCGGCAGCGCCCACTGGCCGCTGTGCGCGCGCAATGTCGGCACCCGGCGGGTCAGCAGGAACGCCGCCTCGCCGGCGGACACCGGATGATGCGAAGGCGTCAGCTTCTCGGACGCGAGGCCGGCAGCCTCGGTGGCCGGGTCATCGACCCGCACCAGCACCACCGCGACAGCCGCCGCCTTCAGCGGCCCCGGGGCTTGCGCCGCGCGGTCGATCCGCGGAAACCGTGCGCAAGCCTGGCCGACCAGTTCGCGGAAGCGATCGTCGAAAGAGGG
>DAISWF010000228.1:0-9459 GCA_036826495.1 Burkholderiaceae bacterium
GCCGCCACGGAAATGCGCTCATCGATGTGTCTCCGTTCAGTCCATGATCCAGTGCGCGACCCCGATGCCGCACGGCGATGCGTAGACCGGGATGTAGTCGATGACCACGCCGGGCCGGTCGGCGACGGCGGCCGCCATGATCCAGTTGCGGGTCTCGCCGACGCCGCTGCCGACGCCGCTTCTCATGCGGCTGCCGCCGTCGAAGCTGCGAAAGCAGGCGAGCGACGCCCGCTCCGGGGCCGGCGCCCAGCCGTCGAAATAACGCGCCAGCGCATCGGCGTCGCCGCTGCGCACGTGCGCGAGCACCGCCCGGTCGAACGCTTCGTCCAGATACGCGTCGGCCGAGCCGGGCGTATGCCAGAGACCGCCGGACCCGACGACGGCGACGCTCAGATCGGCCGGCCAGCGCGCGATCACGTCGCGGACCACGCGCGCGACCTGCACGCAGCGGGCCGCGGTCGGCTGCGGCGCATACAGGCAGTTGACCAGCACCGGGACCATCGGGATGTCGAACCGCCCGCCGGTCAGCGGCCCGGCCGGCCGCATGAACGCATGCCCCATGCCCACGTCCTCGTCCGGCAGCGCGGTCATGAACGCCGGATCGACGCCCGCATCCATCAGGCCGTACAGCAGCTCGCGAGCCAGGTCGGGCCGCGTATCGACGCCGGCCCAGTGCTCGGCGGTCTTCGGCTTCCATTCGCGCGAGCCGAGCGGGCCGGCATAGCGGACCGCCTTGTAGCCGTGGAACCGTCCGCCGACGTAGACCGCAAACGCCGGATGATTGCGCAGGTCGAACTGTTCGGACTGATCGTCGCCGAACACCACCATCACGTCGGGCCTCGCCTGCCGGACGATGTCGTGCAGCGCCGCGAACCCGGCCTCGATCCGGCGGCGTTTCAGCCTGTTCTGGCCGTCGTCGTCGACCGGCACGTCCGGCGCATAGCGGCGCGCGTCGCGGGTCGCGGTCCACCACTGGACCGGTTCGAACATGAACGGCGAATGCGAGGTCGCGATGACGGTGCTGATGCGTGCCATGCCGGTCAGCGTCCGCGTTGCTTCAGCAGGCGATCGAGCCGGGGATACACCCGGCGTGCGTTGCCCTCGAAGATCTTGTGCCGGGCGGCCTCGTCCAGCATCGTCAGCTCGTCGACGTAGCGCCGCGTGTCGTCGTAGTGATGGCCGGTGCGCGGATCGATGCCGCGCACCGCTCCCACCATCTCCGATGCGAACAGCACGTTGTCCACCGGGATCACCTTCGCCAGCAGCTCCATGCCTGGCAGGTGATAGACGCAGGTATCGAAAAACACGTTGTTCAGCACATGCTGCTCCAGCTCCGGCCGTCCCATGTCCTGCGCCAGGCCCCGGTAGCGGCCCCAGTGGAACGGCACCGCGCCGCCGCCGTGGGGAATGACGAAACGCAAGGTCGGGAAGTCCTTGAACAGGTGGCCCTGGATCATCTGCATGAAGACGGTGGTGTCGCCGTTGATGTAGTGGGCACCGGTATGGTGGAAGTTGGGATTGCACGACGAGGACACGTGGATCATCGCCGGCACGTCCAGCTCGCACAGCTTCTCGTACAACGGATACCAGTGCCGGTCGATCATCGGCGGATCGGTCCAGCGTCCGCCCGACGGATCCGGGTTCAGATTGACGCCGACGAAGCCCAGCTCCAGCACCAGCCGCTCGAGCTCCGCGATGCAGTTCCGCGGCGAGACGCCCGGGAACTGCGGCAACTGGCCCACCGGCACGAAGTTGTCGGGCAGCAGCGTGCAGATCCGATGGATCAGGTCGTTGCACACCGTGGTCCACTGCCGGCTGATCGCTTCGGTGCCGACGTGATGGGCCATTCCGCCGGCGCGCGGCGAGAACAGCGTCAGGTCGCTGCCGCGGGCGTTCTGGAAGGCGAGCTGCGGCTGCACGCTGGCGACGAGCTGCTCGTCGGTGATGCCCAGGTCGGTGCCGGAGGGCTTGCGGGCCGCGTCGGCCAGCCCTGCGAGCTGTCTGTCGCGGAACGCATGCAGCGCCGCCGGTTCGGTCGTGTAGTGGCCGTGGATGTCGATGATCATGGTGGGGCGGATCGATTGGGGCAGATCAGTTCGGGCGGATCAGTCGGGGCGGATCAGTCGAGGAGGATTTCGCGCTGCTGCTGCGCCGATTGCCGGATCGCCAGCGCGGTGGCGACGGTGCCGCGGCCGAAGCGGCCGTCATGCACCGGCGGCGCGCCGTCGAGGACCGCGGCCGCCAGTTCGTCCAGCACCCGGCGGCGGCCGTCGGCGCGCGGGTCCACGTCGATGGTGCGGACGCCGCCCTCGTCGTAGACGGCGAGCCCGGTCGGCGTGGTCCGGACGTCGGCGCGCTGATAGCTGGCGATCAGCGAACCGAAATGCGGAGGGTGGGTCGGCGACCCCGTCGTCGGAAACGCGCCGCCGCCGTAGCCGTAGCGCAGCGTGCGCAGCTCGCGTTCCCGTTCTCCGGGCGCACTTGCTGCTCCTTTCGTTTCTGCCGCTCTTCTCGCTCCTGCCGCTCCTGCCGCTTCTTTCGCTTCCGTCGCTCCGGACAGCTCCGCCAGCGCACGCCGGCTCGCGCCGTGGCGCGGCGTGCGTGGCCGCCCCGTCGAGCCGATCCAGCCATGCAGCTCGTCGCTGTCGAAGCGGTCGTATCCGCTGTACGCCAGCGACGCGGCCGCACCGTTCGCGAAGCCCAGCATGGCCATGCAGGCGCCCTCGGTCGGCCGGGCCGCATCGAGCCGCCACGCCGACGCGCGAACGCTGCGTACCGGTGCGTCGGCGAGCAGGCGCGCGATGTCGACCTGGTGCGGAATCTGGTTGAACAGGATGCCGCCGCCGCGCGCCGTGTCGAGCTCCTCCGGCCGGCGCGGCCGGTACAGGTAGTTCGCCATCACCAGCATCACCGGCGAACCGAAGTCTTCGTCGCGCGCGAGCTCGCGGATCCGCGCCACCGTCGGATCGAACCCGTGGGTATGGCCGACGATCAGCACGACCTGCGCACGATCGGCCGCGGCGATCATCGCATCGCAGTCCGCCAGCGACAGCGCCATCGGCTTCTCGACGATCGCATGCTTGCCGTGGGCGGCCGCCAGCAGCAGGTGCTCCCTGTGGAACTGGTGCGGCGTCGCGATGTACACCGCATCGATGTCGTCGCGCCGCACCAGCCCGGCCACGTCCGCGACCACCGGAACCGGATGGTCCTGCCGCAGACGAGCCTGCAGCCGTTCATCGGGTTCGGCCGCGCCGGCCAGCATGAACCGCGGATGCGCAGCGACATACGGCACCATCAGCCCGCCGGCCATGCCGAGCCCGACGATGCCCAGCCGCAGCTTACGTCCGTCAGCCATCTCTCATTCGGGACGGACGTTCGCGACCATCACCGCGCGTTCGTACTTCTTCAGGTTCTGCCGGATGATCTCCGTGTACTCCTGCGGCGTCGACCAGCGCAGCGTACGCGTGCCCTCCGCCGACAGCTTCTCCCGGACGTCGGGACTTTCGAGCGCGGCCCGGGTCGCCGTCGACAGCCGCGCGACGACGTCGGCCGGCATGCCCGGCGGCCCCAGCAGCCCGAGCTGCGATTCCAGCCCGAACCCCGGAATCACCTCGGCCAGCGACGGCACGTCGGGGATCACCGACAGGCGCTTGGCCGCGGTGACCGCCAGCAGATTCGCATGGCCGGATCGGACGTGCGGCCAGACCGTCTGCAGCGCCGCCACCAGGATCGACACCTCGCCGCCGAGGAAGGCCGGCACGGCCTGACCGCCGCCCTTGTACGGAACATGGGCGATGTCGACGCCGGCGCCGTCCTTGAACGTCTCCATGATCAGGTGATGGATGGAGCCGATGCCGGCGGAGCCGTAGTTCAGCTTGCCGGGATTCGCCTTCGCCTCGCGGATCAGGTCGTGGATCGTGCGGATCTGCGTCGTCTTCGCATTCGACACGAACACGATGCCGGCGCCGTCGGTCAGCAGCGCCAGCGGCGTCAGGTCCTGCAGCGTGTTGTACGGCAGCGCCTTGTACAGGTACGGCGCGATCTCGAGCTGACCGGTCTCGCCCAGCAGCAGGGTATAGCCGTCGGGCGGCGACTTGGCCACCACCGCGGTGGCCAGCGTGCCGCCGGCCCCCGGCTTGTTCTCGACGACGAACGGCTGACCGAGCAACTGGGTCAGCTTGGCTGCCATCGTGCGGGCCGCGAAGTCGGGGCCCACCGGGCCCGGCACGTAGCCGACCAGCAGCTTGACCGGCCGGCTCGGATAGTCCTGGGCGCGTACGCCCGACGAACCTGCGAGCCCTGCGCCCGCCAGCCCCGTACCGGTCAGCGTCAGGATCGTCTGTCTCCTCTGCCAATTCATCGTCGGTCTCCTCGTTCTCGGCAGTTCAGCGACACATCGCGGCGGCCATGTCCTGGCCGAACCGCTCCAGGAACTGGTCCGCATCGGCGACGTCGCAGATCCGGCTGATCGCCCGCGTGCCGTAGGCGGCGCCGCAGCGGGCTGCATGGGGTTCGATGCCCGCCTGCAGGTCCCGGGCGAGCTTCAGCAGCCGCCGGCGCGCGGTGACGATCGCCACGTCCGAGCGGACCAGGTGTTCACGGGTCCGATCGACGATTCCCCGGGGCTCGCCGGGCGGTGACCGCATGCCTTCCTGCACCGCGCGGTCCTGCGCGCTGACGCCGTCGATGCCGGTGAAGTTCTGCCGTCGCTGGATCTCGCGATCGATGCCGTAGTCGTTGTAGTAGTTCGCCACCGGCAGGTGGGTATCGATCGGCTGGCCTTCGGGCAGATGCAGCGTGGTCCGCGTCGTCCTTGGCGGGAAGTGCGCGCCGCTCGCGATCAGATCCAGCTCCTGTTCGCTGAGCGGCCGATCGACGCGGAAGCTGTAGGCGAACGTCGTCGTGTGGTGGTCGTCGACCGGCACCCATGCCCGGCCGCCGGCGCCGGTGAACTGCTCGCTGGGCGCCCGCGGAATCAGGCTGTACATCGGCAGCAGCCATTGCGAGATCCGCCAGAACCACTGCTGACCGTAGCGCCGGCGCGCGCAGCTCGCGAAGCCGTAGTCGGTCTCGCGCACGGTGATGTCGGGCGCGCCGTCGACCGCCAGGTTCGCGCCGGTCGCGCCGATCTGCGACCTGGACGGATCGTGATCCTGATGCAGGAAGCTGATGTGCGACGTGTCGATCTCGCCTTCGGCGCCCTGCAGCCAGTTCGATCGCTGCAGCCAGCGCGACGCATGGCAGTGGCCGGCGGGCAGATGCAGCCACTCCAGCGCCGGCATGTCCGGCACGTGATCGCGCGGGCCCATGTAGATCCAGACGATGCCGCCCGCCTCCTGCACCGGATACGCGACGATCGCCATCCTCGCCAGCAGCCGCGGATCGTCCCGGACGTTCTCCGCATTCGGGAGATCGATGCACCGGCCGTCCGCGGCGAATTTCCAGCCGTGGTATGCGCAACGGATGCCGCCCTGCTCGTTGCGGCCGAAGAACAGCGGCGCCCCGCGGTGTGCGCAGTACGCATCGACGATGCCGACACGTCCGTCGCTGTCGCGGAACGCCAGCAGGTCTTCGCACAGGATGCGCAGCCGCACCGGCGCGCAGTCCGGGCCGGGCAGCTCGTCGGCGATCAGCGCGGGCAGCCAGAAGCGCCGGAACAACTCGCCCATCGGCGTTCCCGGCCCTACGCGGGTCAGCGTTTCATTGTCTTCGCGGCTCAGCATCGGCGATCCGTCGGCGGATGGGGGAAGGCCGAACAGTTATCACGAGCCCGGCGCCGTCGCACCATCAGGAAAGATTTTTCGCATCCATGAAACCAGCAGCTCTTTCGGATATACGCAAATGCATGCGGAAATGAGCAAGCCGAATCGCCCGGTGCTAGGCTTGCGGCATGCTTGTGCGCACCGTCGATCGAGCGCTGGCGATGTTCGAGGTGTTTGCCGATCGCGGCACGCCGATGACCTTGTCCGAACTGTCGCGGGAGCTCGACATTCCCACCTCCACCTGCTTCGGCCTGATGAGGACGCTGCAGGCGCGGGGATACCTGTACGAGGTCGGCGGACGCAAGACCTACTATCCGACTCCGCGCTGGCTGGTGAAGGCGCGCCGCATCGAGAGCAACGACCCGGTGCAGGAAACGATGCGGCCGTTCCTGCAGAAGCTGCGCGACGTCACCGGCGAAACGGTGGTGCTGTCCAAGCGGATGTCCGACTGCCTGGTGTACCTGGGGGTCGTCGAGAGCCAGCACGCGGTGCGCTACACGGCGGCGGTCGGCGATCTGAAGCCGATGTGGTCGACCTCCAGCGGCAAGGCGCTGCTGGGCGCTGTGCCGGCGGCCGAGCGCGAGCCGCTGATCGCCCGATTGCGTGCCGCCAGCGGCGCGCGGCTGACGGCCGCCCAGCGTCAGCAGCTTGCCGACGAGATCCAGCGGGGACTGAAGCGCGGCTGGTTCGTCGGCAAGGGCGAGAACGTCATCGACGTGATGGGCGTGGCCGCGCCGGTGTCGGTGGCGGGCGACGTGCTGTCGATCGCGATCGCCGGCCCGCTGGTGCGGATGGAGCCGCGCATCCATGCGCATGCGAAGCAGCTCGTCTGGACCTGCAAGTCGATCCTGAAATGACACCCGAACATCGGAGGTGAGTGCTGCATGGATCTCGGAATCACCGGACGCAAGGCGCTCGTCTGCGCCTCGTCCACCGGCCTGGGCTTCGCCTGTGCGCAGGCACTGGCCGCAGAAGGCTGCAAAGTGTGGATCAACGGACGGGACGCCGCGCGCCTGCAAGCCGCCGCGCAGAAGCTGCGCAGCGTCGGTCGCGCCGACGTGACGCCGGTCGTCGCCGATCTGAACACCGAAGACGGCCGCCGCGCGCTGGTCGCCGCCTGTCCGGATGCCGACATCCTGATCAACAACAATGCCGGTCCGCCGCCCGGCGACTGGCGCACCTGGCGCCATGCCGACTGGCTCGCGGCGCTCGAGTCGAACATGCTGGCCGCGATCGATCTGATCACCGCGCTCGTACCGGGCATGCAGCAGCGCCGCTTCGGGCGGGTCGTCAACATCACGTCGGCGATGGTCAAGCAGCCCTGGCCGACGATGGGGCTGTCGGCGGCCGCCCGCACCGGTCTGACGGCCTTCTGCAAGACGGTCGCGCTGGAGGTGGCGGCCGACAACGTCACGCTGAACAACCTGCTGCCCGAACGCATCGACACCGGCCGGCAGGAATTCATGGCCCGCAAGCTGATGGAGCGCGAGGGCATCAGCCGCGAGGAGGCGCGGGCCCGGTTCGCGAGCAGCATCGCCGCCCGGCGGATGGGCCGGCCCGAGGAGGTCGGCGCACTGTGCGCCTACCTGTGCGGCGACCAGTCCGGCTTCATGTCCGGTCAGAACCTGCAGGTCGACGGCGGCTCGTACCCCGGCCTGGTATGACCGGCATCGGCCGGCGGCCGGCGACACGCGGCGGGCCGCCGGCGACGCGCAGCAGGCGGCCGGTGCCCCGGCCGCAGCGCACGGCTGTCAGACGACCTTGCCCGGGTTCAGGATCCCCAGCGGATCCAGCGCCTGCTTGATCGACCGCATCACGTCCACGCCGCCGCCCGCCTCCAGCCGCAGGTATTCGCGCTTGCCCAGCCCGATGCCGTGCTCGCCGGTGCAGGTGCCGCCGGCGGCGATCGCGCGCCGGACCATGCGGTCGTTGACCTCGTCGACGCGGCGCATCTCGTCGGCATCGTCGGGATCGACGACGAAGCACAGATGGAAGTTACCGTCGCCGACGTGGCCGCAGACCGGCGCGATCAGCCCGGCCGCCTCGACATCGCGGCGGGCCGCGATAATCTGCTCGGCGAGCGCCGGGATCGGCACGAAGCCGTCGGTCGGCAGGCCCTGGCTGCCGGGCTTCAGCGCCGGGTTGGCCCACCAGATGTCGGGCCGCGCCTGCCACCGCCGCGTGCGGGCCTCGGGCGTGTCGGCGCGGTCGAAGCCGCCGGCCCCGCGCTCGGCCGCCAGCTCGCGGACCAGCTCCATCTGCGCGTCGACCGTCCGCGGTTCACCGGAGAACTCGAAGAACAGCGTCGGTTCCTCCGGCAGCCCCAGCTTCGAGTACCGATTGACCGCGTCGATCTGCACCTCGTCGAGCAGCTCGACCCGGCCGATGCCAACGCCCGAGCGCATCACGTCGATCACGCAGCCGACCGCATCGGCCAGCGTCGGAACCCGGCAGCTCGCCGCGACCACCGCCTGCGGCAGCGGATGCAGCCGCACCGTCACCTCGGTGACCAGCGCCAGCGTTCCCTCGGAGCCGACGATCAGCCGGGTCAGGTCGTAGCCGGCCGACGACTTGCGGGCCAGGGTGCCGGTACGCAGCAGCCGTCCGTCGGCCATCACGACCTGCAGCGCGAGCACGTTGTCGCGCATCGTGCCGTAGCGCACGGCGTTGGTGCCGGACGCGCGGGTGCCGACCATGCCGCCCAGCGACGCGTCGGCCCCCGGGTCGATCGGAAAATGCAGACCGGTGCCGTTCAGCGCGCGGTTCAGCGCCTTGCGGGTGACGCCGGGCTGCACCGTCGCGTGCAGATTGTCTGCATCGATCGCGAGCACCCGGTCCATCCGGCTGAAGTCGATGCACAGGCCACCGTGCGGCGCGCCGACGTGGCCTTCGCAGGAGGTGCCGGTGCCGAATGCGATGACCGGGCAGCGGTGGGCCGCGCAGATCCGCATCGCGTCGCGGACGTCGGCCGCATCCAGCACGAACAGCACCGCATCGGGCGGCAGGCAGGGATGGAACGACACATCCTTGCCGTGCTGCTCGC
Organism: Burkholderiaceae bacterium; assembly: GCA_036826495.1. Lineage (GTDB taxonomy): Bacteria > Pseudomonadota > Gammaproteobacteria > Burkholderiales > Burkholderiaceae_E > DAISWF01. The sequence continues at coordinate 8,806 of DAISWF010000228.1, forward strand.
GGATCGCGCGGCCGGTCTGCAGGCGATCGCCGAACCGGGAGCGAAGCTGCGCGATGCACGGCTCGAGTGTCTTGCCGCCCCTTGGCGATGACGGGTCGTCGGCATTCATAGGACTCTCTTCCAGAGGCCGGTCGGGGAGGTCTCGATCGTCGACATCCATCGGCAGCTCCGTGATCCGTTCAAGCCGAAACGTTGTGGCGCGGTGCCGGCGAACCCGATGATTCGACCTGCACGCCGAGATAGGTCGCGCGCACGGCGGGATCGCTGCGCAGCGCCTGGGCACTGCCGGTCGCCACGATGCGGCCGTTCTCCATCACATGGCCGCGATCGGCGATCGACAGCGCCAGATTGGCGTTCTGCTCGACCAGCAGCACCGCGATGCCGCGATCGCACAGCCTGCGCACCACGTCGATGATGTCGCGCACGATCAGCGGCGCCAGGCCCAGGCTGGGCTCGTCGAGCAGCAGCAGCCGCGGCCGGGCCATGAACGCGCGGCCCAGCGCCAGCATCTGCCGTTCGCCGCCCGACAGCGTCTGCGCCGGCTGGTCGCGCCGCTCCGCCAGGCGCGGCAGCATCCGGTAGACCTCGTCCAGCGATGCGCGGATCGCCGCCGGCGGTTCGGGGCGCCCGCTGAACGCCCCCACCCGCAAGGTG
>DAISWF010000229.1:0-9434 GCA_036826495.1 Burkholderiaceae bacterium
CCGGGCATCCGGATGTCGAGGAAGGCCACGTCGGGCGGATCGGACTGGATGTGTCGCAGCGCCTCCAGGCCGTTGCGGGCGACCGCGCTGATCTGCAGTTCGGGCCACAGCTTCTTCAACTCGGCCTGCAGCGCGGTGGCCAGCAGGGGTTCGTCCTCGGCGATCAGCGCGCGGATCATCACAGCTTCTCCATCGGCAGGCGCAAGGTCACGGTCGTCCCGCGGGCGGTCGCAGCCTCGGGGCCGCGCGATGTCTCTCGGCGGGCTGCGACGGTGGCGCTCGCTGACCGGGCCTCGTGGCCGGCCGAGCCGCGGCTGCCCGCAGGCACGCCGTCAGCCGCACCGTCGTCGCCGGCTGGCGGCACGGTGCGTCCGATCTCCAAGGACGCCGCTTCACCGTAGGCGGTTCGCAACCGTTCGCGGATCTGGTGCAGGCCGAAGCCGCCGTCGCCGGCGTCACCCCCGGCGGGAGTCGAAGCAGGTTCCACGCCCACCCCCGTGTCCACCACGTCGATCACTACGGCCTCGTCCTCCTGCCGTGCGGTCACTCTGACATGACCGCCGTCGAGCGCCGGCTCGATGCCGTGCTTGATCGCATTCTCCACGAGCGGCTGCAGCAGCATCGGTAGCACCGGGATGTCGGCGAGCTCGGGCGGAAGCTTCAGGTCGAAGCTCAGGCGGCTGCCCAGGCGGACCGCGATCAGTTCCAGGTAGTCGCCGATCAGCGTGAACTCGTCGCGCAGGGGCACGCGATCGCGCCGGCTGGCGGTCAGGGTCGCGCGCAGGAATGCGATCAGCCGGTCGAGCATCGTCTGGGCGGCTTCGGTGTCCACCGTTATCAGTACGCGCAGATTGGCCAGCGTGTTGAACAGCATGTGCGGTTCGAGCTGCGCGCGCAGCATCCGCAGTTCGGCCTCGCGCGCGGCGTGTTCGGCGCGCGCGTGCTCCGCATCGGCCCGCGCCTGCAGCGACGCCAGATGCTCGCGGGTCCAGAAGTAGGCGGTGCTGGCCAGCGATGCGATCGTCGTGATGGCCAGGATCGGTATCGTCAGCGCGCCGCGCAGTCGCGGGTCGAGAAAGAACGGCGGCATGTCGAGCAGCCAGGCGGCGAGCCAGGCGCCGATCAGCAAGCCCAGCACCGTCGACACCACGACGACCAGCACCATCCGCCACGGGACTGGCGGCCGGCCACCCTGCAGGTCGAAATACATCGCCGCCATCATCAGCACGCGGATCGCGAAGCCGATGCAGTGCGAGTAGACGAGGTTGTGGCCGAAGTGATCGAAGTAGCCGGCCTTCGGCATCAGCACCGTGATCAGCACTGCGATCACGGTGTTGCCCACCAGTCCCTGGATCAGGTGCCAGCCGATCCATCGCAGCGGTGCTTCGCCCGGCGCGGGCGTCGGGCTGAAGCGGGTCAGGGAGTCGCTGATCGAGAACATCGGCGCATCATAAGAGAAAGGCCGGTACCGGATGGCCGGTCACCGGAGCACAGGTCACCGGGGGAACAGGTCATCCGGCAGCAGGTCTTCCGGCAGCAGGTCCTCCAGCAGCAGGTCCTCCAGCAGCAGGTCATCAGCCGGCAGCCCATCAAGCGCCGGCCACCCACGCGCCATGCAGCCCCGGCGGCAGCAGATAGGGCAGGCTCGCCTGCGCGATCGGCCCATCCGGCAGCCGCGACGCGTCGAGCACCGACACCCGCGTACGCCGGGCGCGCCAGTCGAGCGCAGTGCCGACCAGCCAGCCTTCCCCTTCGCGGCCGCCGGCGCGCGGCACGAACACGTGTTCCTCGGCGATCACCGAGTCGCCGTAGCTGAAACGCTGCACCGCGCCGGTCTGCAGATCCATCCGGGCCACGCCGTTGAAGCCGAACAGGCCTCGCTGCATCGTCGGGCTGCGGCTGGCCACGAACAGCGCACTGGTGCGCCGTCCGACGTGCCGCGGGTCGAACCGGGGAAACTCCGCGTAGAGCTCGCTCAACCGCTCGGCGCTCGCGCGGCCGCTGGCCAGGTCGACGCGGATGTCGTGCACCTGCGAGGCGTCCCGTCCGTGGGTCGGCTGCCCGGTAGTCGCCGCGACGATGTCGCGCATCGACCGGTCGAAGTCGGCGACCCGGACGAACTGCAGCCGCACCGTGCCGCGCTCCTCCCAGGCATTGCCCAGGTGGAACACCGCCATCGCCGGCAGCTCGGCCCGCTGCACCACCTGCAGCGACTGCTTGTCGACGATCAGCACGACGCTGGGCCGGTCGCCGTGCCAGCGGAAGCGGTCGATGAACGCGCCACCCGGTACCGGGCCGCCTTCGTCGGCCAGCAGCGGCATCAGCAGGAACACCAGGTGTCGTTCGGTGACGGCGAAGTCGTGGACCATGTCGGCGTTCGGCGCATCGATCAAGCCGGTCCTGGCCAGCCGTCCGTCGCGCTGCACCTGATACAGCAGCAGCTTGCCGCTGCCGGTCATGTAGCCGAAGCTCCAGACGGTGCCGTCGGGACCGACGCGCGGATGGGCGGAGAACGGTGCACCGTCGGTGTCCGGCGACCAGACCTTGCGGCCCAGGGTCGACAGATCGCGCGGGTCGATGCGGTAGGCCGAGCCGGCCTCCCACAGCGCCAGCAGTTCGTCGCCCACCGGCAGCACCGAGATGTTGGCGACGTTCAGGTCGTCGGGGCGCAGCACCGGCGCGCCGTCGGGCATGGGCGTGCCGAAGGTGGCGCGCAGGAAGCGTCCCGCCCGCTCTTCCTCGACGTACTTGGCGGTGCGGATCATCGCCGCGCGATGGGTCAGGCGGCCGGCGTCGAACACGAACGACTGCGCCATGCCGTCGCCATCGAACCAGTGCCGGTAGTGCAGACCGCCGCGCTGCATCCGCGCGGGGCCGTTGCGGTACAAGGTGCCCCGCAGTCCGGCCGGCAGCCGGCCGCGGAACTCCGCAACCGTCGGGCCGCGGGCCTCCACCGGGTCGGCGAACAGGTCGCGGAACGCGGTGACCGGAGAGGACTCCGCGGATGGGGTCGTGGAAGGCACCGCGGACGGAGCCGTGGCAGACGGAGAGGCATCCGGCGAGCGGCCGAAGGCGAGCGGGCCAGCCAGGCCCGCCGGCACGGTCAGTGCGGCGGCTGCGCCGCTACGAAGCAGTTGACGACGTTTCATGATTCGCTCCTTCAGTCCCTCGTTCCTTCAATCCGACAGCTTGACGACCACACGAGCACCGGCAGCCGGCACCTCGAAGCGGGCCTGTTCCCAGTTCGCCGGCCCCATCGTCGGGGCCTTGCCGGAAAACCCGTACGGCTCGCGCGGGATGCCCATGACATTGCTGTCCAGCTTGCCGTTGCCGTTGCGGTCGTGGTAGAGCGCTATCGCGTAGCTGCCGGGCGGCAGGTCGGCGAACGTCACGGTCACCGAACCCGGCCTGGCGACCTGCTGCAGCGAGCGCACCGGCCGGTCGCGCCAGTCGCCGGCCTTGTCGTACAGCGCGATCATCAGCGAACCTTCGGCGCTGCCGACGTTGTCGACCTGCAGCTCGAGTGTGCCGGCGGCGGCCCGCGCGGGTGAAGCAGACAGCGCCAGGGCGGTGGACATCAGGGCGGCGGCCCGGCTCAATGCCTGGCTCGATGATGGGGTCATGACGATCTCCTTCGAGTTGGTTCGATGCCGGTTGCACATCGAGGAGGTCAGTGTCGCGGGGCCGGTCGGGCACCGCTAGCGGCTTGCGATGAAGCGGCGCAGAGGTGCCGTGAAACGCTGCAGCCGCCGATGAGCCGCAAACCGCCGGCGACTCCGGGGCGCGCTGCTGTCGAAGCTGGACACAGCGGTTGCAGCCGCAGCCGCAGCCGCAGCCGCGGCAGCGGTAACGGCGGCAGCGGTAACGGCAGCAGCGGTAACGGCCGCAACGGCAGCGGCTGCAAGGGCTGCAGCGGGACACGCACGATCAGCGCTACTGCCGGCAGCGAGCTCAGCCGATGAGAGCGGCTCGCGGAAAAAAGAAAGGGCGCCCGCAGGCGCCCTCACATGTCCGACCCGAAGGCCCTCAGAGCACCTTGGCGATCGCGTCGGCCACGTAGTCGATGTTGCGGCTGTTCAGCGCCGCCAGGCAGATGCGGCCGGTGCCGATCGCGTAGATGCCGAACTCCTCGCGCAGCCGGTCCACCTGCGTGCTGGTCAGGCCGGAGTACGAGAACATGCCGCGCTGGCGGGTGACGAAAGAGAAGTCGCGGGCCACGCCGCGCGCCTTCAGGCGTTCGACCAGCCCGGAGCGCATCGTCCGGATCCGGTCACGCATGCCGGCCAGCTCGTCTTCCCAGATCCGGCGCAGCTCGGGTGTCGACAGCACCGCGGCGACCATCGCCGCCCCGTGCGTCGGCGGGCTCGAGTAGCTGGTCCGGATGACCCGCTTGACCTGGCTGATCACCCGGGCGGTCTCCTCGCGGCTGGCGGTCACGATCGACAGCGCGCCGACCCGCTCGCCGTACAGCGAGAACGACTTGGAGAACGAGCTGGACACCAGGAAGTCCATGCCGGTGGCCGACAGCAGCCGCAGCGCCAGCGCATCGGCATCGATGCCCTCGGCAAAACCCTGGTAAGCCATGTCGAGGAACACCACCAGCGACCGTTCGCGCGCGACCTCGTACACCCGCTTCCACTGCGCCTCGTCCAGATCGACGCCGGTGGGGTTGTGGCAGCACGCATGCAGCACGATGACGTCGCCGGCCGGCAGGCTGCGCAGACAGTCGAGCATCGCCGCGAAGCGCACGCCGTGGGTCGCCGCGTCATAGTAGGGGTACGCGTTGACCTGGAAGCCGGCCGCCTCGAACAGCGCCCGGTGGTTCTCCCAGCTTGGATCGCTGATCCAGACCGAGGCGTCGGGCTTCAGCCGCTTCAGGAAATCGGCCCCGATGCGCAGACCGCCGGTACCGCCCAGTGCCTCGAACGTGGCCACCCGGCCTTGCGAGAGAAGCTGAGACTCCTTGCCGAACAGCAGCGTCTGCACCGCCTGGTTGTAGAGGGGAATGCCGTCGATCGGCAGGTAGTTGCGCGGCGGGGTGCTGTCGACCCGGCTGCGTTCGGCGGCCCGGACCGCCTGCAGCAGCGGCACCTTGCCGTCGTCGTCGCAATAGACCCCGACGCCGAGGTTGACTTTGTTCGGACGGCTATCCGCATTGAAGGCCTCCGTCAAGCCCAGAATCGGGTCGCGGGGAGCCATTTCAACGGCGGCAAACATCGACTGAGTCATGGCAGTGCAGGAGTTCCTGAAGAAGCGCTTAATGAAGTCAATACTGCAATCTGGAGAGGGCTGTCGAATCCTCGTCGATTGCACATTTTTTGTGCAAACCGCTAGCTTTTTCGTGCCTCAGACGCGATAATCGCATCTTGTTCCGAGCGGAAGTCAGACGAAAAGTCTAACACGCGGACTCGACAGTATTGAGCACTCAAAGAATGGCCGACCTGGCGCTCGATTCCTCCAGCTTCAAGACGTTTCCGGGCAGCCCTTTCCAGCTACACCAGCCGTTCGCACCGGCCGGCGACCAGCCGGATGCCATCGAGCGCCTGATCGAAGGCGTCGCGGACGGCCTCAGCTTCCAGACGCTGCTCGGTGTCACCGGTTCCGGCAAGACCTATACGATGGCCAACGTCATCGCGCGCATGGGCCGTCCGGCGCTGGTGCTCGCGCCGAACAAGACGCTGGCGGCGCAGCTCTATGCGGAGATGCGCGAGTTCTTCCCGAACAACGCGGTCGAATATTTCGTCTCCTACTACGACTATTACCAGCCGGAAGCCTACGTTCCCCAGCGCGACCTGTACATCGAGAAGGACTCGTCGATCAACGAGCACATCGAGCAGATGCGCCTGTCGGCCACCAAGTCGTTGCTGGAGCGGCGCGACGTGGTCATCGTCGCCACCGTCTCGTGCATCTACGGCATCGGCAATCCGCACGACTATCACGCGATGGTGCTGACCTTGCGCGTGCGCGACCGCTACTCGCAGCGTGACGTGCTGCAGCGCCTGGTCGCGATGCAGTATCGGCGCAGCGAGGCCGATTTCACCCGCGGCACCTTCCGCGTCCGCGGCGAGACGATCGACGTGTTCCCGGCCGAGCATGCGGAGCTGGCGGTACGGATCACCTTGTTCGACGACGAGATCGAGAGCCTGCAGCTCTTCGATCCGCTGACCGGCAAGGTGCGTCAGAAGATTCCGCGCTTCACCGTGTATCCGTCGTCCCACTATGTGACGCCGCGCGCGACCGTGATGCGGGCGATCGAGACGATCAAGGACGAGCTGGCCGAACGGCTGAAGTTCTTCCACGAGCAGGGCAAGCTGGTCGAGGCGCAGCGGCTCGAGCAGCGCACCCGGTTCGATCTGGAGATGCTGCAGGAGCTGGGGTTCTGCAAGGGCATCGAGAACTACACCCGGCATCTGTCGGGCGCACGTCCCGGTGATCCGCCGCCCACGCTGGTCGATTACCTGCCCGACGATGCGCTGATGATCATCGACGAAAGCCACGTGACGATCGGCCAGTTGGGCGGCATGTACCGTGGGGATCGGGCGCGCAAGGAAACGCTGGTCGAGTTCGGCTTCCGGCTGCCGTCGGCGCTGGACAACCGGCCGCTGAAGTTCGAGGAATTCGAACGGAAGATGCATCAGGCGATCTTCGTGTCCGCCACGCCGGCCGATTACGAGGCGCAGCATGCCGGCCAGGTCGTCGAGCAGGTGGTGCGGCCCACCGGTCTGATCGATCCGGGGGTGCTGGTCCGGCCGGCCTCCACGCAGGTCGACGACGTGCTGTCCGAGATCCACCAGCGGGTCGCCGCTGGTGAAAGGGTGCTGGTCACCACGCTGACCAAGCGGATGGCCGAGGACCTGACCGATTTCCTGAGCGAGCACGGCGTGAAAGTGCGTTACCTGCACTCCGACGTCGACACCGTGGAGCGGGTGGAGATCATCCGCGATCTGCGGCTCGGCGTGTTCGACGTGCTGGTCGGGATCAATCTGCTGAGGGAAGGTCTGGACATCCCCGAGGTGTCGCTGGTGGCGATCCTCGATGCCGACAAGGAGGGTTTCCTGCGGTCCGAGCGCAGCCTGATCCAGACGATAGGCCGGGCCGCCCGCAACCTGAACGGCACAGCGATCCTGTATGCGGACCGGATCACCGACTCGATCCAGCGCGCGCTGGACGAGACCGGGCGCCGGCGCACCAAGCAACTGGCCTTCAACGAGGTGCACGGGATCGTGCCGCGCGGCGTTGTCAAGCAGGTCAAGGAGATGATCGACGGGGTGTTCGATGCGACGCAGTCGCGCCAGGAGGTCAAGGCCGCCCGGGCGCAGGCGCAGTACGAGACGATGAGCGAGAAGAACATCGCCCGGGAGATCAAGCGCCTGGAGAAGCAGATGATGGAGCACGCACGCAACCTGGAGTTCGAGAAGGCGGCGCAGGTGCGCGATCAGCTCGCCGGGCTGAAGCAGCAGGTATTCGGGGCCGGCGGCACCCAGACGGTGGTGCCTTACCCGGCCGATCGGGCGGCGTAGCCGGCAGACGGCACGTCACGGAAGGAATCTTGATTCGCAAGCGGATATTGAAATGGCAAAAAGAGAACCGATTTCACTGGCTATGAACACACGGGTGCTTTTCGTCTGCATGGGTAACATCTGCCGCTCGCCGATGGCCGAGGGGGTGTTCCGCCAACTCGTGCGCCAGGCCAGCCTGGAGGACGTGGTCAAGGTCGCGTCGGCCGGAACCCACGGCTTTCACGTCGGCGAGGCGCCCGACAAGCGGGCGGTCGCGGCGATGGCCAAGCGCGGGTTCGACATCAGTGATCTGCGTGCTCACCGGGTCAAGGAAAAGGATTTCGACGATCACGACCTGATCCTGGCGATGGATTGGGACAACCTGTCGCAGCTCCAGCAGACGGCGCCGAAGCGCACCCACCACAAGATCCAGTTGCTGATGCGTTTCGCCACCGAGCACGAAACCGCGACGATTCCGGATCCTTACTACGGCAACGCGCAAGGGTTCGACCAGGTCCTCGACTACATCGAGGATGCCTGTACCGGTCTGCTCGAAGTCGCCAAGCGCCGCGCCACCCAGGTGGCGGCTGCCTGAGGCCCACGGCAGTCAGGCGCCGGCATCGGCCAGCCCCGGTTCCCGCCGGGGCGGTCGGGTCGGCCTGAACGACGAGGGGGATGTGAATCCCCCTCGTCGTTTCCGGGATGGCCGCCGCGAACCGGCCCGCAGGCAAATACCTGCGATCGCAACGCGGAATTGACCCTGAGCGGGTATGAATTTGACTGATTCAGTCAACCATTCTATACTTTAGTAACTTAGTCAGGAATTGGTAGGACATCCCCATGAGACTGACCACAAAAGGCCGATTTGCAGTGACCGCCATGATCGATCTGGCCATGCGCCAGCATCAGGGTCCTGTCACGCTTGCCGGCATCAGCCAGCGCCAGAAGATCTCGCTGTCGTACCTCGAACAGCTGTTCGGCAAGCTGCGCCGTCACGAGCTGGTCGAGAGCACCCGCGGCCCGGGCGGCGGCTACACGCTCGCCCGTCCGATGAAGGACGTGTCGGTGGCCGACATCATCTTCGCGGTCGACGAGCCGCTGGACGCCACGCAGTGCGGCGGCAAGGAGAATTGCCAGGACGAAGGCCCGTGCATGACGCATGAGCTGTGGTCGAACCTGAACCGCAAGATGATCGAGTATCTGGATTCGGTCACCCTGGCGGATCTGGTGGACGGCCAGCGCGCCAAGAACGCCGAGGCGGCGCCCAAGCAGATCTCGGTGCTGCGCGAGCACCGCGCGGCGCTGGAGTTTCCGACATCCACCCTGCAGCCGATCCGCGTCGACGGGACGCGGGCCACGAACTCCTGAGGGTCTGTTCGATGCCGCACCCGATCTACCTCGACTATTCGGCCACCACGCCGGTCGATCCGCGCGTGGTCGACAAGATGGTCGTGTATCTGCGGGAGGAATTCGGCAACCCGGCCTCGCGCAGTCATTCGTACGGCTGGGTGGCCGAACAGGCGGTCGAGGAGGCACGCGAGCAGGTGGCGCGCCTCGTCAACTGTGATGCCCGCGAGCTGGGCTGGACGTCCGGCGCCACCGAATCGATCAACCTGGCGCTGAAGGGCGCGGCGCAGTTCTACAAGACGCGCGGCCGGCACCTGGTGACCGTCAAGACCGAGCACAAGGCCACGCTGGACGCGATGCGCGAGCTGGAGCGGCAGGGGTTCGAGGTCACCTACCTGGACGTGCTCGAGAACGGGCTGCTCGATCCGGAGGTGTTCAAGGCGGCGCTGCGTCCCGACACGATCCTCGTGTCGGTGATGTACGTGAACAACGAGATCGGCGTGATCCAGGACATCCCGGCGATCGGCGAGCTGTGCCGCGAGCGCGGCATCATCTTCCACGTCGACGCGGCGCAGGCCACCGGCAAGG
>DAISWF010000230.1:0-9376 GCA_036826495.1 Burkholderiaceae bacterium
GGCGTGCCGCGAAAGCCGTAGGCCTGCATCGTCAGCGGCAGGCCGCCATCGGGCGCGGCCTGGTCGATGCCGATCGGGAAGCTCCAGCGGTATTCGTGATTGAAGACCCGCAGCGCGGCCTCGGTCATCACCTCGTGGTGCTCGAACACCGTGTGCAGCCCCAGCACCACGAGCTCGTCGTCGCGGAAGACCTGCCGGACGCGCTGGGCCTGCGGCAGCCCGTGCGACAGGCAGCCCGGGCACAGCATCTGGAACGCATGCAGCAGCACGACCTTGCCGCGCAGCGCCTCCAGCTCGATCGGGCGAGCGGTGTTCAGCCACTGGCTGACCCGCAGTGCCGGGGCGCGCATCAACGGCTCCCGGCAGTCCGAAGCTTCACCGCCGGAAAATCGACCGGCACCGCGAACGCGACGTTGACGTAGTTGGTGAACAGATTGAGCGCCACGTGCGCGAGGAGCTCGACGATCTCCTCGTCGCCGTAGCCGGCCGCCCGGAGCGCCTGCACATCGGCATCGCCGATCTTTCCACGGCCATCCACGACCTGCAACGCGAAGCGCAGCGCCGCCGCGGTCTTGGGGTCGGCCGACTGCCCGGCCTGCGCGGCCGCCATCTCGTCGGCGCTGGCGCCGGCCTTGCGGCCCAGCGCGGTATGCGCGGCCAGACAGTACTCGCAGGCGTTACGGTCGGCCACCGCGACCGCGATCTGCTCGCCGAGGCGGGCCGGGATCACGCCGCCGCCCAGCGCGCCGAACGCGGCCCACATGCTCTTCAGCGCGGCCGGCGAGTGGGCCACCGCCCGGAACATGTTGGGCATGGCGCCGAACGCGGCCTGTATCGGTTCGAGCAGCGCCCGGCGCTCGGCGGTGGTGTTGCGGGGATCGACGAGGGGGACGCGGGACATCGGAGGCTCCTTGGTCGAGGATTGCAGAGGCCAGGTATGGGTTGAATACTGCGCGTTCTTTGGGGATGATTGGAATCATGAAATCCGTGAAATTTGTCCGATCGTCCAAGAAACCGGGCTGCCGGATGCCACCACCGGCGCGGCCGCCCTCGGAGGGGTCACTACCCGACGGGCCACCAGCCAAGGGGCCCGCGCCCGCCCGATCGCCCACCCCGCCGGTGGACCGGCTGTCGGCGCTGCTAGAGCGCTTCCGCGTGCACGCGACGCTGTTCCATTCGGGCGCGCTGTGCGGCACCCAGACCTTCGAGGCCCGGCCCGGCCGCGGCTTCCTGCACGTGCTGCGGCGGGGCGAGATGGAGGTCCGGCATCCGGGAGACCAGTCGGTGCAGCCGTCGCTGCGGCTCACCGAGCCGACGCTGCTGTTCTATCCGGCGCCGCTGCACCATGTGTTCGTCAATCCGCCCCGCGAAGGGTCGGACTTCACCTGCGCGACCCTGGACTTCGACGGCGGTGCGCGCAATCCGGTCGTCGGCGCGCTGCCGCCGCTGCTGTGCGTGCCGCTGCACCAGGTCGACGGACTGCGGCCGGCGCTGGACCTGCTGTTCTCGGAGGCCGACCGGATGCGCTGCGGCTCGCGGCTGCTGGCCGACCGGCTGTTCGAGGTCGTGCTGATCCAGCTCCTGCGCTGGATCATCGATCATCCGCAGCAGGCCGGCATCGCCCGCGGCCTGATCACCGGCCTGGCGGACCCGCGGCTGGCGCGCGCGCTGGTCGCGCTGCACCGCGCACCCGGCGATGCCTGGCCGCTGGCGAAGATGGCCGCGACGGCCGGCATGTCGCGCAGCGCGTTCGCGCAGGCCTTCAAGGAGGCCACCGGCACGACGCCGGCCGCCTATCTGACCGACTGGCGACTGTCGCTGGCGGCGACGATGGTCCGCGCCGGCCAGCCTGTGAAGCGGGTCGCGGCCGAGCTGGGATTCGCCGGCGCCTCTTCGCTTTCGAAGGCTTCCCGGCAGCGGCTCGGCACGTCGCCGCGCCAGTGGCTGGCCGACCGCGATGGGGCGGGCCGGACGTAGCGCCCTGTCGCGCACGGAATGGCATCCGGCGTGCCGGCGCCGCGGACTCGTTCACGGCTTCCGAGACGCCGGCTCATGGCCGGCGCACACGCTGCTGCCGGATCATCAGCAGTCCGGCGCCGATCAGCAGCACGATGCCGATCCACGCCGGCAGGTTGGGCACGTCGCCCCAGAACAGATAGCCGAGCAGCAGCGCCCACAGCAGACCGACGTAGCGGAACGGCGCGACCACCGACAGCTCGGCTTCGCGGGTCGCGACGATGATCGCGTGATAGCCGGTGGACATGAACACTCCTGCGACCGCCAGCAGGGCGAGGTCGCGCCCGCTCATCGGCACCCAGCCTTCGACGGCCAGCACCGCCGCCGCGATCAGCCAGACGACGCCGGCGGTCGTCAGCGTGACCAGCACCGCCGGCGTGCCGGGCGGGATCCCTCGGGTGACCAGGTCGCGCACCGAGTAGATCAGCGTCGCCAGCAGGCTCATCCATGCATAGGCGTTGAAGTCGTCGGCACGCGGCTGCACCACCAGCAGCACGCCGACGAAGCCGGCCACGATGATCAGCCAGCGGACGGCATTCACCCGTTCCCGCAGGAACAACACCGCCAGCACCGCGATGAACAGCGGCGACGACAGGTTGATCGCGGTGACGTTGGCCAACGGCAGATGGAACAGCGCCGCGAGATACAGGAACAGGCCCGCGCCCTCGCAGCCGGCCCGTACCAGCACCCGGCCGCGCAGCGCGTCGCGCAGCCGGCCGAACGCCCCGCTGCGCCAGGCCAGCAGCGCGATCAGCATGATCGTGACGACATTGCGCACGACGATCATCTGCGCGGCCGGCAGACGCTCGGACACCGCCTTGATCGTCGCGTCGGTGGCGATGAATGCGCTCATCGCCAGCACCATCCAGGCGATGCCTCTGCGGTTGGCGCGCGCCTGATCGATATCGGTCTTCAATCGCTCCACGATCCGGCTGCGCGTCCGTCGGCCGGTGCGGTGCCGGGCACCTGCGCGGGCCTGTTCACGCCCTGCCCGTGGCGGCGCCGGGTGCCGGGGGAACAGGCCCCAGCAGCCCCAGAGAGCGCGCCCGCGCCGTGAGCAGTGCCGCGACGTGGCGGATCGTCGGCACCGGCACGCCGGCCTCATCGGCCAGCTCGATCACCGAGCCGATCAGCCCCTCGATCTCCGGCCGCCGGCCGGCCTCGAAATCCTGCAAGGTCGACGGCCGCGCGCGGCCGATCGACCGGGCCATCCGGATCCGGGCATCGGCATCGATGTCGACCGGCGCGCCATAGGCCGCGGCGACCCGCCGCCCCTCCTCGATCATCGCCCGCAGCACCTCGACCAGATCGGGGTCATCGATCAGCTCGTCGGTCCGGCAGCCGGTCAGCGCCGCCACCGTGTTGAACGACAGGTTGCCGGTCAGCTTCATCCAGATCTCGCGGCGGATCTGCGTGGACAACGTCGTTTCGAAGCCGCAGCCGGTCCACCAGCCGGCGAGCCGCTGCAGCCGCGGCGTCAGCTCGCCCGACGGTTCGCCGATGATCATCCTGCTCACCGCGGTATGCACGACGGTGCCGGGCTTCGCGATCTCGCCGGCCAGCAGCACCACGCAGCCGATCACGCGGTCGCAATCGAGCGCGGCGAACAGATCGCCGCGCGGATCGAGGCAGGCGATGCGCCGGCCGGCGTGCGGCGATGCGTGCCGATGGAAGTACCACCACGGAATGCCGTTGATCGCCGGCACGACGAGCGTGTCCGGGCCCACCAGCGGCGCCAGCCGCGGCAGCATCGCCGGGATCGCCGGCCCCTTCAGGCCGATCACCACCAGATCCTGCCGGCCGAAGGCGGCCGGATCGTCGCTGGCGGCCAGCCGCATCGTGTGCTCGGCGCCGTTGACCCGGTCGTCGAGCACCAGCCCGCCCTCGCGGATCGCCTGCAGATGCGCGCCGCGCGCGACCACCGACACACGGTGGCCGGCCAGTGCCATCCGCGCCGCCACGATCCCGCCGATCGCACCGGCGCCCACTACGCATACATCCGCCATCTTCTCCATCCCATCGATCGTCTGCCCGTCACTGCCGCTGACGGCATCGCGCGCCGCTCATTGCGCGCCGGTGGCCTCGAACCCCGCCTGGATGCGCTCCAGCTCGCTGCGATCGGCGGCGGGCGCGAACAGCTCGATGAACGCCATCGCGAACTTGCGCAGATAGACGTCGCGCCGCACCGCCAGCCGCACCGGATTGCGCCCGAACAGGAAGCCGGCGGGCTGCGCCGCGAGACCGCGGTCACGCGCCGGATCGTAGGCCAGGCCGGCGATGATACCCACCCCTGTCCCCAACGCGACGTAGGTCTTGATGACGTCGGAATCGATCGCCTCCAGCACGATGTCCGGCTCCAGACCGGCCTGGGCGAACGCACGGTCGATGCGCCGGCGACCGGCGAACGCCTCGACGTAGGTGACGATCGGGAACCCCGCCAGATGCGGCAGCGACAGCGGCTGCCCGAACACCGGGTGACCCTCGCGCGCGAGCACCGCATGCTCCCAGTCGAACGCGGGGATCGTCAGCAGATCGGTGGCTTCGGCCGGCACCTCGGTGGCGATCGCCACGTCGGCCTCACGCTGCAGCACATGCTGCAGGATCTGCTGCGGATTGCCCTGCAGCAGCGACAGCCGCACCGCCGGATAGCGCTTGCGGAACTCGCGGATCACCGCCGGCAGCACGTAGCGCGCCTGCGTGTGAGTGGTGGCTATGCGCAGCTCGCCGGCGTCGCGCTTGTGGTAGTCGGCGCTGGCCTGTTCGATGCCGGTCACTTCGGCCAGCACCCGCTCGGCACGCGCGAGGATCACCTTGCCCGGATCGCTCAGACCGAGGATGCGCTTGCCGTGCCGCACGAAGATCGCCACCTTCAGCTCGGCCTCCAGCTCGAGGATGCCGCGCGACAGCGCCGGCTGCGAGGTGCCGATCGCCGCGGCCGCCTGGGTCAGGTTGAAGTTGTGCCGTGCGGCCTCGCGAACGAAGCGCAACTGCTGCAGGTTCATCGGTGACAGGCCCGCTCGGGGAAGTAACGGTCGCAGAAATAGCAGGGGCCCGACGGCAGCCAGGCCGGCACCTGATACCAGCGACGGCGGATCTCGTCGAGCACCGCGTCACGGTACACCGGATAACGGAACCCATGACCTTCGGTCAGATGAAAGCGCACGCCGCGCACCTCGATCACCTTGCGTTCGATCCGCTCGAAATAGCGCTCGTCGTCCTGGCCGCGATCGGCCTCCTTGCGCACGATCAGGATATCGCGGCCTTCGAGCGCGCGCAGATCGGTCAGCATGTCGTCGTGGCGCGCATGGCTCGATCCCGGGCCGAACACGAACACGTATTCGCCGAGGTTGAAACCCATCGTGACCGCCGCCGAATAGCCGTCGCTGGCGATCGCGAAGCGGCCGCGCCACGGCGCCAGCGCCTCGTTGAGCGCCTGCGGCGCCAACGTCATCACCAGCCCGGGATAGGACGACAGCCGTGCGAACCATTGCAGCGGCACCGCTGCAACCCCGACGATCAGCAGATAGTGCGCGAGCGCGAAGCCGGCCGCGAAGCGCAGCGCCGCGCGGCGCTGGCCGGCATCGGCATGACGCAGGAACAGCAGCACCGCCGGCGCGGTGAACGCCGCCAGCCAGTGCAGGCCGATGCGTTTGACCGCCGACAGCAGCGCGAACACGCCGAACGGCAGGCCGACGAACCAGCGCAGCGCGGACGCTTCCCGATCATCGCCCGCCGGCCGCGCGCGCCAGTGCCGCAGCAACCCCCACAGCAGCAGCGGCGTGAGCACGTAAACGACGCTGACCAGATAGAGCGCCGGCGTCTTCAGCGACCAGCCCGCGGTATCGTGCCGGTTCACCAGGTTGAACATCACGTTCGGCCAGCAGTGCTGCGAGTTCCAGTACGCCTGCGCGACGGCCTGCGGCAGCGCGCCGGCGATCACCAGCAGCAGCGCGCGCAGCCGGGCCGCATTCGGGCGCCAAAGCAGATGCCCGGCGATCGCCAGCGCCAGCAGGCCTGCAAAATATTTCGACAGCAGCGCGCCGCCCAGCAGCAGCCCGCACAGCAGGAAATCGACCGGCCGCCCGGTGCGCAGCGCGCGCAGATACCAAGCCACCGTCGCAAAACCGAACACCATCAGCGGCACGTCGGTGGTGATCGCGACGTTCCATGCGTTCAGCGGCAGCAGCAGCATCAGCGTGGCCGCCTGCCAGCCGAGCTCGTCGCCGCGCGCGCGGAGCATGCGCCGCGCCAGCCATGCGAGGAACAGCGGCGCCAGCAGCGCCGGCAGCCGCAGCATCAGCGGATGGTCGCTGATCTGGCGCAGCGCGGCGAGCCACCAGCCCACCATCGGCGGGTGATCATAGAAGCCGAACGCCGGATAGCGCCCCCAGAAATAGAAGTAAGCCTCGTCGCCGGTGATCGGCAGCCGGGCCGCCAGCACCGTGCGGAACGTAAGGGTAATCAGCAGTGTCGCAAAGAACACGCGCTGCGCCGTGGATGACCGGTTTTCCATTGTGCGGCGCATCAATCGAGGGGAAACGGACCGTCGGAGCAAAGAAAAAGGCGCACATCACTGTGCGCCTGAAATGGCAGCATGGCTGCCTCTCCTCCTCCTCGATACCCGGTACAGCAATGGCGATAAGCCATCGCGATGGGGGTAATGTAATTAAAAGAAGTTCTTCCGTCCATGACTTTGTGAAGCAGAACTGAAACGACGAGGAAGCGACGAGGAAACGGCGGCCCCAAACGCAACCGAGTTGCGTGGGCTGAAATTCAGCGCGCGCGATCGACCCAGGCCAGCATGCCCAGCGCCAGCAGCACCGCGACGATGCTGGGAATGCTCGCGGCGACCCAGGCCGGCCAGGTGTTCAGCAATCCCAGGTGCGAGAACAATCCGTTCAGGAAGTGAAAGCCGATGCCGAGCATGATGCCGGCGAACACCTTGTAACCGATGCCGCCGGCGCGCGCCTGCAGATAGCCGAACGGCAGCGCGAGCGCCATCATCACGACCACCGCCAGCGGATACACCAGCTTCTTCCACAACGCGATCTCGTAGCGGTTGGCCTGCTGCTGGTTCTCGCGCAGATGCTGGACGTACTGCGCCAGTGTCCAGGCCGACATCTTCTCCGGCTCGACCAGCAGCACGCCCAGCAGGTCGGGATTCAGTTCCGATCGCCAGATCAGCTCGGGCAAGGTGTCCATCTGCGCGCGCAGGGTCAACGAACGATCGGCCGACACCTTCGAACCGAAGTCGGTACGCTGCACGTTCTCGAGCTGCCACGAATCGGGCGGACGGAAGCGGCCGCCGCCGGCCACCAGGATCTGCCGCAGATGGAAGCTCGCATCGAACTCGTACACCCTGACGTCGCGCAAGGTGGTGTCGGGCAGCAGGGTCGCGATGTTGACGAAGCGGGTGCGCGACACCGCGCCGTTCTCGTCGCGCGAAGTGTCCTTGATCCACAGGCCCGAACGGAACTGGTTGACGATGCTGGTGCCCAGCGCCGACAGCCGCACCCGCTGCGCGAGCTGATCGGCCCGCGGCGTCACCACCTCGCCGAGAAACAGGGTGACCACCGCGAACACCAGCCCGATGCGGACGATCTGCACCAGCGCCGCGCGCCGGCCCAGCCCGGCCGCCCGCATCGCGGTGAACTCGGAATGCGAGGCGAACTGCGCGAGCGCGTAGATCGCGCCGATCAGCGCGGCGATCGGCATCAGCTCGTAGGCATGGCTGGGCAAGGTCAGCAGCACGAAGGTCAGCGCATGCTGCAGCTTGTAGCCGCCGCGGCCGACGTCCTCGACCTCGCCGATGAAATCGAAGAACGCGAACAGCGCGAGGAAGCCGACCAGCACGAACAGCACCGCGCCGACGATCTCGCGCCTCAGGTAACGACCCAGCACCGTCATGCCGGACGCTCCGCGCGGCGCAGCCGCCACGGCCAGCGGAACAAGGTGAGCCGCCGATAGAACAGGAACAGGATGACGACCGCCAGCCCGAGGTGCACGACGAACACGCCGATCTCGAACCTCACCCTGCCCTGCGCGACCCAGCCCTGCGCGAGCGACACCAGGTTGTTGTAGACCACATAGATCAGCAGCGCGACCATCAGGTTCACCGAGCGGCCCACCCGCGGATTGAACGACGACAGCGGAATCGCCAGCAGCGCCAGCAGCACCGCCGACACCGGCAGGCTGATCCGCCACAGCAGCTCGGCCAGATTGCGCGGCGTGGGCGTTTCGATCAGCTCCAGCGTCGTCTTGATCTTCGAGGAGTCGTCGTCGAGCCGTTCGGCGCGCGGCTCCAGCCGCACGCCGTAGCGTTCGAACTCCATCAGCTTGAACTCGGGACGGCCGCCCACGCCGTCGTACCGGCGCCCCTGCTCGAGCACCAGGAAACGGTCACCATTCGCTTCGGTCTGGATGCGGCCGCCGCTGGACACCACGATCGTCAGGTTGTCGCCCTGGGTCTGCGTGACGAACACGTTCCTGACGGTGGACTGGTCCTCCGACACCGACTCGACGAAGAACACCCGGTTCGCGCTGGCCGATTCGCGGAACTGCCCCGGCGACACCTGCGCGATGTCCTCGCGCTGCTCGAAGCGCTTCTGGAACTCGGCGGTCTGCCGGTTGGCCCAGGGCGCGACCAGGAATGCCACCAGCGCGATCAGCAGCACGAACGGCAGCGCGAACTGCAGCACCGGGCGGATCCACGCCTGCACCGACTGACCGCTGGCGAACCAGATCACCATCTCGGAATCGCGATAGGCGCGGGTCAGCGCCATCAGCACCGCGACATACAGGGTCAGCACCAGCAGCACCGGCAGGAAGTTCACCGACGCGAACGCGATCAGCGGCAGCACGCTGGCCGTGTCGACGCTGCCATTGGCCGCGCGGCCGAGCAGCCGGATCAGTGAGGTGGTCACCATGATGGTGAACAGCGTCGCGAAGATCACGCCGGCGAGATTGGCGAGATCGCGGCGCAGCGCCTTCTTGAAGAGCATGGACAGCAGACCTGCGCAGGGGCGGATGGCCAAGGAGGGTCCGCCTTGGCGAACGATATAATCGGCGCGAACCGCGAGCCACGATACGCCAACAGGAAATCCGTCGATGCAATTTAGCACAAAGACCACCGCGCCCGAGCGGATCCGTGCCCAATGCCTGGTGCTGCCGGTGCGTGCCGGGAAGACGCTGACGGAGACCGGCGGCGCGATCGACGCGGCCCATGACGGTCGTCTGAGCGCGGCGCTGAAGTCCGGCGATCTGCAGGCCAAGGCCGGATCGACGCTGCTGGTGGCCGGCGCCGGCGGCATCGCGCGCTTCCTGCTGGTGTCCACCGGCGAGGCCGCCGAAGCGTCCGACA
>DAISWF010000231.1:0-9354 GCA_036826495.1 Burkholderiaceae bacterium
CGGCGCGAGCTTGCCCGGTACCGGAGCGGCGTCAGGCGGGCGGACCGCCGCTGCATCGGTGCGTGGATCGCGGGCGGGCCTCGACGGGGGCGCAAGTTTCGGCAGGGCCGCGGGCTTCGCAGCGTCGCCGAGCGTCGGTGCCGCGGCGGGCGCCACATGCGCGCTGTCCGCCGCCTTCGTCGGCGCTTCGACCACCGGTGCCGCGGCCAGGGGTGCCGCGGTCAGGGGTGCTGCGGTCGCGGACGCTTCGGTGACGGACGCTTCGGTGACGGACGCTTCGGTGACCGGCTCATCGGTGACCCGCTCCTCGGCGTCCGGTGCGTAGGTGGCCGGCGCCTCGACACCCGACACCTCGGCAGCGACGTTCCCCTGCGCCTGCGGATTGTCGCGGACGAGAATCCCGGTCTGCGCAGCCCGTCCGGGCAACAGCTCGTCACGAAGGTTCCACAGATCGACGGCCAGCAGAGTCGTGAAGACTCCCGCCGTCGCGACGATCAGCGCGAAACGCAGCCTGCGGCGCGCAGCCCGTCTGCCGAACGGAGGATCAGACGTCCGTCCGGCCGTCCGGCGGCGCCGTGATGCATGCGCGCGGTCGGGCGCGGTCATGCCGGCGCTCCGATGGCGCGACGTCTGGGTAAGGTCCCGCGACCGATCGCCGAACCATGATCCGATTCCATCGTGGGGACCCGAAACCCGTCTGCCGGCCGCATGGTCGAAACAGACTGCCCAGGGCCGAGTGATTGAGCTGAACCGATCGTAACGGCCGCCTGCCGTTCACCTGAGGCAATTTGTCACGTCACCGGCGCGCGGACGCCGCGCCGGCAGGACAGACACCGGCCGGTCTGTCACGGAAACCGACGCGGGTATGTCTGCACTTCGGCCGGCGCCCGCGGTATGCTGGCCCAATACCCGCAGCCTGCGACCGAGCCCCGCACCCTGTGGCCATCTGTAAACCTGCCCGTTCGAAAAGTTCACCAATGGATAAGAGAACCCTGGACACCTCGGGCCGCGCCCCCGCCGCGCTGGATCGGCTCGTCGAACCCGACCGCGTGCATCGCAGCGTCTACACCGATCCGGCGATCTTCGACCTGGAGATCGAGCAGATCTTCGAGAAGGTGTGGGTCTACTGCGGGCATGAATCGCAGGTGCCGAAGCCCGGCGACTACTGGACGATGACGATCGGCCGCCAGCCGATGGTGATGGTGCGCGGCAAGGACGGCGAGGTGCGGGTGTTCTACAACCGCTGCCCGCACCGCGGCGTGCAGCTCTGCGGGAACCTGAAGGGCAACGTCGGCAGCGCGTTCGTCTGTTCGTATCACGCGTGGAGCTTCCACCTCGACGGGCGGGTGCGGGCGATCCCGCTGGCCGCGGGGTACGACGGCACGCGGCTGACCCGCGACAATCCGGACTGCAGCATGAAGCCGGCGGCGCGGGTCGAGAGCTATCGCGGCTTCGTGTTCGCGAGCCTGGCACCCGACGGGCCCGGGCTGCTGGAATTCATGGGCGGAGCGAAGGTCGCGTTCGACGACATGTGCGACCGCTCGCCGGTGGGCCGCGTCGAGGTGGTGCCGGTCTGTCATCGGGTGATCCAGCATTCGAACTGGAAGTTCTTCATGGAGAACCAGCTCGATGCGCTGCACCCGTCGGTCACCCATCAGTCGACCGGCGTGGCCGCCGGCCGGGTCGAACGCCGGATCAAGGAGCGCGACGGCAGCGCGCCGCTCTACTACCACTACCTGTCGGCGTTCGCCTCGAGCTTCGACCAGTGGGACAAGGTGCAGACGATCAACTTCCCGCAGGGCCACGGCATCCTGAAGGCGTACATGGGCCTGCGGCCGCAGGACAAGGACACGCTGGAGCACGAGGCGCTGCTGAAGGCCGCCTACGGCGAGCAGAAGGCCGAGGAATACCTGTCGCGCAGCATCCATCACGTGCTGGTCTACCCGTATCTCTCCGTGCAGAGCCCGCTGCAGCAGTTGCGATGTCTGCGGCCGATCGCGCCCGACAGGACGCTGTCGGAGATCTGGCACTTCCGGCTGGTCGGCGCGCCCGAGGCGATCTATCGCCGGTCGCTGTGGTACTACAACCTGGTGAACTCGCCGGCGACGATGATCAATGCCGACGATCTGGAGAACTGGACCAAGGGTCAGTGGGGGCTGACGGCCGAACATGCCGGCGACTGGGTCAGCTTCCACCGCAATCACGGCGACGACACCGAGACCGAGGACGGCACGATCCATTCGAACCACGGCACGTCGGAGGCGGTGATGCGCAGCCAGTTCCGGGCATGGCGCCGCTACCTGCAGCCGCAGCACGATTGAACGGGGAACTGCGATGAGCGAAAGCCGCAATCCCGGCAGCCGCAGCCTGCCGGCCGCCGGACCCGATTTCTCCCATCTGCTGAACGATGGCGTGGTCATCGACGGCAGCGCCACCGAGGGCAGCACCGGCGCGCAGTCGCTGGAGCCCGATCATTCGCCGCGCAGCTACGGCATCCGCGGCGTGCCGGCCGCCGGCCTGGTGGTCGGCGCGGGCGCGGGCGACCTGCAGCGCGAGGTCGAGCAGTTCCTGTTCCACCAGAGCGAGCTGCTCGACGGCAAGCACTGGGCGCAGTACATCGATCTGTTCGACGAACAGGGGGTGTACTGGATGCCGGCGACACAAGAGCAGACCGAGTGGGAAGGTTCGCCGTCGATCTTCGCCGAGGACCGCGCGATGATGGAGATCCGGATGGGCCGGGTGCTGCATCCGAACGCCTGGTCGCAGGCGCCGATGTGGGAGACCAATCACCTGGTCGGCAACGTCGCGATCGAGTCGGCAGGGCCGGACGGCCTGCACGTGCGCTCGCGCTTCCAGATGATGGAGCTGCGGCGCGATGCGATCCGCCATTTCGGCGGCACCTATCGGCACCATCTGGTGCGCGATGCCGGCGGCGCGCTGAAGATCCGGCTGCAGCGGGTCGATCTGTTCAACGGGCAGGCGGCGTTCGACTACGTGCTGCAGGTATGGGTGTGAGCCGCCCGCGGCGGAAGACCGGTCGGCGGGAAGATTCGGAAGCAAGAAGATCGAACAGCGGAGGAGATTCCGATGAGCGTCCATTCGCGAATGATCGGTGCGGCAGTCGCGGCGGCCTTGTTCACGGCGTCGGCGGCGTGGGCGCAGGACGGCAAGGTGCGGATCGGCTTCCTGAGCACGTTGTCGGGACCGGGCGGCGCGCTGGGCACCGACATCCGCGACGGCTTCAACCTCGCGATCAGACATGGCGGCGGCAAGCTGGGCGGCCTGCCGGTGGACCTGCAGGTCATCGACGATCAGCAGAAGCCCGACGTCGGCGTGCAGGCGATGCAGCGGCTGGTGCAGCAGCACAAGTCGCACTTCATCACCGGCGTGGTGTTCTCCAACGTGCTGCTGCCGGCGCTGCCGGTGGCGCTGGACGCGAAGACCTTCTTCATCAGCCCGAACACCGGCCCGGCCGACTACGCGGGCGCCAAGTGCAATCCGTTCTTCTTCGTATCGTCGTGGCAGAACGAGGACATCCCCGGCGCGATGGGCAAGTACGTCAGCGACCGGGGGCTGAAGAACATGATGCTGATCGGCGCCAACTATCCGGGCGGCCGTGAGTCGATCGCGGGCTTCAAGCGCTACTACAAGGGCAACGTGGTCGCCGAGCTGTACACGCCGATGGGCCAGCTCGACTATTCGGCGGAGCTGGCGCAGGTGCAGGCGAAGAAGCCCGACGCGGTGTTCGTGTTCCTGCCCGGCGGCATGGGCATCAACTTCATCAAGCAGTTCTCCGGCGCCGGCCTCGGCCGGGACACGCAGCTCGTGCTGCCGGGCTTCTCGGCCGACGAGGACACGATCCGGCCGGTGGGCAGCGCGCTGCTGGGCACGATCAACTCGTCGCACTGGGCGCACGACCTCGACAATCCGCAGAACCGGCGCTTCGTCGCCGACTTACAGCAGGAGTACAAGCGGCTGCCGTCGATGTATGCGGCACAGGGCTACGACACCGGGCTGCTGATCGACTCCGCGATCCGCGCCACCAAGGGCAAGCTCGACAATGCCGACGCGCTGCGCCGGGCGCTGGAGGCGGCCGACTTCAAGTCGGTGCGCGGCGCGTTCCGCTTCAACCGCAACCACTATCCGGTGCAGGACTACTACCTGCGCGTGGTGCGCAAGGACGACCAGGGGCGGATCACCAACCGGACGATCGGCAGGATCTTCGAGAAACAGTCGGACCCGTTCGTCGGCGAATGCCGGATGTGACAGCGGGCGCCGGTCCTGCATCGCCGGTCGCCTGCCGACACTGCCGACACTGCCGACGTCACCGACGCCGCCGATGCTGCTGATCCAGACGTTGAACGGCCTGCAGTTCGGCGCGCTGCTGTTCCTGCTCGCCGCCGGCCTCACGCTGGTCTTCGGCGTGATGAACTTCGTGAACCTGGCGCACGGTTCGCTGTACATGATGGGCGCGTACTTCGGCGCCGCGGTGGCCAATGCCACCGGCTCGTTCGCGCTGGCGCTGGTGGTCGCGATACCGGCGGCGCTGCTGCTGGGCATCCTGGTCGAACGGATCGCGCTGGCGGGCCTGCATCGCCGCGACCATCTCGACCAGGTGCTGGCGACCTTCGGGCTGGTGCTGTGCTTCAACGAGCTGGTGCGGATGATCTGGGGGCCGAGCCCGGTCTATGCGCAGGTGCCCGAGGCGCTGTCGGGCACGGTGCCGCTGTTCGGCATCGAATATCCGGCCTACCGCTTCGCGATCATCGTGATCGGGCTCCTCGTCGCCGCGGGCCTGTGGTGGCTGATCCACCGCACCCGGCTGGGCATGCTGATACGCGCCGGTGCCACCCATGCGGCGATCGTGTCGGCGCTCGGTGTCAACATCCGCCTGCTGAACACGCTGATCTTCGGGCTGGGCGCCGCGCTCGCCGGGCTGGCCGGTCTGATGGCCGGGCCGCTGCTGGCGGTGCAGTCAGGCGTGGGCGAACGGATCCTGATCCTGGCCTTGGTGGCCGCCGTGGTGGGAGGCTTCGTCTGGATCCGCGGGGCGTTCCTCGCGGCGCTGCTGATCGGCGTCGTCGATACGCTGGGCCGCAGCTTCCTGCCGCTGTGGCTGGGCGAGCTGGTCGATGCGCAGGTCGCGCAGACGGTGGCGCCGGCGCTGGGCTCGATGCTGATCTACCTGCTGATGGCGGCGGTGCTGGCGCTGCGCCCGCAGGGGCTGTTTCCGGCCGCCGGACGATGAGGGGCGGGCCCGAAGCGATGCCGCTGCGCTCGCCGCGGTTGTGGTTCACGGCCGTGCTGCTGGCGGCGCTGGCGCTGCTGCCGCCGATCGCATTGGCGCTAAGCCAGCCGTACTACCTGACGTTGGTGACCCGCGTGATGATCTACGCGATCGCCGCGGCGAGCCTGAACCTGCTGATCGGCTACGCCGGGCTGGTCAGCCTGGGTCATGCGATGTATCTGAGCCTGGGCGCCTACGCGGCGGCGATCGCGGCGTTCCACGGATTCGGCAACGGCTGGCTGCAGCTCGCCGCGGCGGTGCTGGCGGCGGCGACGCTGGCGGCGGCCACCGGGCTGGTGAGCCTGCGCACGCGCGGCATGGCGTTCATCATGATCACGCTGGCATTCGCGCAGATGTGGCTGTACGGCGTGGCGTCGCTGCGCACCTACGGCGGCGACGACGGGCTGCGGATCGCGCGGCGTGCGCTGCTGCCGCCGTTCGACCTGAACGAACCGCTGCAGTTGTACGCGGTGACCTTCGCGGTGCTGCTGGTCACGCTGTACGGCACCTGGCGATTGGTGCACAGCCGCTTCGGGCATGCGCTGCGCGGCATCCGTTCGAATGCGCGGCGCATGCGCGGCAGCGGCTGGCCGGTGATGTCGCTGGAGCTGTCGGCGATGGTGCTGGCCGCCTGCGTGACCGCGGTGGCCGGCTTCCTGCTCGCGAACCTGACGGCCTATGCGTCGCCGGCCTATGGCGCATGGAACGTGTCGGGCGAGCTGATCGTCATGGTGGTGGCCGGCGGCATGGGCACCGTCGTCGGCCCGCTGGTGGGCGCGGTGGTGCTGCTGCTGGCCGAGGAGGCGCTGTCGGGCTCCGGCCATCCCTGGCTCGCCGAGCACTGGGCGTTCGTGATCGGCGCGGCGATCGTGCTGCTGGTCGCCGGCTCGCGGCGCGGGTTGTACGGCCTCGTCGTGCAGTGGGATCGGCGGGCCGCGGCGCCATCGCAGAGGCCGACGGGCGGGCAACCGCAAACCCCGAGAGCCACTCCACCGCAGACGCCGGCCGATGCGCTTGCACAGCCACCGGCCAGCGCCGCCGCACGGGAGGCGCCCGATCCGCCGCCGGCCGCCGGCGAGCCGATGCTGCGCATCGACGCGCTGGCCAAGCGGTTCGGCGGCATCGTCGCCACCGACCGGCTGTCGCTGGCGGTGCCGGCCGGCGAGCTGCATGCGCTGATCGGCCCCAACGGCGCGGGCAAGAGCACGGTGATCGGCCAGTTGTGCGGCGAGATCGCGCCCGACGGCGGCCGCATCGCGCTGGCCGGCCGCGACATCACCGGCCTCGGCATCGCGCGCCGCGCGCGGCTGGGGCTGGCCCGCTGCCATCAGATCACGCAGCTCTGCGGCGATGCGAGCGCACGCGAGAACGTGATGCTGTCGCGGCTGGGCGGCACCGGCTTCGTCGATCCCTGGCGGCCGATGCATGACGACGCCGCGCTGCGCGACGACGCGGCGGCACTGCTCGAACAGGTCGGGCTGGCCGCGCGGATCGACGTGCCGGCGGCGGAACTCGCGCACGGCGAACAGCGCCAGCTCGAGCTGGCGATGGCGATGGCGCGCCGGCCGTCGCTGCTGCTGCTCGACGAACCGCTGGCCGGCATGAGCAGTGCCGAATCGGCGACGATGGTCGCGCTGCTGGCCGCGCTGAAGGGGCAGGTGACGATGCTGCTCGTCGAGCACGACATGGATGCGGTGTTCACCCTGGCCGACCGGATCACGGTGCTGGTCGACGGTCGCGCGATCGCCACCGGCACGCCGGACGACGTGCGCGCCGATCCGGCGGTGCGCGACGCCTATCTGGGTGACGAGCAGTGACTCCGCGCGACGACGCGCCCCGCGCGCCCGCCCTCCTCGAAGTCACCGGGCTGTGCGCCGGCTACGGCGCCAACCAGGTGCTGTTCGACGTGTCGCTGACGGTGCGCCGCGCCGAGGTGGTCACCTTGCTGGGCCGCAACGGCATGGGCAAGTCGACGACGATCAGATGCCTGTCAGGCCTGCTCGCGCCGCGCGCCGGCGGCTTCTCGATCGACGGCCGGCCGTACGGCGGCGAGCCGTCCTACCGGATCGCCCGCGCCGGCATCGGGCTGGTACCGGAGGGACGGCAGGTGTTCCCGACCTTGACGGTGCGCGAGAACCTGGTGGCCACCGCGGTCGCGCGGCCCGGCGACCCGCGGGCCTGGACGGTCGCGCGGGTGTTCGAGCTGTTCCCGCGGCTGGCCGAGCGGATCGACCAGCCGGCCGGGCGGCTTTCGGGCGGCGAGCAGCAGATGCTGGCGATCGGCCGGGCGCTGATGACGCACCCGCGGCTGCTGCTGCTCGACGAAGCCACCGAGGGGCTGGCGCCGCTGGTGCGCCGCGAGATCTGGCGCTGCCTCGCGACGTTGAAGGCGGCGGGCCAGGCGATGATCGTCATCGACAAGCATCTCGGCCCGCTGACGGCGCTGGCCGACCGCCACTACCTGATGCACAAGGGCCGGATCGTCTGGAGCGGCCACGGCGACGAGCTGACCCGGCAGCCGGAGCTCGTCGGCCGCTACATCGGCGTTTGAAGGGCGGCGTATGATTTCCCCCATTCACCGGAGACACCCTTGAGCCAACAGTACTGCACCGTCGCCCGCGAGGGCGCGCTGACGATCATCACGCTGAACCGGCCCGAAGTGATGAACGCGCTGCATTCGCCGGCGCACTTCGAGCTGGCCGCCGCGTTCGACGACTTCGCCGCCGATCCGTCGCAGTGGGTCGCGATCGTCACCGGCGCCGGCGACAAGGCATTCTCGGCCGGCAACGACCTGAAGCATCAGGCCGGCGGCGGCGTGATGGACCGGCCGGCCAGCGGCTTCGCCGGCCTGACGATGCGCGACGACCTCGACAAGCCGGTCATCGCGGCGGTCAACGGCATCGCGATGGGCGGCGGCTTCGAGATCGCGCTGGCCTGCGATCTGATCATCGCGTCGCGCAACGCGGTGTTCGCGCTGCCCGAGCCGCGGGTGGGCCTGGCCGCGCTGGCCGGCGGCCTGCACCGGCTGCCGCGGCAGATCGGCATGAAGCAGGCGATGGGCATGATCCTGACCGGCCGCCGGGTCGGCGCCGACGAAGGCCGTCAGCTCGGCTTCGTCAACGAGGTGGTGGAGCCGGCCGAACTGATGAATGCGGCGCGCCGCTGGGCCGGCCTGATCCTCGAATGCAGCCCGATGTCGATCCGCGCGTCGAAGCAGACGGTGCGGATGGGGCTGGCCGAACGATCGGTGCAGGCGGCGATGGAAGCGCAGGCGCGCTATCCGGCGGTGGTCGCGATGCGCGCGTCGAAGGACTTCATCGAAGGGCCGCTGGCGTTCTCGCAGAAACGCAAGCCGGACTGGAAGGGCGAATGAGGGGGCGAGCGAGGGGCGCGAGCGCCGCCTAGACCCGCCGCCGCAGATGCGTGAACAGCGCCGCGCGCAGCTCGTTCGGCGTGCGCCCCTCGTGGGGCACGCCCAGTGCCTGGCATTCGTCGTGCAGCGCCTGCGTCTCGGTGGCCATCAGGCGGGCGATCAGCCGCGATTCCCGCTGCACCCGCCGGCGGATGCTCTCGGCGGGCGGTGGAGTCGGCGCCGAGGCCGGTGCCGGGCCCGAGGCCGACGCAGCCGCCTCGCCGCCCGCGGGCGGGACCGTTGACGAAGGCACGAGGGGTTCGCTGT
The DNA here is from genome assembly GCA_036826495.1 of Burkholderiaceae bacterium. GTDB lineage: Bacteria > Pseudomonadota > Gammaproteobacteria > Burkholderiales > Burkholderiaceae_E > DAISWF01. The sequence continues at coordinate 8,967 of DAISWF010000231.1, forward strand.
TGATCGGCACGACCGCACTACCTGATGACGACCCGGTGATGACGACCCAGTCTTGCGCAGCCGCCCGCGGGCTTCGCGGAACTAGTTCTCGGACCGCAGTGCAGCAAAGGGAAACCCCGAAGAGGAACCCGCGATGAGCAGTCTCCCGCCGACCCAGCCCAGGGATGCCCACGCCGCCACCGCCCGCCTGCACGACGCGGTGCGCGCGCAGCTCGACTTCTCCGACGTCGAGGATTTCGACGACGCGCAGCGCGGCTTCATCGGCAGCGTGCCGGACGCCACGGTAGCGGGCCCGCGCGGCCCGGTCTGGTCGATGAAGCCCTACGCATTCCTAGAGGACACCGATGCGCCGCCGTCGGTGAATCCCAGCCTGTGGCGCCACGCGCGG
>DAISWF010000232.1:0-9236 GCA_036826495.1 Burkholderiaceae bacterium
GATGGCGCTGCGCGCCGGGCTCGCGCTGCGCGACATGGAGATGGTGCAGTTCCATCCGACCGGCCTGCTCGCCGGGCCGGGCACGCGGATGACCGGCACGGTGCTCGAAGAAGGGCTGCGCGGCGCCGGCGGCCAGTTGCTGAACGGCGCGCGCGAGCGCTTCATGCAGCACTACGATCCGCACGGCGAGCGCGCCACCCGCGACATCGTCTCGCGCGCGATCTTCTCGGAGATGCGCGCCGGCCGCACGACGCCCAACGGCGGCGTCTACATCCGCATGGACCACCTGGGCCCCGACAACGTGCGGCGGATGTTCAAGGGCATGGTCGAGCGCTGCGCCGACTGCGGCTTCGACCTGGCGGGCGGCCTGGTCGAGGTCGTGCCGACCGCGCACTACATGATGGGCGGCGTGGTGTTCGGCGCCGACTGCACGACGCGGCTGGAAGGACTGTTCGCCGCCGGCGAGGACACCGGCGGCGTGCACGGCGCCAATCGCCTGGGCGGCAACGGCGTCGCCAACTCGACGGTGTTCGGCGGCATCGCCGGCGAGACGATGGCCGCCTGGGTCGGCCGGCACGGCGCGCATCGCACGCCCGACACCGCGGCGATCGAGCGCAGCATCGCCGCGCACGAGGCGCCGTTCGCGCGCGCGCCCGGCGACATCGAGGCCATCCGCGAGGCGCTGTACGAATGCATGTGGCAGGACGTCGGCATCCTGCGCACCGCCGACGGCCTGCGCCGGGCCGCGCGGCGGCTCGACGAGCTCGGCGCACAGCTCGCACGCACCGGCGTCGCCGACGGCGCCCGTGCGTTCAACGTGAGCTGGCACGACTGGCTGAACCTGCGCAGCCTGATCGACGTGAGCCGCGTGATCGCCGCCGCCGCGCTGGCCCGCGAGGACTCGCGCGGCGCCCACTATCGCGAGGACCACCCGCAGACCGGCGACCTCGAACGCTCGAGCTACACCGTCGCGCGCTGGCAAGACGGCGCCGTGACCATCGATCGCGAGCCGGTGCGCTTCACCCGCGTGCGGCCGGGGCGGTCGCTGATCGCCGACGATCAGGCAGCCTGATCGGGCGTGCCCCCCCTGGGCCCTTCACCCCGCACGCGGTCGGCGGCCTCGGCCGCCTCCGCCTCGGCGGCTTCCACCGCGACCCGCTCGACCTTCCTTGCGCTGTCGTCGCGATCGAACCACTCGTACAGCACCGGCAGCACCACCAGGGTCAGCAAGGTCGAGCTCACCAGCCCGCCGATCACCACGACCGCCAGCGGCTTCTGCACCTCGGAGCCGGGGCCGGTGGCGAACAGGAACGGGATCAGGCCCAGCATCGCGACGGTGGCGGTCATCATCACCGGCCGGAAACGGTGGCTGGTGCCCTCGATCACCGCCTCGCGGACCGCCATGCCGCCTTCGCGCAGGTTGCGGACGTAGGAGATCAGCACGACGCCGTTCAGCACCGCGATGCCCCACAGCGCGATGAAGCCGACCGACGCCGGCACCGACAGGTACTCGCCGGTCAGCCACAGGCCCAGCACGCCGCCGATCGACGCGAACGGCAGCACCATGATGATCAAGGTGGCCCAGCGCAGCGAGTTGAACAGCAGGAACAGCAGGAAGAAGATCGCGCCGATCGTCACCGGCACGATGATCGTCAGGTGGCCCAGCGCCCGCTGCAGGTTCTGGAACTGGCCGCCCCACTCGAGGTAGCCGCCCTCGGGCAAGGTGACCCGCGAGCCCACCGCCTGCTGCAGCTCGGCGACGAAGCCGCCGAGGTCGCGGTTCTGCACGTTGATCATCACGACGATGCGGCGCTTGGCGCTTTCACGGCTGATCTGCGCCGGCCCCTCGCGCACCCGTATGTCGGCCAGCGACTTCAGCGACACCAGCGCGCCGCCCGAGGTCAGCATCGTCAGGTTGCGCACCGAGTCGACGTCGCGGCGCAGATCCTGCGGCAGGCGCATGACCGCGGCGAACCGCCGTTCGCCCTCGTAGATGTCGGTGACCTTCTTGCCGGCCAGCGCGGTCTCGATCACGTCGTGCACGTCCTGCACGTTGAAGCCGTAGCGGGCGATCGCCTGGCGGTCGATGTCTATCGTCAGGTACTGCTGGCCCCCGGTCTGCTCGATCCGCACGTCGCGCGAGCCGCGGATGCCGTTGGCCACCTGCGCGACCTCCTTGGCCTTCTCGCGCAGTTCGTCGAGGTCGTCGCCGAAGATCTTGACCGCGATGTCCGAACGCACCCCGGTGACCATCTCGTCGACCCGGTCGGAGATCGGCTGCGCCATCACGATCTGGGCGCTGGGAATCACCTGCAGCACCTTGCGCACCTCCTCGGCGATCGTGTCCTGCGTCCAGCCGTCCGGCCATTCGTCGCGGGGTTTCAGCGCGAGGATCGGCGTCGACTCGTTCTGGCTTTGCGGATCCACCGGGCTTTCGCCGCGGCCGACCCCCGACACCGCGGTCTTGACGCCCGGCACCTGCATCACCAGCTTCATCGCCTCCATCTCGAGCTTGATCGACTCCTCCAGCGAGATGTTCGGCACCCGGTTGATCGACGGCACGATCGAGCCCTCCTTCATCTCCGGGATGAACGAGGTGCCGAGGAACGGCAGCACCCCCAGCGCCGCGGCGAACGCCAGCACGCTGATCCCGACCGTCACCACGTGGTGGTTCATCGCCCAGGTCAGCATCGCGTTGTACGGCCGCTTCATCCAGCGGATCAGCCGGGTCTCGTGATCGGCGCCGCCCTTCAGCATCAGCGACGACAGCACCGGCGTCAGCGTCAGCGACAGGATCAGCGAGAAGGTCAGCGCGATCGCGATCGTATAGGCCAGCGGCGCGAACATCTTGCCTTCCATGCCCTGCAAGGTCATCAGCGGCAGGAACACGACGATGATGATGCACACGCCGAAGATCACCGGCGTGGCGATCTCCTTCACCGACTGCACGATGATCTCGGTCTTCGAGCGGCCGGAGCCGCCGGCCTGGCCGAGCCGGGCGAACGCGTTCTCCACGACCACCACCGAACCGTCGACCATCAGGCCGATCGCGATCGCAAGACCTCCCAGCGACATCAGGTTCGCCGACAGGCCCAGCCGGTTCATCGCGATGAAGGTCGCCAGCGGCGTCATGATCAGCGTGGCGACGACGATCAGCGACGATCGCAGGTCGCCGAGGAACAGCACCAGCACGACGATGACGAACGCCACCCCTTCCAGCAGCACCTTGACGACGGTGAGCAGCGCCGAATCGACCAGCTCGCTGCGGTCGTAGTACGGCACGATCTTCAGGCCCCCCGGCAGCATGCCGCGGTCGTTGATCTGCTTGACCCGCGCCTTGACCCGCGACACCACCTCCTTCGCATTGCCGGCCCGGATCATCATGACGATGCCGCCGACCGATTCGGTGTAGCCGCCCTTGACCACCGCGCCGGCCCGCACCTCGTGGCCGATCTCGACCTCGGCCACGTCGCGCAGATAGATCGGCGTGCCGTTGATCTCGCGCAGCACCGTGTTCTCGATGTCGGAGACGTTGCGCACCAGGCCGACGCCGCGGATCAGGTACTGCTCGGCGCGCAGCGGCATCACGCCGCCGCCGGAGTTCGCGTTGTTGCGCGTCAGCGCCTCCTCGACCACCGCCAGCGACACGTTGTAGTGGCGCATCCGCTCGGGGCTCAGCAGGATCTGGTACTGCTTGACGAAGCCGCCCTGCGAGTTGATCTCGGCCACGCCCGGAATCGAGCGCAGCAGCGGCCGCACCACCCAGTCCTGCACGATGCGCCGCTGCGTCAGCTCGTCCTGCGTCAGCTCGCGGGTGCCGTCGTTCGGATGATCGAGCGTGTACTGGTACACCTCGCCCAGGCCGGTGGACACCGGCCCCAGCACCGGCGATACGTCCTGCGGCATCCGGTCGTTGATCTCGATCAGCCGCTCCAGCACCATCTGGCGCGCGAAATAGACGTCGGTCCGGTCGGTGAACACCAGGGTGATCAGCGACAGACCCGGCTTGTTCAGCGAGCGCAGCTCCTCCAGCCCCGGCAGACCGGTCATCGCGATCTCGATCGGCACCGTGATCAGCCGCTCGACCTCCTCGGGCGAGCGGCCGGTGGCCTCGGTGGCGATCTGCACCTGCACGTTGGTGACGTCCGGGAAGGCATCGACCGACAGCCGGCGGACCGCATTGGCACCGAAAGCCACCAGCGCCAGCGCGATGACGACCACCACCAGGCGCTGTTGCAGGACGAAACGGACCAGCGATTCGATCATCGGCGAAAAGCTTTCAGGAAGCTGACAAATCGGGAGGAGCCGAGACTGTAGTGCAAAACCGGGCCGACGGTGGCCGACACCACCGGCGGGTGGGGACTGTGTTGCGCGGGAGCGCTATCCGGCGGTCAGTGTGAACGCATCCGGCACCGCCCGCGCCACAACGTCCGGCGCCGCCTGCGCGGCGGCGTCCGGCGCGGGGACGGGATCGGCGCGGTCGTCCCGGCCGCCGGCCCGGTGCCAGGCGACGCAGGCGCGCGCCAGCGCCGCCGTGGCATCGAGCAGCCGGACGCCGCGGGTCCAGCGGACGCCCGACATCGCGATCGGCAGCTCGGTGCAGGCCAGCACGACGACGTCGGCGCCGCGGTCGGCCAACGCCTGCGCGGCCCGCTCCAGCCTCAGCGCCGCCACCGCGATCCGGCCTGCCTTGACGTCGTCGATCGCCGGATCGACCCAGCGCGCCTGCTCGTCGGCCGCCGGCTCGACCGGCGTCAGGCCACGGGCGCGCAGCGGATCGCTGTAGAGCCGCATCCGCCGGGTGCCGGCCGAACCCAGCAGGCCGATGCGCCGTTCGGACGCGGTCAGCTCGCCCAGCGTGCAGTCGACGATGTGCAGCAGCGGCAGCCGGGTGTGTCCGGCCAGCGCCGGATGCCAGTGGTGCGCGGTGTTGCACGGCATCGCGATCAGGCCGGCGCCGGCTCGTTCCAGCCGGCGCAGCGAGTCGAGCATCAGCGGCAGCGGCGACGGTCCGCCCGATACGATCGCGTCGATCCGCGAAGGCATCCGCGGCAGCGAGGCCAGCACCACCGGCACATGGTCCTGGTCGCATGCCGCCGGCGTGTTCAGGATGATCTTGGTCATCAGGTCGGCGGTGGCCAGAGGCCCCATGCCGCCGAGGATGCCGACGATGCGCGCGTCGGCAGGGATCGGTGATGCGGTGGACATTCTCGTTCATGGATCGTTGCAGTGTGGTCGAGCTTAGGGAGCGATTGCGACGCCGGCCAATGCCCTTTCCGCATCAAATCTGGCAAGCTCGGGGCGAACCCATGCATCTGCCGCATCGACGATGAGCACTTCCGACGATCCCACCCGGCTGCTTACCCATCTGCTGACCGCGCCGATCGACGCAGCCCCGGTCGAATCGGTCGACCTCTGGTGGCAGAGGCACCAGCGCCTGCGCAGCGACTGGCCGGCGACGATCGACCTGGCGATCGCGGGCGGGCTGGCGGCCGACCGCGTGGCCTGGGCGTTCTGCACCGCCTATCAGGCGGCGCTGCGCCAGTTGGTGCCGTCGCTGCCGGCCGACGTGATCGCCGCCCTGTGCGCGACCGAGGAGACCGGCAATTCGCCGAAGGCGATTCGGACTGCACTGAAGGCGGGGACGGACGGCGGATGGCAGCTTTCGGGCCACAAGAAGTGGACGACGCTCGGGCCGGCCAGCGCCCGGCTGCTGGTGGTCGCGCGGCGCGACGACGCCGACTCGCCGCGCCCGGTGCTGGCAGTCGTGGCGGTGGCCGGCAGCGCCGCCGGCGTCACGCTGAAACCGATGCCGCCGACCCGCTTCGTGCCGGAGGCGCCGCACGCGCAGGTGCAGCTCGCCGACGTGGCGGTCGGCGATGCGGACATCCTGCCCGGCGACGGCTACGAGCGGTATCTGAAGCCGTTCCGGACGATCGAGGACATCCACGTGCAGGCCGGCGTCGTGGCCTACCTGCTGCGCGAGGCCCGCTTGCGCGACTGGCCGCAAGCGTTCGTCGAGCAGGCGCTGGCGGCCCTGCTGGCGCTGCGTGCACTCGGCGCGGCCGAGCCGCTGGCGGCGGCGACGCACATCGCGCTGGCCGGCGCACTGCAGCAGACCGCGGCGCTTTTCGACGCTGCCGAACGATGCTGGGCGGACGATGCCGGACCTCCGCTGCCGCACGAACGCTGGCAGCGCGACCGCAGCCTGGTGTCGGTGGCCGGCACCGTGCGGGCGCTGCGGCGCGAACGGGCATGGGAGCGGCTGCGCGGCTGACCGGCCGGCAGCGGCCGCGTATCAGCCGCCGGCCCGGCGCTCGAGCTCCAGCTTGCGACGGATCAACGGCAGCCGGTCGTTGCCGAAGTACATGTCGTGGCCGTCGACGAACATCGTCGGCGAGCCGAAGCCGCCGCGGGCCATCACCTCCTCGGTGTTGACCCGCAACTGCTGCTTGACCGCGTCCTGCGCGATGCCCGCGAACAGCGCGTCGGCGTCCACGTCGCAGGTCTTGCAGAGGCCGCGGATCACCGAGTCCTGCGAGATGTCCTCGTCACGGGTCCAGTAGGCTTCGAACGCCGCCTGGGCGAACGGCACCAGCTTGCCCTGCGGCTCCAGCAGGATGCAGCCGCGCATCACCTTGACGCTGTTGACCGGGAACACGGTGGGCGGAAAGCGGATCTCCAGCCCGGCGGCGCTCGCCCAGTCACGCAGGTCCTTCGCCATGTAGCGCTGCTTGGCCGGAACCGGCTTCTCGCGCGACGCGTAGACGGTCGGGTTGATCGTGTTGAAGATGCCGCCGACCAGGATCGGCCGCCAGTGGATCGGCTCGTCGAACTCCCGCGCGAGCGGCTGGATGTTGTGGAACGCCAGCCAGGTCCATGGGCTGGAACAATCGAAGAAGAATTCGATCACCGGTAATGCTCCTGCCTCCGTCCTCATGTGCGACGAAGTATGCAGGATCCGGCGGCGACCGCGGGAGCGGTGGCTGGGCGGAAAGTGTCTGCTGTCTGAAAACCGGCTTTACTCGGCGGATGCCGGGTTTCCGGCGCTCTTCGGCGACCCGCCTCGGCCATCGGGGCCCATCAGGATCCGCGGCAGGCCGGCAGTCAGCAGGCCGACCGCCAGCAGATAGACGCCGCCCAGCGCCAGCAGCAGTTCACAGGAAGAGGTCAGGGTATCGCTCATGTTGGATCTCCACGGAACCAGGGCCGCATGCTGCGTACGCACAAGAAGCAAACCGCGCGCCCGTCGTCACCGAAACCCGAATCGAATCCACTGCACAGATCGTATGCCAACGGATTCACCATCACTGCCGGCCGGGGTATCCAGCCCGCAGTCAACCAATTGTAAGGCAATTTGCTGCATTGCATCAATCATTCGTACCGGGTAAGGGGCCGGCGTGGGAGGGCCGGCGTGGGAGGGCCGGCGTGGGAGGGCCGGCGTGGGAGGGCCGGCGAGGACGGGGCGGCGCCGGGGCGGGACGCCACCCCAGGCGGTATGCCACCGACCGGCGGTCGCCGGCAGCCCCCGAACGGCCGGCCGATGACGACACGGGCCGCTTACAGTGCGGGCATGATCCGGCGCCCCTTCCGCCTCGCCACCACCCTGCTCGTCGCGCTGCTGGCCGCCGCCGGCTGCGGCGGCGGGTCGGGCGACCCCGGATCGGCCGGCGCCAGGGTCAGCCAGGCCGGCAACGCCGGCGCAGGCGCGGATGGGACATCGAATGGCGGCACCGGCACCGGCGCGGGCGGATCCGGCGCGGGCGGATCCGGCAGCGGATCCGGAACCGGGTCGGCGACCGGCTCCGGCGGCAGCGGCGGCTCCGGCGCCAGCGGCGGCTCCGGCGCCAGCGGCGGCTCGGGCTCGGCCATCGCCACCTACGGCAACCTGTCGGCCGCCGATCTCGGCGCCGGCGCCAGCCTGAAGGGCGCTCTGCCCTTCCCCGCCGACAACCCCTGGAACACCGACATCTCGAACGCACCGGTCGATCCGAACTCGAATGCGCTGATCGCGTCGATCGGTCTGACCCGCGGGCTACATCCGGATTTCGGGTCGGGCCTGTACGACAACGCGCCGATCGGCATCCCCTACGTGGTGGTCGGCGCCGGCCAGCCGAAGGTCGCGATCCACTTCACCGCCTACGGCAGCCAGAGCGACCCCGGCCCCTACCCGGTCCCGCCGGATGCGGCGGTCGAGGGCGAGCAGGTCGGCGTGCCGGGCTCGGGCGGCGATCGCCACCTGCTGGTCATCGACCGCGACAATCAGCGCCTGTACGAGCTCTACCGCGCGTTTCCGAACGGCGACGGAAGCTGGAACGCCGATTCGGCGGCGGTGTTCCATCTCGACTCCAACACCGTGCGCCCGACCGCACAGCCCGGCTGGACCAGCGCCGATGCCGCGGGTCTGCCGATCTTCCCCGGTCTCGCCCGCTACGACGAGGCCGCCTCGGGCGTGATCCGCCATGCGCTGCGGTTCACCGCGGCCGTGACCCGCCAGGCGTATGTGCCGCCTGCCACGCACTGGGCATCGTCGACGACCGATCCGAACCGGCCGCCGATGGGCATGCGGGTCAGGCTGAAGGCGTCGTTCGTGATCCCCGCGTCGTTCAGCACCGAGTCACGCGCGCTGCTGCAGGCGATGAAGACCTATGGGATGCTGCTCGCCGACAACGGCTCGAACTGGTATGTCAGCGGAGCGCCCGATCCTCGCTGGAACAACGGCCGGCTGCTGAACGAGCTCGGCCAGGTCAGGGGCAGCGACTTCGAGGTCGTCCGGATGGATGGGCTGGTGACGCCCTGAAGGCCCGGCCGGCCGGCTGCCGGCGGCCGATCGCACGGTTCCCGTAAACTCGCGGGACCATCCGATGAGAACGATAGACGCCTTCCGGTCGCTGCGGCACCGGCCATTCCGCCGATTCTTCGTTGGCCAGACGATTTCGATCATCGGCTTCTGGACGCAGCAGATCGCGCTGACCTGGACCGTCTACCGGCTGACCGGCTCGCCGGCGCTGCTGGGGCTGGTGGCCTTTGCCGGCAACATCCCGATGCTGGTGGTGTCGCCCTTCGCCGGCGTGCTGGTCGATCGCTTCGACCGCCGGCACGTGGTGCTGGCGACCCAGGGCGTGCAGATGCTGCAGGCGGTGACCCTGGCGGTGCTGGCGGTGACCGGCTGGCTGCGGGTCGAGCACATCATCGTGCTGTCGGCGCTGTACGGGCTGACCTGGTCGTTCGACACG
>DAISWF010000233.1:0-7578 GCA_036826495.1 Burkholderiaceae bacterium
ATCGAGGTCAAGCGCCGCGGCGACGTGCGCCGCGCCAAGCTGTACTACCTGCGTGATCGTTCCGGCAAGTCCGCGCGCATCAAGGAAAAGCTGCCCGGCCGCCGCGCAGCCGGTGCGCAGCCCGCCGCGAAGTGATCGTGTCCGTGCGGGTCCGATGGCCGGCCGTTCGTCGCCCAAATCGCTGACCCGCATACCGGGGTTCGATCCCCGGCAGGTGCCGATCGAAAGCGCCGGCGAACCCGGTCGTCCGCTGCCGGCCGACACGCTGACGATTTCCGCGCTGCGTGACCGGTTCGCCGCACCGCCCGACCGCTGGCAACCCGAATTCGCCGGCGATCCGTTCCGGCTGGGGGTCGACGACCCGCGCGCCGCGTCGGTGCTGATCCCGATCGTCGGCCGGGCCGGCGGCACCACGGTGCTGCTGACGGAACGGACCGAGCATCTGAGCAGCCATGCCGGCCAGGTGGCATTCCCGGGCGGGCGTCAGGATCCGGAGGACGGCTCGCCGGTCGAGACGGCACTGCGCGAGGCCGAGGAGGAGATCGGCCTGCACCGCTCGTTCGTCGACGTGGTCGGCGATCTGCCGCCCTATCTGACCGGCACCGGCTACCGGGTCACGCCGGTCATCGGCCTGGTGCGCGACGGGTTCGAGCTGACCCTGCAGCAGGACGAGGTGGCCGAGGCATTCGAGGTGCCGCTGCGGTTTCTGATGGATCCGCGTCATCACGAATTGCGGCGCGTGCGTTTGGAAACCGGTGAGCGTGTGTTCTATTCGATGCCGTGGCGTCCGCATGCGCTGGGCCGCGAATACTTCATCTGGGGAGCGACCGCCGCCATGCTGCGCAATCTGTACCGGTTTCTGAGCGCCTGATGGGTTTCATCGCACTGATCTTCGCGCTGCTGATCGAGCAGGGGCGGCCGCTGCCGGTGCGCAACGTGGTGCACGTGGCGATCGGCCAGTTCGCCGACGGCGTGCGCAGGCTGACCGACGCGGGCGACCGGCGCTACGGCATCTTCGGCTGGTTCCTGGTGGTCGGTGCGCTGGTGATCGCGATCGGGCTGCTGCAGTGGCTGGCCGACTGGGTGCATCCGATCGCGCTGTTCTGCCTGTACGTCGCGGTGCTGTACTTCACCGTCGGTTTCCGGCAGTTCAGCCACGCGTTCACCGAGATCCAGCTCGCGCTGGCCGCCGGCGATCCCGAAGGGGCGCGCAACGTGCTGCAGACCTGGCTGCGTCGGCACGACCCCGAATACACGGTCGGCGATGCGCCGACCTCGGAGGTCTGCCGGCTGGCGATCTCGCATGCGCTGGTGGCCGCCCACCGGCATGTGTTCGGCCCGCTGTTCTGGTTCATCCTGCTGCCCGGCGCGATCGGTCCGGTGATCTACCGGGTCGCGCAGATGCTGGCGAAGCGCTGGGGCGATCCGTCATCCACGTACGGCGGGTTCGCGCAGCTCGCCTATCGGGTGCTCGACTGGCTGCCGCTGCGGCTGTCGGCGGTGGGCTTCGCGATCGTCGGCAACTTCGAGGATGCGGTGTACTGCTGGCGCGGCGCGGTGGCCGCCGGCACCGCGGACGATCAGCGGGCGCTGCTGCTGGCCACCGGCGGCGGCGCGCTGGGTCTGCGGATCGCCGATCCGGAGCTCGAGGCCCGCTGGGCGGCCGGCGACCAGGGCTTCGACTGGCAGGGCGCGGAGCCCGCGGCCGAGGGCCTGCGCAGTTCGGTCGGGCTGGTGTGGCGGTCGGTCGTGCTGTGGATCGCGCTGTTCGCGATGATGACGATCGCGACCTGGCTGGGGCGGTAGAGAATCTGGATCTGCGGCGAAGACAGCCGGCTCAGCGGCCGCGCGCCGCGGCTTGTGCGCTCTCGGCGCTGATCCGCAGATACGAGCGATAGCGCCGTTCATCGAGCGTGCCGGCCTGCGCCGCCTCGCGGATCGCGCAGCCCGGCTCGTCGCGGTGGCTGCAGTTGTTGAAGCGGCATCGGCCCAGCAGCGGCCCGAACTCGCGCATCGCATGCATCCGCTGCGAGTCCGACAGATGCGCCAGGCCGAAGGTCTGGAAACCGGGCGAGTCGATCAGGCTGGCGCCGCCGTCGGGATCGATCGCGGCGGGCAGGCCGAACAGCCGGGTGAAGGTCGTCGTGTGGGTGCCGCTGGACAGCGCCTGCGAGATCGCCCGGGTCGCCTGGTCCGCGTCCGGCACCAGCGCATTGACCAGCGTCGACTTGCCCATGCCGGACTGGCCGACCAGCAGGGTCATCCGTCCGCTCAGCCAGGGCCGCAGCGTCGCGACCGTTTCGTCCGGTCGGGTCCGCGCGGCGATCCGGAACACCGGATAGTCGAGCGATTCGTAGACCCGCAGCCGCGGTTCGATCGCGGCGTGCGCGTCGGCGAGGTCGCACTTGTTGGCGATGACCGCGGCCGGGATGCCTTCGATCTGCGCGGCCGCCAGCACCCGGTCGACCAGCTCGTCGGAGAACGGCGGCTCGCCGGCGATCACCACCGCGACCTGATCGATGTTGGCGGCCAGCCGCTTGCTGCGCCAGTCGTCGCTGCGCTTGAACTCGTTGCGGCGCGGCAGCACCCGTTCGATGACCGCCTGCCGATCGTCGAGCACCGTCAGCATCACCCGGTCGCCGACGTTGACGTCGGCCCGCCGGCCACGGCTCACCGCGACGCGGCTGCCGCCGTCGGGCAGGCGGACGAACGACTGGCGGCCGAATGCCGCGACGACCAGCGCCTCGATCGGCGAGCCGCTCAAGAAGCGGCCTTGCCGCTGCGACCGAACACCGCGTCGGTCTTCGCGGCGCAGACGAAGTCGTTCAGCGACACGCCGTCGACCGAGTGCGTGAGCCAGCGGACGGTGCAGCGGTTGTAGCCGACGATCAGCTCGGGATGGTGATCCTCGCCGTGCACCATCCACGCCAGCGCATTGACGAATGCCAGGGTCTGGTAATAGTCGCGGAACGCGAAGCTGCGTTCGAGCGCGCCGCGCTCCAGGGTCCAGCACGGCAGCTCGGGGAGCTGCGCATGGATCTGCGCGTCGGTGTAACGCTGCCCGTCGGAGATCGGGCCGCACTTGCGGGCCAGAAGCTGCTGACGCGACAGGGTGGGTTTCATGTCGAAGGCGCGATCTGGCCGTTCAGCCGCGAGATGCGCTGACCGGCGGGCGGGTGGGAGTCGTAGAACGCCGAGTGGACCGGGTCCGGCGTCAGGGTCGCGGCGTTGGCCTCGTAGAGCTTGACCAGCGCATTGACCAGATCGGGTGCGGCCGCCTGCTGCGCGGCGAACCGGTCGGCCTGGAACTCGTGGCGGCGCGACAGGAAGCTGGCCACCGGCTGCAGCAGGAACGTGAACACCGGCAGCGCGCTGAAGAACAGCACCAGCGCGACGGCCGGCTGGTCACCCGGCTGCGGCGTGATGCCCAGCCCCTGGTAGAACCAGCCCTGGCGCGACAGCCAGCCGAGCAGCGCCAGGCCCGCCAGGCTGACGGCGAAGCTGACGACGATGCGCTGCAGGATGTGGCGATGGCGGAAGTGGCCGAGCTCGTGGGCCAGCACCGCCTCGATTTCGGCGGGGGTCAGCCGCGCCAGCAAGGTATCGAAGAACACGATGCGCTTGGCCCGGCCCAGCCCGGTGAAGTAGGCGTTGCCGTGCGACGAGCGGCGGCTGCCGTCCATGACGAAGAGGCCGCGGGCGGTGAAGCCGCAGCGGGCGAGCAGCCGTTCGACCCGCTCGCGCACCGCCGCATCGGCCAGCGGCTCGAAGCGGTTGAACAGCGGCGCGATCACGGTCGGGTACAGCACCAGCACGAACAGGTTGAAGGCCATCCAGACCAGCCTGGTCCAGAGCCACCAGGCTTCGCCCGAGCGCTGCATCAGCCACAGCACCACCGCGACCAGCGGCACGCCCAGCGCCGCGCCCACCAGCGTGCCCTTGACCAGATCGGCCAGGTAGAGCGCGAACGTCATCCGGTTGAAGCCGAAGCGCTGCTCGAGCACGAACTGCCGGTACAGCGACACCGGCAGCTCGACGAGCCCGGCGGCCAGCATCACCCCCAGCACGAGCAGCAACTGGCGCGCGAACGGCGCCTGCGGCAGCCAGTCCAGCAGCACGTCGTGCAGCCACTGCAGGCCGCCGCACAGGGTCAGGCCCAGCAGGAACGCGGTGCCGATCGCCAGGTCGACGATCGCCAGCCGCTGGCGCGCCAGCGTGTAGTCGGCGGCGCGCTGATGCGCGGCGAGCGGAATGCGTTCGGCGAACGCCGCGGGCACGGCGGCGCGGTGGGCCGCCACGTGACGGGACTGGCGGTGCGACAGCCACAGTTTCACCATCACCGACACCACCAGGGCGGTCAGAAACAGCAGGGTGAAGAACGTCTCGGTCACGGGGCCGGGCAGGGGGTGTGCCAGAATGACAGCCGGAGAAAATTATGTCACAGCCGAACGCGTCGTCCCGCGCTATTCCCGACGAGACCCGCCTTATCTGGGTCGACATGGAAATGACCGGCTTGCGGCCCGAGATCGATCGGATCATCGAAATCGCGATCGTCATCACCGACAGCGAACTGAACATCCTCACCCAGAGCGAGGCGATCGCGGTGCATCAGCCCGACGCGGTGCTCGACGGCATGGATCAGTGGAACCGCTCGACGCACGGCCGCTCGGGCCTGACCGACCGGGTGCGCGCATCGGCCTGGACCGAGGCCGCCGCCGAGCAGGAGCTGCTGCGCTTCCTCGCGCCGTGGGTGCCGCCCGGCAAGTCGCCGATGTGCGGCAACTCGATCTGCCAGGACCGCCGCTTCATGGCGCGCTACATGCCGCAGCTCGAGGCGTGGTTCCACTACCGCAACCTGGACGTCAGCACGCTGAAGGAGCTGTGCAAGCGCTGGCGGCCGGAGGTCGCGCGGGCGTTCGAGAAGCGCAGCGCGCATACGGCGCTCGCCGACATCCTCGAATCGATCGCCGAGCTGCAGTTCTATCGCGCCCGCTTCATCGCGCCGTCGCCGGCTGCCGCATGACTGCCGAACGGCGCTTGCGCCAGGTGGCGGCGAGCAGCGCCGCCAGGCCCAGCGCCGACAGGGTCAGCCCGAACAGCGCAGCGACCCAGAAGCCGAGCGCGCCGCTGCTCTCGCCGCGCAGGCGGCCGAGTGCCGACTGCGGGTCGACGCCGAAGGTCAGCCACCAGCCGCCGGTCAGCCCGATCCCCCACAGCGCGACCAGGTAGACGACGGTCGGCCAGATCGCGATCTTGTAGGCGCGCAGCACGTTGACGAAGAACGTCTGCGACGCGTCCGCGAGATGGAACACCGCGACCATCGCCAGCAGCGGCACCGCCGCGCGGATCACCGCCGGGTCCGGCGAATACCAGGTGGCGACCAGCGCGCGACCGCCCCACAGCGCGAGGCCGGTGACCAGCGCGACCGCGAACATCAGCCGGAAGCCGTTGCGGATCACGCTGCGCGCGCCGCGCTCGTCGGCCGCGCCGATCGCCTGGCCGGCCAGCACGCTGGTGGCGATCGAGATCGACAGCGCGATCATGAACACCACGCCGGCCACGTTCGAGGCGATCTGATGGCTGGCACCGACGTGCTCGCCCAGCCGCGCGACGAACAGCGCCATGAACGTGAACGAGGTGACCTCGACGGTGTAGCCGGCGCCGATCGGAATGCCCAGCCGCAGCAGCTCGCGCAGCTCGCGCCAGGCCGGGCGCATCCGGCGGAACAGCTCGAAACGGCGATACCAGGGGTCCAGCCACAGCCACAGCGCGGCCACCGCCGCGGTGATCCAGGCGATCACCGCGGTGGCCACGCCGCAGCCCGGGCCGCCCATCGCCGCGACGCCGACGCGGTAGGGCCCCAGCTCGAGCTGCCAGCCGTCGATGAACAACTGGTTCAGCGGAATCTTCAGCGCCAGCCCCAGCAGGTTGATCAGCATCACCGTCTTCGGCCGCGACAGCGCGCTGTTCAGCGCATAGAACACGCGGAACAGCAGCGCCGCCGGCAGGCCGGCCGCCACCGCCAGCAGGTAGGTGCGGGTGCGCACCGCCACCTCGGGCGGCGGCGAGCTCAGCGCGAGCCAGGGGTCGGTCCACGCGAGCGCCAGGCAGCCCGGCACCGCCAGCATCAGCGCCAGCCACAGGCCCTGGGCGAAATCGACGCCGATCTGCCGCTCGTGGCCGGCGCCGTAGTTCTGCGCGACGATCGGCGACAGCGCCAGCACCACGCCCATCGCCGCCACGTAGACGGTGATGAAGACGCTGGCGCCCAGGCCGACCGCAGCGACGTCGACCGCCGACGTGCGGCCGGCCATGATCGTGTCGATGACGCCGTTGAGCATCACCGCGAGCTGGCCGATCAGCAGCGGCCAGGCGAGCAGCACGATCGCCCGCAACTGTCCGGAGGTGGTCGAGGGCAGCGGGACGGCGGCGTTACCGGCGGGGCCGGCACTCATCGGGCGGCGGGACCGGGGGCCGCCCGGCGGTACAGGCGGAAGCGCTCGTCCGGATCGGCGCGCCGGCGGCCCTGCCAGACCAGCGTCCAGCCTTCCTCCTGCGGGCCGATGACCCGCGACAGCGGCCCGTTGTCCTCGATCAGCAGCCAGTCGCAGCCGGTCTGCTGCGCGTCCCCGGCACCGAACCGCAGGTGCGCGAAGTAGGCGAGGCTGGTGCGTTCGGCCAGCCCGAGCGAGCGGGTGGCGATGCAGTCGTAGTCGTCCGGCAGGTTCTGCCGCGCACCGGCGGCGATCACCCGGTAGGTGTTCCGCTCGTCGAACACCGGCAGCCACAGGGTCATCAGCAGGAACCAGGCGAGCACCAGCCCGCCGCTGGCCAGCACCACCGCGCGCCAGATCATCGGCGGCTGGCGCGATACCCGCCAGCGCACCAGCAGCAGCCAGGCGGCGGTGGCCAGCACGCCGAGCACGATCTCGTCGAGGATCCACTCGGGCTTGAAGCCGGGCGCCAGCAGCGATGCCTTGTAGGCCATAGTCGGCGGATAGCCGCTGATGTAGGCGATCCAGTAGGCCCAGGTCACCACGCCGATCAGCGTGAAGGTCATCACCGCGAACCAGTCGATCAGGCTCACCACCGCGCGGCGCAGCATCGGCAGGCCGACCGCCGCCAGCATCACCCGCGGCGGCCCCAGCGGCAGCAGCAGATACTCGCTGCCGTCCGGGGCCAGCAAGGTCACCACGAAGAGGGCGGCCAGGCTGACCAGCGGCAGCGCCACCGCCGGTTCGCGCAGCCGGCCCCGCCAGGCGAACAGCCCCCACAGCGCGATCGGCCAGGCCGGCCAGAAGAACCACGGCAGCGTGCGCACCAGGTAGTCGAGGTTACGCAGCGACGGGCCGCCGACCGAGGCCGCGTTGGTGGCCAGCCAGCCGGCCAGCCACTGCTGCGATTCGGCGCCGCCGGCCGCCAGCGCCAGCGGCCACAGCGCGGCCGGCAGCAGCGCCGCCGGCAGTGCGGCGGCCAGCACCGGGGTGCGGATCAGCCGGTAGGGGTCGCTGACGAAGGTCAGCAGCGCCAGCGCCGCCAGCAGCGCCAGCGCCGGCAGCCAGCCTGTCGTCAGCGCCA
>DAISWF010000233.1:7598-9128 GCA_036826495.1 Burkholderiaceae bacterium
GCGGGGGAAGTCGAGCGCATAGGCGGCACCGAACAGGTACAGACCGACGAACGTGACCTGCGCCGCGCCGGCGGTGGTCTCGTGCAGCCGCACCAGCAGGCCCAGGGTCGCCAGCATCAGCAGCAGCGCCGAGTCGGCGATCGCCCGGCCGAAGTCGACGCGCGACGCCGATGCGCCGAACGGATCGGACGGCTGCATGCCGGGCCGGCGGGCGAGGTTGTAGGGGGCGTACCAGAACAGGCTCCACAGCAGCGCCAGGCCCACCAGCGCGACCAGCCGCATCGTCGCGTGCTCGGGGGCGAAGCGGAACACCCGGATCACGAGCGCCGACAGCCAGAACGGCAGCGGGCCGTCGCCCGGGATCGGCTCGCCGAAGACGTTGGGCATCAGCCAGTCGGCCAGCCCGCCGCGCGCCATCGTCAGCGCGACGCCGAAGCCGGCGGCATCGTCGATCCGCCACGGATCGCGGCCGACGAACCCCGGCAGCGCATAGAGCGCGCACAGCAGCAGCAGTCCCCACCGGGGCAGCTTGCCGGCCTGCAGTTCGGTGAGGATGAAGGGGCGCAAGGTTCGGGGGTTTTTGCTGGTCGGCTCTTGGCCGGTTACTGGCAGGGCTCTGGCCGGATCGGCGGGAGGGCCGTCGGCGGGAGGGCCGCGATCAAATGAAAAAAGGCAGCCGTCGCTGCCTTTTCACGAAGCACCGCGGCCTGCCGGCCGCCCGCATGCGCGCAATGTCGGTTCCGTCAGGGAAACCGTCGGTCGGAGGTGGCCGGCAGCTCAGCCCGCCTTGCCCGAGCGCGCGAACTTCTGGCGGAACTTCTCGACCCGGCCGGTCTCGATGATCCGCTGCTGCGCGCCGGTGTAGAACGGGTGGGATTCCGACGTGACGTCCAGCTTGAACATCGGATACTCCTTGCCATCGTCCATCTTGATCTTCTCGCGGGTGGCGATCGTCGAGCGGGTGATGAACTTGAAGCCGCTGGTGACGTCTACGAACACCACGTCGCGGTAGTCGGGGTGGATGCCAGCTTTCATATGTGTCCTGCGGGCGGTGGCGCCCTGCGAAAATCGAGCGAAGCCGATAATTATAGAAGACTAAGGCTATTCACCGCAATGGGGGATGCGCGGAGCGCGGCCCACTGGAGGGATGCGGCGGAACCGGCTTCGCCGGGCCGCCTGCATCGCCCCCCTCGGGGGGGAGGCGCCGCAGGCGCTTCGGGGGGCAACCCCGACAGACTCCTAGCCCCCCCGCTTCATCATCTCGAAGAACTCCTGGTTGCTCTTGGTCGCGCGCAGCTTGTCGAGCATGAACTCCATCGCTTGCAGCTCGTCCATGTCGTGCAGCAGCTTCCTCAGGATCCAGATCTTCTGCAGCACCGGCGCCGGGATCAGCAGCTCCTCGCGGCGGGTGCCGGAGCGGTTGATGTTGATCGCCGGGTAGACGCGCTTCTCCATCATCCGGCGATCGAGGTGGATCTCCATGTTGCCGGTGCCCTTGAACTCCTCGTAGATCACCTCGTCCATCCGGCT
>DAISWF010000234.1:0-9117 GCA_036826495.1 Burkholderiaceae bacterium
AGCCGGTCAGCATCGCCGCCGCGTCGGACAGGATGTCGCCGAACATGTTGCCGGTCACGATCACGTCGAAGGCGGTGGGTTGACGCACCAGATGCATCGCCGCCGCGTCGACGAACAGATGGGTCAGCTCGACGTCGGGATACTCGCGGCCGATCTCGCCGACCACGGTGCGCCACAACTGCATCACCTCCAGCACGTTGGCCTTGTCGACCGAGCACAGGCGCCGGCGGCGCTGACGCGCCGCGCGGAAGCCGTCGTGCGCGATCCGCGCGATCTGCGCCTCGTCATAAGCCATCGTGTTGAAGCCGTGACGGCGGCCGTCGCGCACCTCGACCCCGCGCGGCTCGCCGAAATAGGCATCGCCCGACAGCTCGCGCAGGATCAGGAGGTCGGTGCCGCCGACGATCTCGGGCCGCAGGCTCGATGCGCCGATCAGCTCGGGGAACAGCATGATCGGCCGGTAGTTCGCATAGAGATCGAGATGGCTGCGCAGCCGCAGCAGGCTCGCGCCCGGGCGCTGTTCGTAGGGCAGCGCCTCGTCGCCGGGCACGCCGGCCGCGCCGAACAGGATCGCATCGCTGGCGCGCGCCAGCGCCAGCGTCTGCGCGGGCAGCGGATCGCCGGCAGCCGCCACGCCGGCGCCGCCGATCGGCGCCTCGACCAGTTCCAGCGCGCGCCCGCGGGTCACCGCGCGCAGCACCTTGACCGCTTCGCGCGTCACCTCGACGCCGATGCCGTCACCGGGCAGGACCAGGATCTTCATCGGTCGGAGCCTTCCGTCTTTCGCTCTTCCATCTCTCGTTCTTCCATTCTTCGTTCGAAAGCCTCGATCTGCGGCATCAAGGTCAGCGTGTAGTCAATCTCATCGAGCCCGTTCAGCAGGCAGTGACGCGCGAACGGTTCGATGTCGAACGCGCGGCGGCTGTCGTCGGGCAGGCCGACCTCGCAGGTCTGCAGGTCGATCGTCAAGGACGCGCCGGGCCGGGCGGCGAGCAGGTTCAGCAGATGCTCGACGTCGGCGGCCGGCAGCACCACCGGCAGCAGGCCGTTCTTCGGCGCGTTGCCGCGGAAGATGTCGCCGAAGCCGGGCGCGATGACGGCCCGGAAACCATGGTCGGCGAGTGCCCAGACCGCATGCTCGCGCGACGAGCCGCATGCGAAGTTGGCGCCGCCGACGACGATCCGCGCATCCCGGTACACCGGCTGGTTCAGCGGAAACGCCGGGTCGCGGCTGCCGTCGGCCAGCCGCCGCACATCGTCGAACAGGAACTGCGCGAAGCCGACATCGCGCGGCTTCTGCAGATAGCGGGCCGGCAGGATCTGATCGGTATCCAGATTCGGGCGCGGCAGCGGCATCGCCACCGCCTGCAGCCGGGTGAACGGGATCATCGCGCGCCGCCCCATCGTCGGATATCGGTCAGCCGGCCGGTGACGGCTGCCGCCGCCGCCATCGCCGGGCTCATCAGGTGGGTACGCGAGCCAGGTCCCTGCCGGCCCACGAAGTTGCGGTTCGACGTCGACGCGCAGCGCCGGCCCGGCGGCACCTGATCGCCGTTGGTGCCCAGGCACATCGAGCAGCCGGCATGGCGCCACTGGAAGCCCGCCTGCAGGAACACCTCGTGCAGCCCCTCGGCCTCGGCCTGTGCCCTGACGAGGCCGGAGCCGGGCACGACCCAGGCCTGCACGCCGGCGGCGACGCGGTTGCCGCGCACCACCGCGGCTGCCGCGCGCAGGTCCTCGATGCGGCCGTTGGTGCAGGAGCCGATGAACACCTGGTCGACGGTGATCGACGCAATCTGCGCGCCGGGCTCGAGGCCCATGTAGCCGAGCGCCGCCTGCATCGCGGCCCGCCGCGCCGGATCGGGCTCGGCCGCCGGATCGGGCACTCGCGCATCGATCGGCACCGCATTCTCCGGGCTGTTGCCCCAGGTGACCATCGGTGCGATGTCCGACGCATCGAGCATCACCTCGCGATCCAACGTCGCCTGCGGGTCCGAACGCAAGGTCGACCACTGTGCGACGCTGCGCTGCCAGTCGTCGCCGGCCGCCGGCGCGAACGGCCGCCCGGCCAGATACGCGAAGGTCCGTTCGTCGGGTGCGATGATGCCGGCCCGCGCGCCGGCCTCGATCGACATGTTGCAGACGGTGCAGCGCCCTTCGACCGACAGCGCCTCGATCGCGCTGCCCGCGTATTCGATGCAATGACCGCTGGCGCCGGCGGCGCCGATGCGGGCGATCACCGCGAGGATCAGGTCCTTCGCGGTGACGCCGGCCGGCAGGCTGCCGTCGATCCGCACCCTCATCGCCCGCGGCTTGCGCTGCCACAGGGTCTGCGTCGCCAGCACGTGCGCGACCTCGGTGGCGCCGATGCCGAACGCGAGCGCGCCCAGCGCACCGTGCGTCGACGTGTGGCTGTCGCCGCAGACGATCAGCATGCCCGGCAGGCTCAGCCCCTGCTCGGGCGCGACCACGTGGACGATGCCCTGGCGCGCGTCGTCCAGCGCGAACATGCGTATGCCGGCCGCCGCCGAATCGCCGGTCAGCGCCTGCACCATCGCGCGCTTCTCGGGATCGGCCACGTCGTCCAGCCGCCGGCTGATGGTGGGCACGTAGTGATCGGCGACCGAGAAGGTGCGCGCCGGCGCGCGGGTCTTCAGCCCGCGCTGGCGCAGCATCTCGAACGCCGGCGCCGAGCCGTCCTGCACGAGATGGCGATCGATGTACAGCAGCGTCTGGCCGTCGTCGCGTTCGGTGATCGCATGACGCGCCCAGATCCGGTCGAGCATCGTGCGGCCGCTCATCGGCGAACGGACTCCGCGTCGGCCGGCCCGGCGAGGCCGGTCATTCGACCTTCGCTCCGGCGAGCTTCACGATGTCCGCATAACGGGCGATCTCCGACAGCACGAACTGGTGGAACGACTCGGGCGTGCCGCCGCCTATCGTGGCGCCGAACTCTTCCATCCGCTTGATGATCTCGGGCGTCTGCAGCACCGCGTTGATCTCCCGGCTGATGCGATCGACGATCTCGCGGGGCAGACCGGCCGGCCCCATCACGCCGTACCAGGCGCCGGCATAGACGTTGGACACGCCGGCCTCGTCGAGCGTCGGCACGTCGGGCAGCGCGGCCAGCCGCGTCTTCGCGGCGACCGCCAGCGCCTTCAGCTTGCCCGACGCGATCAGCGGCAGCGCGGCGGTGGTGTCTATCATCATGTCGACCTCGCCGGCCATCAGCCCGACCTCCGCCGGCGACGTGCCCTTGTACGGCACGTGCACCAGCTCCAGCCTGGCCATGCTCTTGAACAGCTCGCCGGCCAGATGCTGCGACGAGCCCACGCCGCCCGACGCGTAGTTGACCGAGCCGGGCTTGGCCCGCGCGATGCGCAGCAGATCGGCGACGTTGTTGGCCGGCGACTTCGCCGGCACAACGAGAATGTTCGGCACCGATGCGACCAGCGTGATCGCGCTGAAGTCCTTGGCCGCATCGAAGCCGAGGCGCGAGTACAGATGGACGTTGATCGCATTCGGCGACACCGAGCCCATCAGCAACGTGTAGCCGTCGGGCCTGGCGCGCGCCACCTGCTCGGTGCCGATGTTGCCGCCCGCACCCGGGCGGTTCTCGACGACGATCGGCTGACCCAGCCGCTGCGACAGGGCCTGCACGATGATGCGGGCGGAGGTGTCGACGCCACCCCCGGGCGGCCACGGCACCACCAGCTTGATCGGCTGGGCGGGCCATGCCTGCGCGGCGGCCGGCGCGCCGGCCATCATGATCCCCCACCCGATCAGTGCCGCCCCCAGCGCCTTCAGCATCTGCTTGTCTCCCCGTCCGGTATTCAGTCAAACTCGGGCTTTAGCGAAACTAAAAATGAATTGGGCCTCGCGCGGCTTGCCGGAGTCGATGGTCGAGGCACCGCGAAGGTGCCGATGATTTAAGGCAGCCGCTGCGGGGTCAAACGATAGTTTCTGAACGTTCGTTCAGAAACGCTAAAGGAAGCGTTGCAGGAAACGCTGAAGGAGGACGGCATGCGTTCCAGGGCCAGTCTGGCATCCCTGAGGGTGTTCGAGTCGGTGGCGCGGCTGGGCGGCGTGACCCGTGCCGCGCAGGAGCTCAGCGTGACGCCGGGTGCGGTCAGCCAGCAGATCCGCCACCTGGAGGATGCGCTGCAGGTGGAGCTGTTCATGCGCCAGTACCGCCGGCTGGTGCTGACCGACGGCGGCCGGCATCTCGCGCGCCGGCTGGAGGTCAGCTTCGCCGAGATCGACCGGGCGGTGCACGACGTCGCCGGCGATCCGGGGCTGCGCCGGCTGCGGCTCAAGGTCACGCCGACGTTCGCGATCCGCTGGCTGGTGCCGCGGCTGGCCGGCTTCTACCGCGAGCATGCCGACTTCGAGCTGGAGGTCGGCACCTATCCGCGCGAGGAGGATGCGCTGGTCGAGGAAATCGACTTCGTCGTGCGTCACGGCAACGGCCGCTGGAGCGATGCCGATTCCCAGCCGATCTTCGACGATGCGCTGCTGCCGGTCTGCAGCCCGGCGATCGCCCGACTGCTGAAGCAGCCATCGGACCTCGCCGGCCAGACGCTGCTGCATTCGATGATGCGCACCGGCGGGTGGGATCTGTGGCTGGCCGCACAGGGTCTGCAGGATCTGCGGCCGCACCGCTCGACCCGGCTGGCCAATGCGGCCGTCACCTACCAGGCGGCGATCGACGGCCTCGGCGTGGCGCTGGCGCAGCAGGAATACGTGCGCGACGATCTGGACGCCGGCAAGCTGGTGGCACCGTTTCAGCAGGTGCTGCGCACCGGCGACGGCTACCACCTGGTATGGGCGCGCCGCAAGGCCAACCAGTCGAACCACCGGCTGTTCCGCCGCTGGATCGCGACGATCGCCCCGGCTCCCGAGCGAGCAGCGCCGGCCGCCGACCGCGCGCAGGACGCAGCCGGTCAGGCCGCCGACCGTTCGCGCGGGCGTCCGCGACGCTCCCCGGGGCCGGTTACTGCGCGAGGGCGTTCCGCTTCATCCACGCCTGGATGAGCTCGGCGATCTGGTCGGAGTTGGTGTCCATCATCACCATGTGGCTGTTGCCGGTGATGCCGATCTTCGGCAGGTCGATCAGCTCGACCTTGCCGCCGCGCCGGTTCAGATCGTCGGCGAACGCGCGCGAAGCCGGCGACTGACGGACCCAGATCGGGTGGCTGTCGATGTTGTCGCCCCAGATGATCAGCATCGGGATGTCCTTCAGCTTGTCGAGCTCCGGGCCGGGCGGCGGCGCGCCGGCGGGCTCGATCGCGATGACCCCCCTGACCTTGTCGGGCGCCGCCAGCGCGGCGTGGAAACCGAAGTTGCCCGACTGGCTGTGCACCATCAGCACCGATGGCCCGACCTTCTGCACCAGCGCGTTGTAGGCGGCCTGCGTCGGCCCGTCGTTGATCGTCCAGCGCGGCACGAACTGCTTGGCGAACTGGTCCAGCGCGGCCGTCGGGAACTTGACGCCCGGAATCGCGACCCGCTTGGCCGGGTCGAGGTCGTAGGTGGTGCCTACGCGGAAGGTCTCCCACGCCTCCTTCTTGGTCCGGAAGAACGGCTGCCCCTGGTAGATCTCCGGATAACGCGCCCACGATGCACGACCACGCTCGACGGCATCCGACACATACACTGCATGACCGGCACGGAAGAAGTACTGCATCCAGCCGGGCCTGCCGTCGGGCTTGGTCTCCCAGGTGACGCCGGTCAGACCGCCGCCGTGCCACATCAGCAGCGGATACCGGCCTTTCTGCTCGCCGGGAATCATGTACTGCACGTACATCTGCTCGACCTCGAAGTCGCCGTTCGGGTCGACCCGCGTCGGCGCCGCGCCGCGGGTGAACACGCTCTCGATGACCGGGTAGCCGCTCAGCGATACCTGCCGTCCGCCGACGTGGAAGCTGCCGAAATCCTTCAGGGTCGGAGCCGGATTCTGCGCACAGCCCGCGAGCAGGCCGGCGACGGCGACCAGCGCGGTCAGCGGAAGTGTTCTTTTCATGTCGTCCGGTGGTGGACGCCGGGCCGGCCGGCGGTGACCGAACATTCCGCCGGGCTGTCGAGGTGGTCAATCGATCGTTTCTGAAGCCGGGTTCAGATCGGCTAAACGCCGCCGCGCTTCGAGAAGCGGTTCGCAGCGTTCAGTAGACGTCGCGCCGATAGCGGCCCTGCTCGATCAGCGAGCGCATCCGCGCATCGCCGAGCGCGTCGCGCAGCACCCGGTCGACCGCCGGCGCCATGCCCTGCGCGCTGCCGCAGACGTAGATCGCGGCGCCCTGCAGCACCCACTCGCGCAGCAGCGCGGCCTGTTCCTGCAGTGCATGCTGCACATGGCGCCGGCGGGCGGGGTCGTCGCGCGAATAGACGCGGTCGACGCGCGCGAGCACGCCATCGCGCAGCCAGCGATCGATCTCGTCGCCGAAGTAGCCGTCGCAATGCGCCTGCCGTTCGCCGAACAGCAGCCAGCAGGCCGGCGGCGTGGCTCCGGCCGCGGCGCGCGCCAGCAGATGGGCGCGCAGCCCTGCCAAGCCCGTGCCGTTGCCGATGAGGATCAGCGGGCGGCCGGCGTTGGCGTGCAGACGAAAGCCGCTGTTCGTGCGGATCCGCAGCATCACCGGATCGCCGACGGCGAGATGGTCCTGGTGTTCGCCCGTGTCTGCGTCGGGGAGTGCTTCGAGATGTGCTTCGAGATGTGCTTCGGGGTGTGCGCCGGGTTGTGCGCCGGGGTGTGCGCCGAAATGCTCGCCCGGGTGTGCGTCCCGGTGTGCGTCGCCGCGCGCGTCGGTTCGGGCGATGGGCGGCTGCGTGCGGGCCGCTCTGCCGATCTGCGTGACGACCAGCCTGCCGGCCGGCGCACCGGTCAGCCAGCCCGACGCGAGGCCCGGACTGCCGTCGGCGCGCTGCGTTCGGCGTATCAGCAGTTCCAGCCGGCGCTGGTCGGGCAGCGATGCGATCGAATAGTCGCGCGGCCGTTCCAGGTCGGCCGGAACCTGCACCTCGGCGATGTCGCCAGCCTCCCAGCGCGGCGCATGCTCGCCGTCCGCCGGTTCGAATACCAGGTGGTACAGCGGGCCGCCCTGGCTGCCCGCATTGAGCAGCGTACGTTGCACCAGCCGCCAGGGCTCGAAGGCCGGCGCCGAACGCCAGTCGTCCGACACCGCGTCGCCGGCCAGTTCGCCGAGCCGTTCGCGCCACGCCTGCAGCGCCTGCGGATCGCCGCTGTCGACGTCGATCCGCTCGAACATCGGCTGTGCCCGCTGACCCTTCAGCCAGTCATCGAGCGTACGGCCGAAGCCGCAGAAGTGCTGATAGCTCCGATCGCCGAGCGCCAGCAGGCCGTATTGCACGCCATGCAGATCGGCTTGCTCGCCGACCGTGCGCAGTTCGCGATCGACGAACGGGGCGGCGCTGTCGGGCGGATCGCCCTCGCCGTAGGTGCTGGCGACGATCAGCAGCCGGCCCGATTCGCGCAGACGTTCGCGCCGCAGCTCGCCGAGCGGCCGCACCTGCACCGCCAGGCCCGCGCCGTGCAGCACCCGTGCGGTGTCGCGCGCGATCGCCTCGGATTCGCCGGTCTGGCTGGCATGGAGGATCAGCAGCGGCGGGCGCGCACCTCGCACGTGATCGCCTTGCGCACTCCCCGCCGCAGCGCCGGGCCCCGCGACGACCTGGGCGCGCGCTGCGCGGCCGTGCGGCTGACGGTCGTCCGTACCCTGCTCCGGCGCAGCCGGAACCGGTGCGTCCTGCTCCCACTGCAGCGCCTCCAGCCGTTCGCGCCGCCGCCGCCGGCGCTCGCGCAGCACGATCGCTGCGCACAGCGCCGCATAGGCGAGCAGCACCGCGAGCGCGGCCCACAGACGCGCCGGGCTCACTGCGTGAACGGCACCAGGGCCGGCGACAGATGTTCGTCGAAGCCGCCATCGGGCCGGCGCACGACGAGCAGAGCCGCCAGCGACTGCTCGCGGGCGAGCGCCATGCCCTGCTCCGGCCCCAGCGCCATCAGCGCCGTGGCCCAGCCATCGGCGGCCATGCAGGATTCGTGCAGCACGGTGACCGATGCGAGCGCATGCGCGACCGGTTCACCGGTGCGGGGATCGATCGTGTGCGATCGGCGAGTGCCGGTTGCCGGATCGATGAAGCAGCGGCGGTAGTCCCCGGACGTCGCGACCGCGAGCCCGTGCAGCGCGACCCGGTGCGGATGCGTCCGCGAGCCGTCGGGCGATTCGAGCGCCACCCACCAGGGCTGACCGTCGGGCTTGACCCCGCGACCGGACAGTTCGCCGCCGATGTCGATCAGCGCGGCGTCGATGCCGGCCTGCCGCAGGCAGCGGCTGACCCGGTCGACCGCATGGCCCTTGGCGATCGCCGACAGGTCCAGCCGCAGCCCGCCGGGCTGGCGCAGCGTGCGCGTGACCGGATCGAATGCCAGCCCGGACACGGCCGCGCCGGACAGCGGCCGCAACGCCCGCGGATCCGGCGGAATGAAAGCAGGATCCTGGAAACTGGCGAACGGCCCGAAGCCCCAGGCATCGACCAGCGCGCCGGCGCACGGGTCGAAGGCGCCGCCGCTCGCTTCGCGGATCGCCAGCGCGGCCGTCAGCACCTCGGCGAAACCGGCCGGGATCGTGTGCAAGCTGCCGGCCGGCGAATCGTTGAAGCGGCGCAGCGCCGAGGCCGGCTCCCAGGTGCTCATCTCGTCGATGACGGCGGCCAGCACCCGCTCGACCGAGGCGCGCCAGCGTTCGAGCGGCGCGCTGCGCGAACCCACCGCGCAGACCTGCCAGCCCGTGCCCATCGTCAGGCCACCGAAGCGATGCACGACGCCGCCCAGCGCGGGCGGCGTGTCGGCTATCCGCGGCGGGATCAGCACGTGGGCGGCATGCGCCGTCGTCATGGGGCTCATCGCAGCCATCGATGGGGCCATCGCATCCGCCACGTCACCGCCCCCTCCACGCCACCGCCCCCGCCGGGTCGGCGCCGCCGCGCAACCGGTCAGCCGCGACGGCAGGCAGCACCGCCATGCCTCGCCGCCCCGCGATCACTGCGACAGCACCTCGAGCGTCGCGGTATAGCTGGTGCGGCGCGTCGGCTTGTCGA
>DAISWF010000235.1:0-9106 GCA_036826495.1 Burkholderiaceae bacterium
CCGCATCAGGAACGGCTCGCACTGGCGCACTTCGTCGGGCTGCGGATCGCGGTTCTGCGGCGGCCGGCACTTGAGCACGTTGGCGATGAACACGTCGCGCTCGCGCGACAGGCCGATCGCCGCCAGCATGCTGTCGAGCAGCCGCCCGGCCTTGCCGACGAACGGCTCGCCGCGCGCATCCTCCTCGGCACCCGGCGCCTCGCCGATCAGCATCCAGCGCGCGCTCTGCGGGCCGACGCCGAACACCGTCTGCGTGCGGGTCTTGCACAGCCCGCAGGCGCGGCATCCGCTGACCCGCGCACGCAGCTCGTCCCAGCCGAGCAGCGCAACCGGGGCCGGCTCGGCGGGCGCGGCAACGGGAGCTGGAGAGGCTGCCGATGCGTCCCCCGCGGGAACCGCGCTCTGCCCGGCGGGCGTCGAGAGTGCCGCCCGCCCGGCGATGGGCGCAGCCGCGGCATGCCGGGCGCTGCCGGACTCCGGTGGCTGCCCGGCGACCGCGACATCGCTTCCGCCCGGCACCGCCCACCCGGCCAGCGCGCCGCCGGGCCGCACCACCCAGCGCGGCCCCAGGCCCAGCGCCGCGTAGGCGCGCTCGCGGCGCACGGTGTCGTCATCTGAGCTGTTCATCGGATCGACCTGACCAGTACCAGTGCATCCTCGCGGGTGTTGTCGTGCGCCGGGTAGTAGCGCTTGCGCACGCCGAGCTGGCGAAAGCCCATCGAGTCGTACAGCAGCCGCGCCCGTTCGTTGGACGGCCGCACCTCCAGCAGCATCGAACCCGCGCCGCGGCGCGCCGTATCGTCGCACAGCCACTGCAGCATCGAGCGGCCGTGACCGTGGCCCTGATGCGCGGCGGCCACCGACAGGTTCAGCAGATGTACCTCGTCGGGCAGCCACATGACGATCGCATAGCCGATCATCGTGCCGGGCAGCTCGAACACCCAGGCGTCGTACCCCGCCTTCAGCGAATCGACGAAGTTGCCGCGGGTCCACGGAAACGGATAGATCTGCGCTTCGATGTCGGCGACCTGCGGGGTGTCGCGCACGCCCATCGGCCGCACCTGCCAGCGGACCAGCGGCGCCGAGTCGCGGGCCGCGCTCACCGGCCGCTCCCGGCGCGCGCCTGCGCCTGCTCGTCGACGTCGAGCGCCACCTTGTCGCGGACATAGAACGGCGCCGCGTCGGCAGCCGCCACCGCCCGGCCGGCCCGCCATGCCTGCTCGGCCAGGCCGGCCAGCGCGTCGGCCGACGGCACGACGGTCGGATCGCACTGCAGAGCCCGATGCCGATACCAGTCGGCCAGCGCGGCATGCCGGGCGAAACCGTCGCCGAGCGCGATCGCGCCTGCCCTGTCGCCCACTGCGTCGTCTGGCTGCTGCGGCGGTGCCGGCTGCGGCAAAGCCGCATCGGCCGGCGCCGTCGCATCGACGGCCCGACAGCGCTCGAAAAGCTGGACCGCCGCCTCGGGCGCGAGCACCGTCGGCAGCACCACCGCGCGCGGCTCGCCGTCGGCCGGTCGGTCGAACACCGCGCAGTAGACCTCGCCCATCCGGGCGTCGATCGCGACGAACACCCGCTGCCCCGCCGCCGCCTGCCAGGCGATCGCCGCCAGCGAGCCGATCGGCAGCAGCGGCCGCTCGAGCGCGAAGCCCAGACCCTGCGCGACGCCGCAGGCCACCCGGAGCGCGGTGAAGCCGCCGGGCCCCGCATCGAACGCGATCACATCGATGTTCGCCAGTTCCACCTGCTGTTCGGCGCACAGCGCCCGGACCAGCCCGAGGATCTGCCCGGAGCGGCCGGCCTGGGGCGAACCGTTGCGGGTGACCGTCACGCGCCGGCCGTCGCGGCTGTGGCGCAGCGCCACCGTGCAGGTATCACCCGAGGTGCCGAGCGCCAGCAGACAGGCCGGCGGCGGATGCGGATTCGCGGATGTCACCCGCCGGATTGTAAGGTCAGAATCCGTTGCCCGATCGGGCAGGGGGCCTCTCTACCGACTGCCCGACGGATCGCCGAACCCGTGGCGGCGTGCATCGCGAAGCTGCCGGCGCAGCGCCCGCCGCTCCTCCGGCGACAGCCGCGGCCCGCCGGCGTAGCCCGGCCCGCCCGCCTGGCCGTCGGCCGGCGGCGACAGCGCCGGGCCATGGACCGGTGGGCCATAGCCGGTGGCCGCCCCGCCCTGGTATGCGGGCCCACGGTAGCCCACCGATCCATCGGCAGGCGGTGCGCCGTAGCCCGGCATCGCCGCGGGGGGCGGCGCGCCATACCGGTGGGGAGGCCCGCCGCGCCACGACTCGTGCGCCCGCATCCGGTCTTCCGACGCATGACGCCGCAGCTCGCCGCGCAGCCGCATCCGCTCCTCCGGATCGAGCCGGTCGCCGGCGAACGCCGGCATGCTCCCGCTGGCGACGAGCAGCAGCAGCGAACCGGTCAGCAGGCGGCGCAGGGGGTTGGGCACGGTACATCCAGGGAGTCGACCGCAGCCATTCTAGGCAAGGCGGTGGTTCGCGGTAACCCGGCGGGGGGTAATTGTTGTAACAGCGGGTAACCGGTCGTCTGCCGGCCGTGGGCACCGGCCGCGCAAGGTCGCTATCATGCGGCCATGTCGCTGTCCGGCAAACACATCCTGGTCGTCGACGACGACCCGAAGCTGCGTGATCTGCTGCGCCGTTACCTGACCGAGAACCAGTTCGAGGTCAGCCTCGCGCAGGATGGCGCGTCGATGAACCGGCTGCTGCTGCGCGAACCGTTCGACCTGATCATCCTCGACCTGATGATGCCCGGCGAGGACGGACTGGCGATCGTCCGGCGGCTGCGCGGCGCCAACGACACGACGCCGGTGATCATGCTGACCGCCAAGGGCGACGACGTCGACCGGATCGTCGGCCTGGAGATGGGGGCCGACGACTATCTGCCCAAGCCGTTCAATCCGCGCGAGCTGCTGGCCCGCATCAACGCGGTATTGCGCCGCCGGCAGGCGGTCGAGACGCCGGGCGCACCGTCCGCCGAAAGCGGCGAGGTGCACTTCGGCGAATTCACGCTGAACCTGGGTACCCGCGCGCTGACCCGCAACGGCGAGACGCTGCCGCTGACCACCGGCGAATTCGCGGTGCTGAAGGTGTTCGCGATGCATCCGAAGGTCGCGCTGTCGCGCGAGAAGCTGATGGTGCTGGCGCGCGGGCGCGAATACGGTGCCTACGACCGCAGCCTCGACGTGCAGATCTCGCGGCTGCGCAAGCTGATCGAGTCCGATCCGGCGCATCCGCGCTTCCTGCAGACGGTGTGGGGCGTGGGCTACGTGTTCATCCCCGACGGTGCCTGACGGCACGGACCGCGGGGCCGCGCGGGGCGGCCGCTGATGCGGATCAGTCTGTTCCTGCGCACGTTCCTGATGATCGCGCCGCTGGTGTTCGGCAGCGTCGTCGCGGCGCTGCAGCTCGTGCGCGTGTTCGACCAGTCGCCGCCCGACCGCCAGCTCGCCTGGGAGCTCGCATCGGTGATCAACCTGACCCGCTCGGCATTGGTCTCCAGCGAGGGCGAACGACGCCAGGCGCTGCTGATCGAGCTGGCGCGCGACGAGGGCGTGCGGGTGCTGCCGCTGGAACCGGGCGACCGCATCGAGCCGCTCGCCCGGGTCGAGCCGGCGCGCGCGGCGCTGGCCGACGCGGTGCAGGCACGGCTGCGCAATGCATTCGATTCGCCGACCCAGCTCGCCGGCCGCGTCAACGGCGAGGACGGTCTGTGGGTCAGCTTCGACATCGACGACGATGCGTACTGGCTGCGGCTGGACCGCGAGCGCTTCGATCGCCAGGAAGACCCGAACTGGTGGCTGGTCTTCGGCGTGGCGCTCGGCCTGTCGGGTATCGGCGCACTGGCGATCAGTCAGCTCGTGAACCGGCCGCTGGCGCGGATCGCGCAGGCGATCGAGCAACTGAGCCGCGGCGGCACGCCGGGCGCGCTGCCGCAGGAGACCACCACCGAGATCGCCGAGGTCAACCGGCGCTTCAACCGGCTGGCCGCCGAGCTGGCGGCGATCGACTCGGACCGCGCGGTGGGGCTGGCCGGCATCTCGCACGACATCCGCACGCCGCTGGCGCGGCTGCGGCTGGAGATCGAGCTGAGCGCGCTGCCCGAGCCCGACAAGGCATCGATGGCCGAGGACATCGAACGCATCGATCGCATCGTCGGGCAGTTCGTCGAATACGGGCGGGTGGCCGCCGAACCGGCACAGCAGCGCATCGAACCGGTGGCGGTCGACGAGGTGGTGGCCGGCGTGGCCGCCGGCTATCATGGCCGCATCGACGGCGGCGAGCTGAAGCTCGTCACGAGGGTCGATCCGCCGGATGCCCGCTGGCGCGGCAATCCGCTGGATCTGACCCGGGTGCTGGGCAACCTGATCGAGAACGCGCTGCGCTACGGCACGACGCCGGGACAGCCGTTCGCCGACGTCGAGCTGCGCATCGCGCGCCAGCGTGACCGTTTGCTCGTGGCCGTCGCCGACCGCGGCGCCGGCGTGCCGGCCGAGCACCGTGAACGCCTGCTGCGGCCGTTCGCCCGTCTCGATACCGAGCGCACGACGCAACGCGGCGGCTCGGGGCTGGGTCTGGCGATCGTCGCACGCATCGCCCGCCGCTACGACGGGGATTGCGAGCTGTCGGAAACGCCGCAGGGCGGGCTCACCGTGTCGCTGACCCTGCGCGATGCGCCGGCCCGGTCGACGGGCGGCCAATAGCCTGCGGCAATCAATCGAATTTGCAGAATCAATCGGGCCTGCTTAACGCCCGGGGTACACTGTCGTAGACGACGGTGCGGTACTGCTGCTGTCGGCAGCACTCCGAACGAGGGCCGCTTCGTTGAACGTTGATTCGTAGATCAATTTTGTGATTGAGAATCATTTTCTTTTAGATGGGAGACTGCGATGCCGAGCCTCAAGGGAACCAAGACGCACGACAATCTTAAAGCCGCTTTTGCCGGCGAAAGCCAGGCCAACCGCCGCTATCTGTATTTCGCGAACAAGGCCGATGTCGAAGGTCATCCGGAAGTAGCCACCTTGTTCCGCTCCACCGCCGAGGGCGAGACCGGCCATGCGCACGGCCACCTGGACTATCTGGCCGTCGTCGGCGATCCGGCCACCGATCTGCCGATCGGCTCGTCGGAGCTGAACCTGAAGGCCGCGGTGGCCGGGGAGACCCACGAGTACACCGACATGTACCCGGGCATGGCGAAGTCGGCCCGCGACGAGGGCTTCGATGAGATCGCCGACTGGTTCGAGACGCTGGCCAAGGCCGAGCGTTCGCATGCCAACAAGTTCTCCAAGGCACTCGAGTCGCTGAGCTGAACCGGGGCGGACAGCCTCGGGCCGGCAGGCATCCGCGGAGCCGCTCCGACGGATCGCCCTGCCGGATGGCTCGTGAACGAGAGGGATGCGTGGTGACACGCACCCTCTTTTTTTCGCCCGCGCTCGGCTCGAACCGACGACATCGAAAGGAGACCCGTCGACCATGACGGCACGTGAAGGATCCCTCGAAGCACCGACCCGCCATCCGCTGGACTGGCGCAACCCCGCGTTCTACGACGAGCAGCAGTGCCTGGCCGAGATGGAACGGGTGTTCGACATCTGCCACGGCTGCCGCCGCTGCGTGAGCCTGTGCCAGGCGTTTCCGACGTTGTTCGACCTGGTCGACGAGAGCGATACGCTGGAGGTCGACGGCGTGAAGAAGGACGACTACTGGAAGGTGGTCGACCAGTGCTATCTGTGCGACGTCTGCTACATGACGAAGTGCCCGTACGTGCCGCCGCACCCGTGGAACGTCGACTTTCCGCACCTGATGCTGCGCGCCAAGGCGATCCAGTTCAAGGCCGGCACCCCGACGCAGTTCCGCGACAAGCAGCTTTCGTCGACCGATCGCAACGGCAAGCTCGCCGGCATTCCGGTCGTCGTGCAGGTGGTCAACAAGGCGAACCGGATGCCGGCGGCGCGCAAGCTGCTGGAGAACACCTTGGGCGTGCATCACGAGGCGTGGCTGCCGCCGTTCGCACCGAAGAAGTTCCGGCCGAACGCGGCCCGCTCGGCCGACCGGCCGGTCCGCGACGGGCAGCGCACGCCCGGCAAGGTCGCGATCTACTCGACCTGTTACGTCAACTACAATGAGCCGGGCATCGGCCACGACCTGATCAAGGTGCTGGCGCACAACGACATCCCGTACGTGCTGGTCGAGCACGAGGCATGCTGCGGCATGCCGAAGCTGGAGCTGGGCGACCTGGAGTCGGTGGCCGAGCTGAAGGGGCGCAACATCCCGAACCTGGCTCGGCTTGCGCGCGAAGGCTATGCGATCCTCGCGCCGATCCCGTCGTGCGGGCTGATGTTCAAGCAGGAACTGCCGCTGATGTATCCGCAGGATGCCGACGTGATCGCGGTGCGCGATGCGATGTTCGACCCGTTCGAGTACTTCGTCGCGCGCGCCAAGGACGGGCTGCTGAACACCGCGTTCAGCGCGCCGCTGGGTCACGTGTCGTATCACGTGGCCTGTCACCTGCGGGTGCAGAACGTCGGCCAGAAGACCCGCGAGATGCTGCAGATGGTTCCGGGCACCCAGGTCAACACCGTCGAACGATGTTCGGGCCATGCCGGCACCTGGGGCGTCAAGAAGGAATTTCATGCCAACGCGATGAAGATCGGCCGGCCGGTGTTCCGTCAGATGGCCGAGCATCCGGCCGGGTCGGTCGACTGGGTAGCCTCGGACTGCCAGCTCGCGACCCACCACATCGAACAGGGCATGACCAAGGCCGGCAGCGACCTGGCCGGCCGGGTCGCCCACCCGATCACGCTGCTGCGGATGGCCTATGGCCTCGCCTGATGGAGTCGACCGACATGAACCAACCCGTGACCCGCGAATCGCTGATGACGTTGGAGGCCTACGCCAAGGCCCGCCCGGAATTCCGCCGCTCGGTGCTCGAGCACAAGAAGCAGCGCAACCTGTCGCTGGGCGAGCACATGCGGCTGATGTTCGAGGATGAGCTGACGGTCCGCTATCAGATCCAGGAGATGCTGCGGATCGAGAAGACCTTCGAGGAACAGGGCATCCTGCACGAGCTGGACGCCTACAACCCGCTGATCCCGGACGGATCCAACTTCAAGGCGACGATGCTGATCGAGTACGACGACGTCGAGGAGCGCAAGCGCGAGCTCTCCCGGCTGATCGGCGTCGAGGACAAGGTGTGGGTGCAGGTCGGCGACGGCCCGCGGATCCACGCGATCGCCGACGAGGACATGGAGCGCGAGAACGACGTGAAGACCTCGTCGGTGCACTTCCTGCGCTTCGAGCTGCCGGCGGCGCAGGTCGCGGCGCTCAAGGGCGGCGCGTCGCTGTCGGTCGGCGTCGATCATCCGGGCTACAGCGCGCAGGTGTCGCCGGTGCCGGAATCATTGCGGTCGACGCTGCTGAAGGACCTGGCCTGACCCGCCGCACGTGCGGCTCCGCCGGCAGGCCGGGATCGCCCGAGTCGCCCGGGTAGAAGCCGCCGTCGCCCATGATCGCTCCTGTGAGCCGCCGCGCTCGGGTTCGGGCCTGCGAGACGTCCGGCATGGCCGTTCAGCGTGACGGTTGCGGCGCACGCACGATCAGCGCCACCGCCTGCGCCGAGATCCCTTCCCCACGCCCTTCGAAGCCCAGCCGTTCGGTGGTGCGCGCCTTCACGTTGACCTGCGTGACATCGCAGCCGAGCGTGTCGGCGATCGAGCGGATGATCGCCGGCATCGACGGCGCGAGCCGGGGCGCCTGCGCGACGACGGTCGCATCGATGTTGGCCAGCTCGTAGCCGGCCGCACGCACCCGCTGCATCGCCTGGCGCAGCAGGCCGCGGCTGTCGGCGCCGGCCAGCGCCGGATCGGTGTCGGGGAACATCTGGCCGATGTCGCCCTGCCCCGCGGCGCCCAGCAGCGCATCGGTGATCGCATGCAGCAGCACGTCGGCATCGGAATGGCCGAGCAGGCCGCGCGGGTGCGCGATCGTCACGCCGCCCAGCACCAGCCGCCGGCCGGGCACCAGTGCATGGACGTCGTAGCCCTGGCCGATCCGGAAGGGTTGGGTCATCGCTTCTCCCCGGCCAGCAGCAGCCGGCGCATCAGCGCCAGGTCGTCGCTGGTGGTCACCTTGAAATTCGTCAGGCTGCCGCGCACCAGGCGCACCGGCCGCCCTTCGGCCTCGACCGCGCCGGCCTCGTCGGTCACCTGCGGATGACGCGCCAGCGCCGCCTGCAGCACCGCGCGCCCGAACATCTGCGGCGTCTGCGCGAGCCACAGGCCGTCGCGCGGCAAGGTCGCCGCGACCCGGTCGCCGTCGCCGGCGCGCTTGACGGTATCGCTGACCGGCCACGCCAGCAGTCCGCCGCCGGTGGGGTCGGATGAGGGGCCGGGCAGTCGGTCCGCCGACGGTTCGCCCGACAGTTCATCGCGCAGCCGCTGCAGCGCTTCGTCATCCAGGCCCGGGCGCGCGGCATCGTGCACCAGCACCCAATCATCGTCGCGCGCATCGTGAAGATGAGCCAACGCATTCAGCACGGTGTCACGGCGGGTCGCACCACCGACCGGCAGCACGCGGACCCGCGGCTCACCGGCGAACAGGCCGGCAGCCCGATCGTCATTGGGGGCCACCGCCACCAGCACCTGCTCGATCCAGCGGGCCCGCAGCAGCGGCGCGACCGCCCACTGCAGCACCGTCCGTTCACCGATCGGCAGGTACTGCTTCGGCATCGGCGCACCGAAGCGGCTGCCGACACCGGCGGCCGGCACGATCGCGAAATGTCGACGTGGATTCATGGGCACGCCCGCGGTGACAGGTGAAGGCGGGGCAATGTCGGGTGCGAAGCGGTGACGATGCGAAGGCTGCGATACGAGAGCCTACAATAGCAAATTTGCCCGCAGGCACTCCTTCCTGATGTCTTCCGGTTCCGGCGCGCCCGCGGTGGCCGCCGTCTTCGCCCCGATCCCGCTTCCCGCACCCGGCAACGTCTATACGCTGCCGGCCGGCCATGGCAGCGCCGATGCCCTGCTGCTGGTGCAGCTCGCCCGCCGCAGCGGCCGGCTGCTGGTCGTCGTGACGGCCGGTGC
>DAISWF010000236.1:0-1817 GCA_036826495.1 Burkholderiaceae bacterium
AACCGTCCGACGGCGTCAACATCGTCAATCTCGGCGACCACGTCGGCGTGCTGTCGCCGATCCTGCACGTGGTGCCGCTGCAGCTGCTGTCGTATCACACGGCGCTGGCGCGCGGGACCGACGTGGACAAGCCCAGAAACCTGGCCAAATCGGTTACGGTCGAGTAACGGATCAGGTGCCGCCGCCCGGTTTCTGGGCGGCGGCGTAGGGATTGTTCGCCCGCGTGGGACGCCTGCTGCGGCCGGCGGCCTGTTGTTCTTGTGGCATCCTGGCGGGAAACCACAACGACCCCAGAGGAGTCACCATGCAATCCACCCGCCGTCTCGTTCTCGGTTCTCTGCTGGCCGCCGGCGTCGCGCCCGCGTTCGGCCAGGCCTGGCCCGCCCGCCCGATCAAGGTGATCGTGCCGTTCGGTCCGGGGTCGGCCACCGACGTGCTGGCCCGCACGATCGCCGAGCCGCTGTCGCAAGCACTCAGGCAGCCGATCGTGCTCGAGCACAAGCCCGGCGCAAACACCGCCATCGCCACCAACCTCGTGGCGAAGGCCGCGCCCGATGGCTACACGTTGGGCCTGCTCACCAACTCCGGTCTGGTTGCCAATCCGGGCGGGCTGATGGAGAACGTGCCCTACGACGTTGCCAAAGAGCTCGCGCTGATCGCGCACGTCGCCTCGGTGAACTACGTGCTGGTGGCCCACCCGGAGGTGCCCGGCAAGACGCTGCGCGAAGTGCTCGACCACGTGAAGGCCCACCCGGGCAAGCTGAGCTACGCCAGCGGCAACACCGGCGGCATCACCTACGGCGGGCAGTTCACGAAGACCAACGGCCTGAACATGGCGCACGTCCAGTACAAGTCGGTGCCGCCCGGACTGGTGGATCTCGCCGCCGGCCACGTGCAGCTCATGTTCCCGGACACCGGCTCGGCGATGGCGCTGATCCAGTCAGGCAAGATCCGCCCGGTCGCCGTGCCCACCGCCAGGCGCCACCCGCTGCTGCCCGAGGTGCCGACCTTCGCCGAGAGCGGCCTGCCCACCCCGCCGGACTTCTCCGGCTGGTGGATGATGACCGCGCCCGCGGGCACCCCGAACGAGGTGCTCGAACGGATCAGCGTGGAGCTGGCACCCATCATGAAACAGCCGGAGATCGGCGCGGCGCTGCTGAAGTCGGGCATCATCCCCACCTGGACGTCGCGCGACGAAGCGCTGCGCTACCAGCGCGAGCAGCTCCAGCTCTGGACGAAGATGATCGCGGAGACCGGGCTGAAGGTGCAGTGAACGGGGGCAGGCATGAAGATCGGCGAACTGGCGAAACGCAGCGGCCTGGCCCCTTCCCGCATCCGCTTCTACGAGGCGAGCGGGCTGATCCGGGGGGTCGGGCGCAAGGAGAACGGCTACCGCGAGTATGGTCCGGAGGCGGTGTTGACGCTGGAGATCATCACCAGCGCGCAGAGCGCCGGCTTCTCGCTGGACGAGATCCGCCATCTCCTGCCCGACGCACAGAACAGGTGGCAGCATGCCGAGCTGCTGGCCAGCCTGGAGCGCAAGGTGGCCGAGATCGAGGTCCTGCAGAAGCGCCTGGAACAGAACAAGGCCCAGCTCCTGGTGGCCATCGAGAGCGTCCGGAATCGGCCGGATGAACTGGCCTGCGCGGATCGACCCCAGTGGGTCCTGGACAAGCTTCGCGAACCGCCCGGCCCGGCCGTCACCGCAGCGCCCCCCGCAGCCGCGCCGCCAGCAGGTCGACGAACCGCCTGACCTTCAGCGGCTGGGTGCGGGTCGGCGGGAACACCGCGAAGACCGGCAGCGGGCTTGTAAGGCC
>DAISWF010000236.1:1827-9037 GCA_036826495.1 Burkholderiaceae bacterium
GTTCGATCAGCTCGCGCACCTGCCACCAGGGCGCGAGCCCGATGCCCAGGCCGCGGACGACCGCCTCGATCACTGCCGGCATGTCGTTGGTGCGCAGGCGTCCGGTGACCGCGACCGTCCGCGGCTCGCCGCCGATCGAATAGACCCATGGATCGTCGTGCCCGTCGACGGCACGCACGATGCAGGCATGCCGCGCCAGCTCGGCGGGCTCGCGCGGGCCGCCGTGGCGGCGCAGATAGTCGCGTGACGCGACGGTCACGCGGCGCAGCTCGCCCAGTCGGCGCACCTTCAACGTCGAGTCCGGAAGCTGGCGCACGCGGATCGCCACGTCGAGATCCGCGCCCATCAGGTCGGCCGGCTCGTCCGATGCCCGCAGATCGACCTCGACCGCCGGAAAGCGCGCCAGGAAGTCGCAGACGACCGGGGTGACGAACGAGCGCGCGAACAGCACCGGCGCCGCGACCACCAGCCGGCCCGACAACTGCCGCGCGCGGTCGGCCGCTTCGCTGCGCGCTTCGTCGATCTCCGCCAGCGCCGACTTGATCCGCGCATGGAACGCCAGCCCCGCCTCGGTCGGCTGCGACCGCCGGGTCGTGCGCCGGATCAGCGGCACGCCGACGCTGTGCTCCAACGTCGCCAGCGACCGGCTGATCGACTGCAACGTGCGCTGCAGATGACGGGCGGCCGCGGTCTGGCTGCCGTGGTCGACGATCGCGACGAAGGCTTGCAGATCGTCGATGCGGTTCATCCGATTCTCCCGATCCGCGAGAGAGTCTATCGCCCGCCCGCGGGTTGTTCGCCGCCGCCCCGCGCGTGAAGATGGTTTCGACGACCGGCGTGCCCGCGCGCGCCGCCGGGCAAGGAGAACGGCGATGAAATCGACGAGGACATCCGGACGAGCTCCGACATCCGCTCATACCGCGGCATCCGCAGATGCCGTGACATGCGTGCCGGCCGCGACATCCGCGAGAGCCCGGGCATCCAGATCAGCGGCGCAGACGGGCAAACCGGCCGGCGGCCGGCCATCGGGATCGACCGGCGACCACACCCCCACGCCGACCGCCGCCCGGCGCGGGGTGCTGATCGCCGCGGCGGCCGCCGCGACTGCCGGCTCCGTGGGCAGCGTCCGGCACGCCGCGGCATTCCAGGGAGCTTCGACGATGCACGACATCCCCCCGCTCGACGGCGATATCCGCAACGACCCGGCCTCGCTGTCGGCCGCAGCGACCGACTTCGGCCAACTGGTCCGGCGCACGCCGCGCTACGTGGTCCGGCCGGGCTCCGAGCACGACATCTCCCGCGCGCTTCGATGGGCGGCGGCACGACAGTACCCGGTCGCGCCGCAGGGCCGCCGTCACTCGGTGTTCGGCCGTTCGCTGGTCGAACGGGGCATGGTGATCGACCTCACCTCGCTGCGCGCGGTGTCGGCGGTGCAAGGCGATCAGGTGATCGTCGAAGCCGGCGCCACCTGGACCGAGGTGCTGGCCGCGACGTTGCCGCACGGGCTCGCGCCCGCGGTGCTGCCCGATTATCTCGGGCTGTCGGTCGGCGGCACCTTGGCGGTGGGCGGCGTCGGCGGCACCACGTCGCGCTTCGGCCTGGTGACCGACAACGTGACCGGCATGCGGGTGGTGACGGGCGACGGCACCCTGCTCGAGTGCTCGCCCGATCGCGAGCCGGAGCTGTTCGACGCGCTGCGCGCCGGGCTCGGGCAGGTCGGCGTGATCACCCGCGCGAGCCTGCGCCTGGTGCCGGCACCGCGGCAGGTGCGGCGGCTGCAGCTCGTCTACGCGAACCTCGATGCGCTGCTGGCCGATCAGCGGCTGCTGGCCGAGGACCCGCGCTTCGACGCGGTCCAGGGCGCGGCGGTGGCCACGCCTCGGGGCTGGTCGTTCCGGCTGGACATCGTAAAGGGCATGGTCGACTCGATGCTCGACGACGAGCGATTGCTCGCCGGGCTGTCCGACGAACGGGCCAGGGCCCGCATCGCCACGATGCCGAATCTCGAATATCTCGGCCGTCTGAACGCGCTCGAGCAGGCGCTGCGCGCCAACGGCCAGTGGCAGCATCCGCACCCGTGGCTGACCACCTTCATAGGCGGCATCCGCGCACCGGTCTTCGTCGCCGAGGAGCTCGCGAAGCTGCGACCGGAGGATCTCGGTCCCTTCGGCCAGGTGGTCATGTCGGCGTTCCGCCGCGACGCGGTCCATACTCCGCTGATCAGGCTGCCGGCCGAGCCGGTCGTTCACGCGTTCAATCTGATCCGCGTGCCCGACACGCCGGACCGGGCGCGGGCCGAACGGCTGGTCGCCGACAACCGGCGGATCTATCAGCGGCTGCGCGATGCCGGCGGCACGCTGTATCCGGTCAGCGCGATGCCGATGTCGCAGGACGACTGGCGCCGGCATTTCGGTCCGGCATTCACCGCCCTGCAGGCCGCCAGGCGGCGATTCGATCCGGCCGGTCTGCTGACGCCGGGATACGAGCTGTTCCGGGACCGCCGGCCCGCAGCGACCCCGAACGGATGAAGGAGATCATCATGGGAGCCCCCTCGCCCGAACTGTGCAATCTGTGGCTGGCGCGCGCGTTCAACTCGCAGGACGTCGAAGCCGCGGCGGCGCTCTACCATCCCGAAGCGTCGGTCGTGCAGATCGACGACGTCCATGGTGACAGCCACATCGCCCACGGCCAGCAGGGCATCCGCCGGACGATGGCCGCCTACATCGGCCTGAAGCCGCAGATGGACGTGATCACGCACCACACGACGGTGGCCGGCGACTTCGCGATGACCCGTTCGCAATGGCTGATCCACGGCACCGGCCCGGACGGCAAGCCGATCGAGGTCCACCATCACGGCATGGAGGTGCACCGCCGACTGCCCGACGGCACCTGGGCGTTCTTCATCGACCACCCGAGCGGCGCCGATCCCGACTGGGCGGTGGACCGGCCGCCGGATACGCGCTGGGAACCCCTGGGGTACGGCGCGCGCTCGCGGCACGAACCGCAGCAGGAGCCCGTGACCCGGTGTGCTCAGCGTTCCACGCGCTGCTGGCAACCCACGCAGCGCGGTGCCGCCGGCTGCACCAGCAGCCGGCGCGCCGCGATCGCCTCGCCGCAATCGACGCACAGGCCGTAGTCGCCCGCCGCCAGCCGCGCCAGCGCCGCATCGACCTGCCGCAGCTCGTCGATGTCGCGCTGTTCCTGCGCCTCGTCGACGTCGGCCTGCTGCCGGCCCGCGGACATGTCCTTGCTGTCGCCGACCTCGGTGCGATCGAGCGGCTCGCCCCGGCGGATCTGCTCCGCCGCGTGCACGGCTTCGCGCAGCTCGGCCTGCCGGCTGATCAGCGCGGCACGGATCTGCGTCAGCGCCTGCGGATCTTCGGCGATCGTCGTCATCGGTGTCCTCCATTCAACGCGCCACGCGGCGCCGGGATTGTCCGCGGTCATCTTCGCGGCAGACCCCTTCATCGGAACATGTCCGGCGCGTTCCCGCCTTGCGCTGGCGCA
Organism: Burkholderiaceae bacterium; assembly: GCA_036826495.1. Taxonomy (GTDB): domain Bacteria; phylum Pseudomonadota; class Gammaproteobacteria; order Burkholderiales; family Burkholderiaceae_E; genus DAISWF01. The sequence goes on from DAISWF010000236.1 coordinate 5,335, forward strand.
AGCCCGCGCTCGGGGCCTGCCGACACTCCGCTCGTGCCCCCGGCGGGTCAGTGACGCAGCACGCACTTCTCGTAGAGCCCGGGCAGCCGCCGCTGCGGATCGTAGCGGGCCTTGACGGCCTCATAGGCGGACACACCATAGGCCGCGGCGAACTGGTCCCGGCTGAAGTACGAATCGGAGTACAGCGACTTGATGCCGCCGCGGCGCATCACCTCGTGCTCGATGAGCCGGTTCAGATGCCCGGGCGGCTTGCCCTCGACCGCCGGCGCCGTGTCCCAGAAGCCGAAGTTCAGGTACAGCGCGCCGGCGGCCAGCGGGTACAGCGGAAAGACATCGTCGTTGCCGCGCAGCGGACAGATCCAGATCGGCAGGATGCCGATCTCGCGCAGCAGGAAGTTCAGAAAGCCGGCGGCCTCGCCGATCGGCAGGTCGACGTCCTGGATCACCGATTCGCGAGGCCGGCCGAGCAGCGCGTTCAGCCGCCGCGTGATGCCGTGGCGTTCGTTCCAGCGCATCCAGCGGGTGTAGGTGCGCGAGTTCAGCCGCTCGCGTCCGACCAGCGTTCTCAACCACGGGCGGTCCAGGCCGAAGTTCTTCGAGCACCAGAACCAGTCGGTGTCCCAGCGCCACAGGTAGTCGCGGGCGGTCAGGTAGTCGTGGTCGCGCTCGCGCAGCGACCGGTAGTAGATCTTTTCGAAGTGGTAGTCGCTGGCCCACGGGGCCTCGTCGACGAAGCGGGCGACGCTGACCACCACGCAGCCCCGGTCGAACACCACGCCGTCGACGAAATCGGCGGCCGGGTCGTCGCAGAAGCGCGCCATCGCGGCGAATGCGCCGGCGCCGTCGTCGAAGCGGTGGTGATCGACCCGCACCATCGCCCTGACCGGCCGGGTGCGCAGCCGCACCCGCAGCGCATAGCCCAACGTGCCATAGGAGTTCGGGAACGCATGGAACAGATCGGCATGCTCGCCGTCCGGCGTGCAGACGACCACGCTGCCGTCGGCCAGCAGCACCTCCAGTTCCAGCACGCCATGATGAACGAGCCCGTGACGAAACGAGCTGGCCTCGATGCCGACGCCGGCCACCGCGCCGCCGACGGTGATCGACTTCAACTGCGGCACCACCTCGGGCATCACCCCCGCCGCCAACGTCGCCTCGACCAGCGCGTCGAACGGCGTGCTGCCTTCGACGTCGACCCAGCCGGCCGACGCATCGATCCCGAGCACATGGGTGAAGGCGCGCAGGTCCAGAGGGCGCCGTGCGGCGCCCGCCCGTTCGCGGAACAGGTTCGATTCGTCGCGCCGCAGACGCCACGGAAGTTCGTTGCCGGCATCCGAGCCCGAGCCCGAGCCCGAGCCGGCGGCAGCGGCGTCGGCGGACGCAGAGGCCGAGGCAGCGGCAGACGCGGAGCCCGCGGCGGAGCCGGCCAGCGCAGCCTTCAGTTGCGCGACGCGGTCGGCATGCGCCTGCCGCTCACCGGTTCCCGCGCTCGCGCTCATGCTCGTACAGGCGGGCCCGCGACATCGGATAGCCGGCGCCGACATTGCCCTTGCTGAACACGATCTGGAACAGATGCGTGTAGCCGGCCGGCGAGCGGAACATCTCGGCGCAGCCCACCAGATAGCAGCGCCAGATACGACGGAACCGCTCGTCGAAGCGGCCGGGGTCGAGCGCGTGGATCTGCGGCCAGCGCCGGTCGAAACGTTCCGCCCAGGCATCCAGGGTCAGCGCATAGTGACGGCGCAGGTTCTCGATGTCGATCACCTCCAGCCCGCAGCGCTCCATCTCGGTCAGCGTCTCGGACAGGCTCGGAATCCAGCCGCCGGGGAACACATGCTTGCGGATGAAGAGCTCGGTCTCGTGCCGCCCCAGATGGCCGATGAAATGCAGCATGCCCAGGCCGCCGGGCTTCAGGAACGCCGCATGGGCGCGGATCACGTCGGCGAGCTGGTCACGACCGGCATGCTCCAGCACGCCGATCGACACCACCTTGTCGTAGGTTCGATCGACGTCGCGGAAATCGGCCTCGCGCACGCTCAGCGCCTGCTGCAGGCCGCGCCGCTCGAGCTCACCCTGCAGCCACTGCACCTGCTCGGTGGTCGTGTTCAGACCCGTGCCCCGTGCGCCGACGGTCTCGTGAGCACGCAGCATGAACCCGCCGAACCCGCAGCCGATGTCGATGAAGCGGTCATCGGCGCTCAGCCGGATCTTGCGGCACACATGGTCGATCTTCTGCTGTTGCGCCTGCTCCAGCGTGCGGGTGCCCTCCGGCCAGTAGCCGCAGGTGTACATCATCAGCGGATCGTCCAGCCACAGCCGGTAGAACCCGGTCCCCAGGCCGTAATGGGCGCGCGCGTTGGCCTTGGCCTGTTCCCGCGAGGCGTTCGAATGCCGCCACTCGTGCAGGCTGTTCTCGAGCCGGTTCAGCGGCCGCGGCTGCAGGTCGAAGCCGGCGGCCATGCCGGCGGCGAAGGCGGCGGCCAGATCACCGTCGAGATCGGCCTGGCCGTCGAAATAGGCCTCCAGCAGGCCGATGTGGCCGCGGGCCAGGATCGCCATCAGCGCGGCGTCGCTCAACAACCGCAACGTGAACGCCGTCGTGCCGCTGCCGGCGGACAGCCGCTGACCGCCCGGCAGCACGAGGTCGAACGCGATGCCGGCCCGCTGCGCGACACCGTCGGCGAACGACTGCGCGAGCGATACGCTGCCGCCGCGCAGCCAGCCGGCTTCGCGCGATGGCGCTTCTCGATCACCGGACTTGTCGACGGGTTCGTCCATGGCTGACTCGGCGGATCGGACGGTGCGGCGGTTGGGCAGGCCGTGGTGAGGACGGCGGCGCTTCAGGCCGGCTGCTGCAGATAGAGCTTCTGCAGCTTGGCGATCGCCGCCGGGCTCAGCCGCAGCCGCTCGCGCAGATATGCATCGATGCCGCCATGATCGCTGTCGATCACCTGCAACGCGGTGTGCAGATAGCTCTCGCGCACGCGCCACAGCACCTGCAGCGCATCGAGCGGCGTGTCGCTGCGCGGGATCGCCGGCGGGCGCCGCACGGTGTTGGTCAGCATGAAGTCCTGCTCGACCAGGCCGCGCGACACACCGAGCGCCAGCAGCACCAGCGCCACCGCGATGCCGGTGCGGTCCTTGCCGGCGGTGCAATGGATCAGCGCGGGCGACGCATCCTGCAGCAGATGCTCGAACAGCTCGGCGAACCGGTACGCGCGATCGCCGACCAGCGAGCGGTACAGCTCGGTCATCAGCTCGATCGCGATGTCGCCGGTCAGCGTGTGGCCGGCCTCGGCCATCTCCTGCATCCGCTGCACCACCGTCGGTTCGATCGACAGCGGAACCTGGGTCAGGCCATCGAGCGTGTACGGCGTCGCCGCGCGTTCCTGCACGCCGCGCAGGTCGAACGATCGGGTCAGCCCGAGCGATGCGAGCCGCGCGCGGTCGGCATCGGTCAGCGCGCCCAGGTGATCGGAGCGGAACAGCGTGCGCCAGCGCAGCGGCCGGCCGTCACGGCCGGGGTAACCGCCCAGATCGCGGAAGTTGCTGGCCCCTTCCAGCGGCCAGACACGGTCGGGATGATCGAGCATCGGAATCGGAACGACGACAGTGGGTGGATGAAACCAGGATAGATGAAACCGCACACTAGGAGCCTGTCGGGGTTGAAACCTGCCCGCGCCGGTGCCTGTCAGGCCCCCAG
>DAISWF010000237.1:0-3015 GCA_036826495.1 Burkholderiaceae bacterium
GGTGCGATGTCAGCGTTAGCTCCCGCTGCCGGTCCCCCGGCAGCGGCAGCCGGCCGGCCGCCGGCGGCCGCGCTGCAGTGGCTGCTCGACAGCGTTCCGATCGCGGCGGTGCTGCAGGATCCGTCGTTCCGGTTCGTCGCCGTCAACGGCCTGTTCACACGGTTGACGGGCTTTACCGCCGCCGATCTGGTCGGCCGCCCCAGCGCCGATCTGCATCATCCGGACGACAGCGCGCTGATCGTCGAGCGGCGCAAGTCGCTGCTGCAGGATGGCGAACCGGTGGTGTCGCGCCAGCGGGTGCGTACCGCCGATGGCCGCTGGCTGACCCTGGAGCTGCGCTCGCGGCTGGTCGATGCCGACGGTGGCCGCTTCGTGCTGCACCTGATGAGCCCGATCGACGCCGATCAGTCGGTCGTGATGCTCGACAGCCGCGAGTCGTTCCGGCTGCTGTTCGAGGAGTCGCCGGTGGCCACGGTGATCCAGGACCTGGACAGCTTCCGGATCCTGCGGGTCAATCGCGCGTTCTGCGACCTGACCGGTTACTCGCCGTCCGAGCTGGTCGGCCGCGATCCGGCGGAGTTCCACTTCCCCGAGGACAGGCAGGAACTGCTGGCGAACCGCCGCGACGTGACGGCGGTGCACGTGGGCGAGGGGCCGCACCGGCCGCTCGGCGAGCTCCATGCGCGCCGGATGCGCCACAAGTCGGGCAGGGTGCTGCACTACCGGATGCAGTTCCGCGGCATGACCGGTCCCGACGGCCGCAGCTACATGCTGGCGGTGCTGATCGACACCGGCGTGGAGATCGCCGCCCGCGAGGTCATCGTCGACCAGGCGCGCCGCATACGGCGCAACTTCGAGCTGGCGCCGGTCGGCATGATGATCTGCGACGACCGGCGGCGGATCAGCGCGGTCAACCATGCGTTCACCGCGCTGACCGGCTACCGGCCCGAGGAGGTGATCGGCCGGCCGGAGGACATCTGGGTCCACGACAGCCCGGCCGCCCGCGAGGTCATGGAGCGCAAATGGGCGATCGTGACGCCGCAGGTCGGCGGCATCGCCCGCTCGCGCCTGCCGGCACGCACCCGCGACGGCCGCGAGGTGTGGACCGAGAACATCACCACCCGGATCGACGACATCGACGGCAAGCCGACCTATCTGTCGGTGCTGATCGACGTCGCCGCCGAGCATCGGCTGAGCGAGGAGCTGAAGCGCCAGGTGCTGTACCAGGGGGCCCTGCTGCGCAGCACGTCGGCCGGCGTCGCGCACATCGTCGCCGACGTGGTGCGGCGGGTCAACGCCGGCATGCAGCAGATCCTCGGTCAGCCGGCCAGCGCGCTGGAGGGGCAGCCGGTCACCGCGCTGATCGGCGGTGACGAGCCCTGGCGGCAGCTCAAGGCATCGGCCGAGGGGCAGGCCGCCCCGCCGGGCAACACCCGCCAGCCGCTGCCGATCGCCCGCCAGGGCGCCGACGCCGTGTACTGCGATGCCCGGCTGCGCTGGATAGATCCCGGTCAGCCGGGGCTCGGGCTGATCCTGACCTTGACCGACATCACCGACCTGCTGGCTGGCGAAGCGGAACTGAAACGGCGCAATGCCGAACTGGCCGAGGTGCGCGAACGGTTCGAGCGCTTCGCCGAGGTGATGGACGAGCTGGCGCTGGTCTTCGATGCGCGGCTGCGCCGTTCGCTGTACAGCAACGGCCGGCTGCCGGCGATCCTCGGTGTGCCGGTCGATGACTTCATGCGCGAGCCGGTGGCCGCGTTCCGCCATGTCGAGGGCCCGGACCGGGCGCGGGTGCTCGATGCCTGTGCGCGGGCGCGCGACCTGCCGCAGCAGGAGCTGGAGGTACGCGTCGATCATCCGGAACGCGGGCCGCGGCTGGTGCGGCTGCGCGTCAGCGCATCGCGTGCCGAGGTCGACGAGGTGTACTGCACCGCCGAGGACATCACCGACTACCGGCGGCTGGAGCGCGAACGGCTCGACGAGGCGCTGCAGCAGCGCGACATGCTGGTGCGCGAGGTGCATCACCGGATCAAGAACAATCTGCAGGGGGTGGCCGGACTGCTGCAGCAGATCGCGCAGCGGCGGCCGGAGCTGACCAGCGCGCTCGAGGAGATCGCCGGCCAGATCCAGGCGATCGCCCAGGTGCACGGCCTGCAGGTCCGCGACAGCAACGAAGTGGCGCCGCTGCGTATCATCGAGGCGATGCTGCAGAACCTGGGCCGCAACTTCGGCGTCACGGTGGCTCTGCATCCGGATGATCCGGGCCGGATCGACGGCTGGATGATCCCCGAGCAGGAGGCGGTGCCGCTGGCGCTGGTGATCAACGAGCTGGGCACCAACGCGATCAAGCACCGCTGCGAAGGCGGGCAGGTCGATGCCTGGCTGTCGGTCGAGCCCGACGGGCTGCTGCTGGTGATCCGCAACGACGGTGCGCTGCCGGCCGGATTCGATTTCGTGAAGATGAACGCCTCGCCGTCCGGGCTGGGCCTGGTGAAGGCGATGCTGCCGCGCCGCGGCACCCGGCTCACGTTCACCGAGGAGCAGGGACGGGTCGCGGCGGCGCTGAAGCTGGCCGCGCCGGCACTGCGGCCGCGCGCGGTCGTTTGACGCTGCCTGGTGGCCCCTGTGCCTGATGGCCCCCGCCTGGTTCGACGCTGCTTATAATCCCTCAACCGTTGCAGGGGGCTTCGATGCCGGAACCCAAGAACACCATCCTGCTGTGCGATGACGATCGCCTGGTGCTCGCCACGGTGTCTTCCGGCCTGAGGTCGGCCGGCTTCGAGGTGGTGGAGGCCGACAACGGCGACGACGCGATCCTGCTGGCGCGTCAGCACCGGCCGCAGCTCGCAGTGCTGGACATGCGGATGCACGGGAAATCCGGGCTGGACGTGGCCGCCTATCTGCGCGACTACGTCGGCACGCCGTTCATCTTCCTGTCGGCGTTCGGCGACGACGAGATCGTGCGCCAGGCGCGCGACTTCGGCGCGCTCGAGTACCTGGTCAAGCCGGTCG
>DAISWF010000237.1:3025-9029 GCA_036826495.1 Burkholderiaceae bacterium
CCGCATCGTCGGTGCGGTCCAGGCGGCGCTCGGTCTGGCCGGGCGGCGCGCCCAGCCTTCGCCGGTCGACGAGCTGCTGGACGAGGCGGCGGCGCCGGCCGAGGATCTGCCGGCGGGCAGCGAGCGGTACATCGCGGTCGGCATCCTGATGGAGCGTTTCCGGCTGACCCGCCGCGCCGCCGAGCTGCGGCTGGCGCAGCTCGCCGCGCAGCGCGGCCGCGATGTCGCGGCGATGGCGGCCGAGGTGGTCGCGCGGTTCGACGCGGTCAGTTAGTGTCGTGAGTCACTGGCCCCCGGCTCCCAGACGGTGAAGTAGAACCGGGCACCGGTGCCCGGCGCCGATTCCGCCCAGACCCGCCCGCCGTGCCGGCGGATCACCCGCTGCACCGTCGCCAGGCCCACGCCGGTGCCCGGGAAGTCGCTGGCGCTGTGCAGCCGCTGGAACACCGTGAACAGCCGGTCGGCGAAGCGCATGTCGAAGCCGACGCCGTTGTCGCGCACGCAGTGGACGGTGCGCCCGTCGATGCGCTCGGCCGACAGCTCGATGCGGGCATCAGGGGTCTTCGCCGAGTACTTCCATGCGTTGCCGAGCAGGTTCTGCAGCACGATGCGCAGCAGCGCCCCGTCACCGCGCACGCGCAGGCCGGGCTGGAGGTCGACGTCGATCCGGCGCTGCGGCTCGGCGGCGCGCAGGTCGTCGATCACGTCGGCCGCCAGCCGCGACAGGTCGACATCCTGCGGCACCACCGGTCGCGCCGACAGCTCCGCCAGCGCCATCAGCGCATCGATCATGCCGTTCATCCGGTGCGAGGCCGACAGGATGCGGTTCAGGTGATCGTTGGCCATCCGATCGAGCAGGTGACCGTAGTCTTCCTGCACGATGCGGGCGAATCCCTCGACCACCCGCAGCGGCGCGCGCAGGTCGTGCGACACGGTGTAGCTGAACGATTCGAGCTCCTTGGCGGTGACCTCGAGCTCCAGCGAACGGGCATCGGCTTCGTCACGCAGCTTCTGCGATTCGCCGACGCTGCCGCGCAGCCGGGCCAGCTCCGGCCCGCGCGCATCCAGGCTCAGCACCGCGCGCGCCCGGCCCCGGCGTGCTGCGTGGTCACCCGCCGCGCCGGGCTCGGCATCCAGGCGCAGCAGCACCGGCCGCCGCTCGCCGTAGCGGGTCATCAGCGTGGCCGGCTCGCGCAGCGAACGGCCATCGCGCAGCGCCTCGCCGATCGCCGGCTCGGGCGCATCGCCGGCGAACCAGCCGGCCGGCGCGAACTCGGTCAGCTCGTTGGCCGGCCGATCGAGCAGCGCGGCCGCCGCCGCGTTGGCCCACTGCACCCGCCAGCCGGGCGCGTCGTCGCAGGCAGTCACCAGCAGGGTCGGCTGGTCACTGCCGGCCAGCGCATCCTCGATCAGCCGCTGGCGTTCGCCTTCGTGGATCTCGTCGGTCAGCTCGCGCATCGTGCCGACGTAGCCGAGCAGCGTGCCGTCATCGGCGATGCGCGGCAGGCCGGACTCGAGCATGAAGAAGTCGTCGCCGTTGAAGGCGCGCCGGCGCACCCGCACCGCGAACGGCAGCCGGCGCTGGCGCAGCTCCCGGTGAGCATCCCAGTCGCCGTCGAGCAGGCCGGCGTCGTCGTCCCACGGGAAGCGGCCGGGCAGCCGGCCGAGCTCCGTGCGACGGTCGCGCAGCGGCATCTCGATGCGGGTGTAACGGCCGCCGGCATCGCTTTCCCAGTAGCACAGCGCGTCGATCTCGCGGCTGACCCGCAACTGCTCGTCGCGGTCGCGCAGCATCGCCTGGGTGGTGGCGGCAAGCATGCCGACGCGGTGCAGCGCCGCCGCCAGCGGCGCCGCCGGCGCGGTCAGGGCGGGGGGCATGCGCGCGTCCAGCCGGCCGTCGCCCCAGGCCTCCAGCACCCGGCTCATCGCGGACAGGTCGCGCCGCAGCCGGCGGGCCCGCCAGGCCATCACGGCCGCCAGCCCGCACAGCAGCAGCGCGAACGGCAGCCCGGCCAGCAGGTAGGCGGGCAGCAGCGGGTCGCCCCGCTCGGTCGCGCGCGCGGCTACCGTGTTGACCATTCCCGCGTACAGCCCGAGCAGCACCGCGCCGCCCACGCTGCCCAGCATCAGCACGACCGCGATGCCCACCCAGCGCTGCACGCCGGTCACCGGTTCGCGCAGCGGATCGAGCGGGGAGGGGGAACGGCCGCTCAGCAGCGGGGGATGCGATCGCGAAGACACCTGCGGGCCATCGTCGGCGGATAGGGATCTCCGATTCTAGTCCACCGCGGTCCGGCTGACTCCTCGGCGGTCGGCGCCGGGCGCCGTACGGTCGGGCGGCAGGATTGCGCGGTCGGATCGCTGCTTTTCGTCGCTTCGACAGCCGCCCGGCGGTGTCGAAATGCGAAGGTGGAGCCGGCTTCAGCGAGAAAGTCTTGTCCGCAGGGTCCCGGTCAGCCGTTCAATCCGCCACCGCACGGGTATTGCTCATCGATGACGATGCGATGTGGCGCTACCTCACGTCGAGCGCGCTGCGCGACCGGGGGTTCGAGGTGCAGGAGGCCGATTCGGCCGCCGACCTGCTGGAGCGGCTCGCGCAGTGGCGTCCCCATCTGGTCATTCTCGATGCGCTGATGCCCGGATTGGACGGGTTCGCCGCCTGCCGGCTGGTGCGCGACTGTCCCGAGCACACGCTGCTGCCGGTGCTGATGATGACCAGCCTCGATGACGAATCGGCGATCAGCCGCGCGTACGATGCCGGCGCTTCGGACTTCTTCATCAAATCCACCCATTGGGCGCTGCTGGGCGAGCGGGTCCGCCATCTGCTGCGGATGGCCGAGATGCAGCACGACCTGCGCTCCAGCCATCAGCGGCTGGCCGAGGCGCAGTCCGCCGGCGGTGTCGGCAGCTTCGAATTCGACATCGAGAGCGGCGTGCTGTCGGGCACGCCGGGCAGCTTCTCGATGTTCGGCTTCAACGAGAACCTGACCGCGGTGCAGATCGCGCAGTTGCGCGCGCTCGCCGAGCCGGACAGCCTGCCGGCGCTCGAGCAGGCGATGCGCGACGCGATCATCCAGCGCGGACCGCTCAACTGCGAGTTCAGCGTGCGGATTCCGGACAGCGGCGTCCGGCTGGTGCGCATCGAAGCCACGCCGGTCGTCAACGACGCCGGCCGGGTCACGGTGCTCACCGGCGTGATGCACGACGTCACCGAGAAACGCGAGGCGCAGGACGAGCTGACGCGGATGGCGCGCTTCGACCGGCTGACCGGCTTGCCGAACCGGGCGAGCTTCCTCGCTCAGTGCGCCGAGGCGATCGCGGCGGCGCGCGCCGGCGGCTGGTCGGTGGCGGTGGCGGTGGCCGACATCGACCGGTTCGCTCATGTCAACGAACGCTTCGGCCAGATCGGCGGCGACGATCTGCTGTGCCAGATGTCGCGGGGGCTCGACTTCGCGTTGAACGGAGCGGCTGCCCGCCACGACGTCGCGCCGGTGCACCGGCCGATGCTGGCCCGCCTGGCCGGCGACGACTTCGCGGTGCTGCTGCCCTGCGTGCACGACGTCGGCGAGGTCGACACGCGGCTCGAACGGCTGCACGAGACGATGCGCCAGCCGATCGATCTGGCGGGCGGCCTGTGCATGGTGTCGGCATCGATGGGGGTGGCGCTGTATCCGCGCGACGGCGACAGCGCCGGCCTGCTGCTGTCGCGCGCCGACCTGGCCACCTCGACCGTCAAGGCACAGGGACGCAACGGGGTCCACTGGTATTCGCCGGCGCTGGACCAGAAGGGGCAGGTCAAGCTCGAGCTGGCGGCCGATCTGCGCCGCGCGATCGAGCAGGGCGAGGTGGAGCTGCACTACCAGCCCATCGTCGACGTCGAGCGGCGCGTGCTCCATGGCGTGGAGGCGCTGATGCGCTGGCGCAAGCCGGGCACGCTGGTGTCGCCGGCCGACTTCATTCCGCTGGCCGAAGAAACCGGCATGATCATTCCGATGGGGGAATGGGCGATCTACCAGGCCTGCCGCCAGTTGTCGCAGTGGCACGCCGAGGGCATCGACCTCGGCATGGTGGCGATCAATCTGCCGAGCGCGCACTTCGAGCGCCTGTCGCTGCTGCACACGGTGCAGCGGGCGATGGGCGATCACGGGCTGCCGCCCGGCTCGCTGGAACTGGAGCTGACCGAGACCGGTCTGGTGCGCGACCTGGATCGCACCCTGCCGAAGCTGATCGCGCTGCGCGATGCGGGCGTGGCGATCGCGATCGACGATTTCGGCACCGGCTATTCGTCGCTCTCCTATCTGGCGCGGCTGCCGGTGGCCCAGTTGAAGATCGACCGCTCGTTCGTCAACGAGATGGGCGTTTCGCCGCAGGCCGACACGATCGTGCGGGCGATCGTCGCGCTCGGCCGCGGGCTGGGGCTGGAGCTGGTGGCCGAAGGGGTCGAGACCGTCGCGCAGGCGCACAGGCTGCAGGCGCTGGGCTGCACGCTGATGCAGGGCTATCTGTTCGCGCGGCCGACGCAGCCGTCCGGTCTGCGCGCCACGATGGACGGGGCGCTGCGCGCGGTGGATCGTGCGGTGCTGCGCGAAGGCGCCGGTTCGTCGTCCGACGGGCCATCGGTGCGCCGGCCGTTCGCGTCGACGACCGAAGTGCCGTTGCATCGCCGGCTCGCCGGTCCGGTGCGCTGACGGCAGGTTCGCCGGGAAGCCGTTCCTCAGTCGACCAGGCCGTTGCGCACCGCATAGGCGGCGATGTCGGCGTTGGTGTGCAGGCCGAGCTTCTCCAGCACCCGTGCCCGGTAGACGCTGACGGTCTTGGGCGACAGCACCAGGGCCTGCGCGATCTCGGCCAGCTTTTCGCCGCGGGCGATCCGCAGCATCGTCTGCAGCTCGCGTTCCGACAGCCGGTCGTGCGGCGCATCGTCGTGGCGGCCGGCCACCGTGTCGACCAGCGTCTGCGCGATCTCCGGCGTCAGGAACCGCCGGCCGGCCGCGGCCATCCGCACCGCCTGCACGATCTGCGCCGGGTCGGCCGACTTGTTCAGGTACGACATCGCGCCGGACTTCATCGCGCGGATGCCGTACTGGTCCTCCGGATACTGCGACAGCACCACCGCGCGCAGCTTCGGATGACTGTCGGCCAGCGACGCCAGGATCTCGATGCCGTTGCGGCCCGGCAGGTTCACGTCGAGCAGCACCACGTCGGCCTCGACCGAACGCAGCAGCTCCCGCAGCGACGCATAGTCGCCGGCTTCGCCGACCACCTCGAAGCCGCCGGCCTCGGTCAGCGTCTCGCGCAGGCCGCGGCGGATCATCGCATGGTCGTCGACGATCAGTATCCGGGTCATCACGACACCATCGGTTCGGCACCGGCCAGTGGAAGGGTCAGCAGCACCGTGGTGCCATGCGGCGCCGGCAGCACGTCGAGCCAGCCGCCGGCGGCGTTGGCCCGTTCGGCCAGGCCGCGCAGGCCGAACGATGCCGGCTTGCGCAGGTCGTCGTCCGACAGCCCGCTGCCGTTGTCGCTGATCTCCAGCGACAGCGTGTTCTCGCGCAGCACCAGGTCGATCGACACCGTCGTCGCCGCCGCATGCTTGACCACGTTGGTCAGCGCCTCCTGCACGGTACGGTAGACGGTGGTGGCGCGCTCGTCGTCGAGCTCGAGCTTCTCGACGCTGCTGGCGAAGCGGCAGCCGATGCCGGTGCGCTTGCGGAACTGCGTGGCCTGCCAGTCCAGCGCCGGCACGATGCCGGCCTCGAGCACCGGAGGGCGCAGGTTGCGCATGATGCGCTGGCTGGCGGCGAGCGCCTGGCCGACGGTGTCCAGCGCCTGGCGGGCGCGGGCGGCGACCGCCTCGCCGCCGTGCCGCTCGATCCAGCCGAGGTCGAACCGCAGCGCCGTCAGCATGCCGCCGACGTCGTCGTGGATCTCGCGCGCGATCGCGCGGCGTTCGTCCTCCACCGCCGACTGCAGGTGCGCGGACAGGGAGCGCAGGCGCTGCTCG
>DAISWF010000238.1:0-9027 GCA_036826495.1 Burkholderiaceae bacterium
CCCGTCGCTGGCGGCGCATCAGGCCCACTTCGACGAGCGGATCGAGCACGACCGCAAGATCGAGCCGCAGGACTGGATGCCCGAGTCGTACCGCAAGACGCTGGTGCGGCAGATCTCGCAGCATGCGCATTCCGAGATCGTCGGCATGCTGCCCGAGGGCAACTGGATCACCCGGGCGCCGAGCCTGCGGCGCAAGGCGATCCTGATGGCCAAGGTGCAGGACGAAGGCGGCCACGGCCTGTACCTCTATGCCGCAGCCGAGACATTGGGCACGGGCCGCGATCAGATGATCGATGCGCTGCATGCCGGCCGCGCCAAGTATTCGTCGATCTTCAACTATCCGACGCTGAGCTGGGCCGACATGGGCGCGATCGGCTGGCTGGTGGACGGCGCGGCGATCATGAACCAGATCCCGCTGTGCCGCTGCTCGTACGGCCCGTATGCGCGGGCGATGATCCGCATCTGCAAGGAGGAGTCGTTCCATCAGCGGCAGGGCTACGAGCTGATGCTGGCGCTGTGCCGCGGCACGCCTGCGCAGAAGGCGATGGCGCAGGATGCGCTGAACCGCTGGTGGTGGCCGGTGGTGATGATGTTCGGGCCGAGCGATGCCGATTCGATCCACTCCGCGCAGACGATGAAATGGGGCATCAAGCGGATCTCCAACGACGATCTGCGCCAGAAGTTCATCGATGCGACGGTGCCGCAGGCCGAGCTGCTGGGCCTGACGATTCCCGATCCGCAGCTCAGGTGGAACGCCGAGCGCGGCCACTACGACATCGGGCCGATCGACTGGGACGAGTTCTGGCGGGTGGTCAACGGCGACGGGCCGTGCAACCGCGAGCGGCTCGAAACGCGCCGGCGGGCGCATGCCAACGGCGAGTGGGTGCGCGACGCGGCGATGGCTCATGCCGCCAAGCGGGCGGCGCGCGAGCGGCAGGCAGCCTGAACGCGGCGCACGCGGCAGCGGGAGGAGCACCCGGAACGCGGGGCTTGCCGGTTCACGCGACGGGCCGTGCACGCGGCGACGAACACGCGACGACAACATACGACCAACGAGCGACGACACATGGAGAACACGTCGATGACCGCGACACCGAGCAACGAATGGCCGCTGTGGGAGGTGTTCATCCGCAGCAAGCAGGGGCTGGAGCACAAGCACTGCGGCAGCCTGCATGCGGCCGACGCACGGCAGGCTCTGCAGATGGCGCGCGATGTCTACACCCGCCGGCAGGAGGGGGTGTCGATCTGGGTGGTGCCGTCGAACGCGATCACCGCGTCGGAACCGGAGAGCAAGGCGGAGTTCTTCGATCCGATGCAGGACAAGATCTACCGTCACCCGACGTTCTACGTGCTGCCCGACGCCGTGAAGCACATGTGATGGAACGGCAGATTCCGATGAACGCGACCCCCACGACGATGGGCGCCGAGGTGCACACGGAGACCGCAGTTCCCTCGGGCTCCGCCACGCACATGGATAGCGCCACGCACATCGCCTATCTGCTGCGGCTGGCCGACAACGCGCTGGTGCTGTCGCACCGGCTGGCGGAGTGGACCGGGCACGGGCCGGTCCTCGAGGAGGACATCGCGATGACCAACATCGCGCTGGACCTGCTCGGGCAGGCACGGCTGCTGTACCAGCATGCCGGTTCGCTGAGCGCGCCGACGCGTACCGAGGACGAGCTCGCGTACTTCCGCGACACGGCGCAGTTCCGCAACTTCACGATGCTGGAGCTGCCGAACAGCGGCGTGGCGTCGGCCGGCGCGGCCGACGGCGACTATGCGTTCACGATCGTGCGCAACTTCCTGTACAGCGCCTGGGCGCTGCCGCTGTGGCAGGCGCTGGCCGGCTCGGCCGATGCGCAGCTCGCGGCGATCGCCGGCAAGGCGGTCAAGGAGACGCGCTATCACCTGCGCCATGCGGGCGACTGGCTCGAACGGCTGGGCGACGGCACCGAGGAGTCGCACCGGCGGATGCAGACCGCGCTGGACATGCTGCTGCCGTACACCAACGAGTGGTTCGCGGCCGACGAGCTGGACCGGGCGGCGCTGGCCGCCGGGATCGGCGCCGACCTCGCGGGGCTGCGCGAGCAGTGGCTGGCGATCGCCAGGCCGGCGGCCGAGGCGGCGACGTTGCGCTGGCCGGCCGACAGCGGCTTTCGCAGCACCGGCAAGCAGGGCCTGCACAGCGAGCACCTCGACTATCTGCTGAACGAGATGCAGTCGCTGGCGCGCGCGCATCCGGGGGCCGTGTGGTGAGGGCCACGGTCGCGGCCATGATCGACACGGGCGACCCGCGCGCCCGTCTGCTCGCGCTGGTCGGCGAGCTGCCGGACCCGGAGATCCCGGTCGTCACATTGGCCGACCTCGGCATCCTGCGCGATCTGACGATCGCCGCCGACGGCTCGCCGCGGGTGGTGCTGACGCCGACCTACAGCGGCTGCCCGGCCACCGAGGCGATCGCGGCGCAGGTGCGCGAGACCTTGCAGGCGGCCGGCCATCCGGATGCGTCGGTCGAGCTGCGGCTGGCGCCGGCCTGGACCACCGACTGGATCAGCGAGGACGGCCGCCGCAAGCTGCGCTCCTTCGGCAGCGCCGGGCGCGGCCCGACGAGGCTCATGTCGCCGCGGAAGACGTTCCAGAACTGCGGGATCTCGTCGATCGAGAACCTCCGGATGAACGTTCCCACCCGCGTGATGCGCTTCCACGACAAGCCGCCGGCCGACGGCCCGGTCTGTCCGCGCTGCGACTCGCCGAACGTCGAGGAGCTGAGCCGCCATGGCTCGACGCCATGCAAGGCGCTGTACCGCTGCAAGAGCTGCCGCGAACCGTTCGACCATTTCAAGCCATATTGACGCTTCCTATTGATGCTCCCTGTTGACGCTCCCATTGACCGCGTTTCAATCGATCACGTTGCCCTCATCGCCGCCGATCGATCGCGCGGACTGCCGATCGCCGTCGATCCCGAGCCTCGGAGAACCGATGACCCCCGCCTTCCATCCGCTGCGCGTCCGTGAACGCCGCCCCGAAACCGCCGACAGCGTGTCGCTGCTGTTCGACGTGCCCGAGTCGCTGCGCGACGCCTACCGGTTCCGCCAGGGACAGTTCCTGACCCTGCGCGCGCCGATCGACGGCCGCGAGGAGCGGCGTTCGTACTCGATCTGCGTAGGCGTCGACGACTACGAGCGGCGCGGCGAGCTGCGGGTCGCGGTCAAGCGGGTGGCCGGCGGGCGCTTCTCGAACTGGGTCAACGATCATCTGCAGCCCGGCCAGACGATCGACGTGATGACGCCCGACGGCCGATTCAACACGCCGCTCGATCCGGCGCAGGCGCGCCACCACGTCGGGTTCGCCGGCGGCTCGGGCATCACGCCGATGCTGTCGCTGATCAAGACCACGCTGGAGGCGGAGCCGCGTTCGCGCTTCACGCTGATCTACGGCAACCGGTCGCTGCCGGCCATCATGTTCCTCGAGGATCTGGAGGATCTGAAGAACCGGTACCTGGGGCGGCTGCGGCTCTATCACGTGCTGTCCGACGAGCCGCAGGAGATCGCGCTGTTCAGCGGCCTGCTGGACCGGGCGCGCTGCGAGGCATTCCTGGCGGACCTGCTGCCGCCGGCCGACATCGACGAGGCGTTCATCTGCGGCCCCGAGCCGATGATGGATGCGGCCGAGGCGGCGCTGCGCGCGGCCGGCGTGCCCGCCGGGCGCATCCATGTCGAGCGCTTCGGCGTGCCGATGCCGGCCGGGCAGCCGAAGCCGGTGGTGGTCATCGGCGACGAGGCCGATGCCGCCGACGTGACGCTGGTGGTCGACGGCAAGGCGCGCAAGCTGAAGGTGTCTCGCCACGGCTCGGGCATCCTCGATGCGGGGCTGGCCGCCGGCATCGACCTGCCCTATGCCTGCAAGGGCGGCGTCTGCTGCACCTGCCGCGCCCGCGTGCTGGAGGGCGAGGTGCGGATGGACAAGAACTACACGCTCGACGAGCGGGAGATGGCACAGGGTTTCGTGCTGACCTGCCAGTCGCACCCAGTCACCGACCGGGTGGTCATCAGCTACGACGAGCGCTGAGGCAACCGTGGGCCGCCAGCGTTCCCCGGACCACGAGGTCAACCGCGAGCGGATCCTGGCCAACGCAGTGCGGGCGTTCGGCGAGGTGGGCTACCCGAGCGCGACGATGGCGCAGCTCGCGCAGGCCTGCGGCACCTCGAAGGCGGGGCTCTATCACTACTACGCCAGCAAGGAATCGCTGCTGTTCGACGCGCTCGACCGGTACACCCGCCGGCTGATCGCGCTGGCAAGCGAGGTGTTCGAACGGAAGCTGCCGCCGCACGAGCGGCTGGCCGAGCTGGTGCGGGCGTTCGTCGACGAGTACCGGCACTCGCGCGATTACCATGTCGCGCTGCTGAACGACGTGAAGTTCCTCGCCGAGCCGCAGCGCGACACGATCCGCGCCCAGGAACGCGAGGTGGTGCTGCGCTTCCGCGACGCGCTGGCGGCCGCCTTCCCCGAGCGCATGCGCAGCGAGGCGGCGATGCCGACGACGATGGCGTTATTGGGTATGATCAACTTCACCTTCGCATGGCTGCGCCCCGACGGGCCGCTGACGCACCGCAAGTTCGCCGACCTGGTGATCCGGCTGTGGGAGCATGGTCTGTCCGGCGGGCCGGTGCCGGCGGTCAACGGTGCGGGGCACCCGGCCCCGGGCGCGCCTTCGCGCACGGCCGCCGATCGGGATGCCCCCCGCGACTCCAACCATTCCAGGCACACCACATGAGCAAGCAATTCGCCTCCAAGGCCGACCTGACCGAAAAGCAGACTTCGTTCATCAGGCTGTCCGATCATGCGTACGCGTACACCACCGAGGGCGATCCGAACTCCGGCGTGATCGTCGGCGACAACGCCTGCATGGTCATCGACACCACCGCCACGCCGGCGATGGCCGCGAACCTGATCGCGCGGATCCGCGAGGTCACCGACAAGCCGATCAAGTACGTGGTGCTGTCGCACTACCATGCGGTGCGGGTGCTGGGCGCGTCGGCCTACTTCGCCGAGGGTGCGCAGGACATCATCGCGTCGCGCGGCACCTGGGAGCTGATCGTCGAACGCGGCGAGGCCGACATGAAGTCGGAGATCGAGCGGTTCCCGCGGCTGTTCGCCGGCGTCGAGACGGTGCCGGGCCTGACCTGGCCGACGATCGTGTTCGAGCGCGAGCTGACCTTGCACCTGGGCAGCCTGGAAGTGAAGCTGATGCACCTGGGCAGCGGTCACACGAAGGGCGACACGATCGCCTGGCTGCCGGCCGAGAAGATCTGCTTCTCGGGCGACCTGGTCGAATACAACGCCGGCGTCTACACCGGCGACGCGCAGCTCGCCGAATGGCCGGCCACCCTCGACAAGCTGGCCGCGCTGGGCCCGCAGAAGCTGGTGCCGGGCCGCGGCCCGGCGATGCAGACGCCGGCCGACTGCCTGAAGGCGATCGACTACACCCGCCGCTGGGTCACCGACCTGTTCGGCACCGCGCAGGCCGGCGTCAAGGCCGGCAAGAACCTCAAGGAGGTGTTCGCCGATACCCGCCGCGTGATGGATCCGGTGTTCGGCAACGTGTTCATCTACGAGCACTGCCTGCCGTTCGACGTGTCGCGCGCGTTCGACGAGGCGAGCGGCATCAGCCATCCGCGGATCTGGACCGCGCAGCGCGACCTGGAGATGTGGCAGTCCCTGCAGGAGTGAGCGGCGCGGTCGCGCTGCAGCCGGTTCAGCCCGCCAGCCGCGCGACGAGGGTGGCGATCTGTCTGGGCGGCGGCAGGGGCCCGGTGCGATAGACCAGTTGCCCGAGGCTGTCGATCAGATAGACCTGGGTGTCGTGATCGTCCACCGGATCACCGGGCGCCAGGAACATCGAACGCATCGTCTTGACCGCGCCGGGCTCCGGTGCCCCGGCGAGCCAGCGGCGGCCGGCGCCGAAGCCGGCCAGCCACCGGCTCAACGACTTCGGATCGTCGGCCAGCGGATCGATGCTCAGCGACAGCAACTGCACCGATTCGCGCGACCGTGCGGGCAGCAGGCCCTGGGCCTCGCTGAAGATCGCCCCCTGCAGCGGGCAGGTGGCGCTGCAGCCGGTGAACATGAACTGGATCGCCGTGATGCGGCCCTTCAACAGCGACGTCAGCGCGACCCGGCGGCCATCGCTGCACCGGATCGGCAGGTCCTTGACCGGCTGCGGCGGCAGCACCGGGCCGAGCGAACCATGTGCGTAGGCGGACGGCAACGGCAGCATCACGGCCGACGTGCCGACCGCGACCGCCGCCGACAGGCCACGCAGCAGGCGGCGGCGGGATGCGGCGAAGCGAGGGTTCCGGGCCATCGCGGTTGCGGCGGGCCACGGGTCCGTCGGCGACGCAGGCTCGATGATCCGGGACGATGCGAAGGTCATTTCTTTCGGCAGGCGGTTCAGGGTTGGACGGCACCGATCCGTTCGGTGCCTGCCATCAGCGCCCACAGCGCATCGCACTGAGCGGAGCTGATGTCGTAGCGCGGCATCGCCTTCGGCAATGTCACGAATGCGGGGTCCACGCCGGTACGCAGCACCCGGCAGAACGATTCGGCGTCGTAGCTGCTGGGCGGCCCGCCGCGACGCGAGCTCATCCGGAGCAGAGTCGCGCGGCCGAGCGGCGGCGCGAGCGACGCGCCGCCGGCCGCGTTGCGCCTGTCGTCACGCAGGTGGCAGTTCGTGCATCGCGCGGCCGTCGCCGGCAGCCGGGTTTCATGACCGACGATACGTGCCGGCAACGGCTCCCTGCCTTCGAGCAGCCGTTGCCCTCGTTCGATCCGGGTGCGATCGAGGGAGGCCGTGGTCTCGATGGTCGTCTGCCCGGCGGCCATCGCGCCGCCACCGTACGCTGCCGTCAGCAGCGCCATCAGGATCGCCGCAAGCCACCCGCGGGCGCCGCCCCCGCTCAATTGATCCTCACCGTCCGCGACATGCTCGGCACGCCTTTGGCGTCCAGCGCGAAGAGCATGTAGTACCCGGGCAGCAGCAGCCCGGTATCGGCCGGCAGCGCCAGCGAATAGGCAGGGTTGCCGCCGGGCGTCTGATTGCGGATCGCCAGCGGGATGCGCCGCTGGTCGGTGTTCACGGTATGGGTGGCCGTGCCGTATCGCACCAGCACGAAGTTGTCGACCGGTCCGTCGGTGGTCACCGTGATGTTGGCGCCGGCCGCCGCGGTGGCCGGTGCATCGACGATCCCCGGTCGCGCCGCCGGCGAGCCATCGCTCTTCAGCAGGTACGGCGGCGTCAGCACCTCGACGTTCGGATGATTCTCGGCGCAGGGGCCGCACAATCCGCCGCCGCCGACGATGACGCGCCCGTCGGGCTGTAGCAGCGCGAAGCTGTGGTAGTTGCGGGGCGTACGCATCGGCGCCATCCGCAGGAACTGCTCGGTCTGCGGGTCCCACAGCTCGGGCACCAGCACCGACTGCTCGTCGGAGAACGGCACCGGGACCGCCTGCCCGCCGACCACGACGACCTGACCGTTGGGCAGCACCACGCTGTTGTGGAATCCGCGGGTGTAGGCCATCGACGGCAGCTTGCGCACCGTCGGCGCCACGCCGGGGCCGGCGCTTATGTCGATCCGGTAGGCGTTGCGGGTGGCGGTTCCGTTCACGTAGGCCGGCGCGCCGCCGGTCGTCAGGATCTTCCACGGCTCGTACATCACGGCACTGCCGTTCATCGCATAGCCGTCGTCGCTGCGCGTGCCGACGAAGGACGTCGCGCCGCGACCGCGGGTGTCGATCCAGTGCATGCGCCGGCCGGGACCGGCCTGGAACACCCAGCCACCGGTCGCTGCGAACAGCCACATGTGGTTGTCGCTGCGGTAGATGCCTTCGGGGTCGGTATCGGACATCGTCTCGGCGACGACGTCGGGCAGCGTGACCCATGCATTGGAAGGCGTCCAGCGCTCGCCGATCTTGCCGCCGCTCGAGCCGCTCCACGAACCGCCGACCATGAAGACCGATCCGTCGCTCAACGTCGTGCTGGACTGATAGCCCCGGCCGACGTTCATCGGCGCGGCGGTCAGCCAGCCCCGCTGGACCGGGTCATAGATGCTGGTCTTGCTGTCGTCGCTGCCGCCGCTGACGAGGATCTGTCCGTTCGGCAGCATGCTGATGCCGGGACAGAACATGTCGTGACCGGTCTCGGTCACCAGCCGCTCGGTCGACACCTTGGTGACCGGGTTGTAGACGGCGGTGTACGTGCGGCCGGACACGCCGGTCGCGAAGGCGAAACGCTCCTCCGCCGACCAGAACAGCAGCTCGCCCCCGGCAGCATCGCGGCGGCCACCGGGATCAGCGGCAGCGACACGATCGGGTCCCACAGCGACGTGCGGGCGGTCTCGATGCGCCAGTTCTGGTTGGCATTCGACGTCGAGCTGCAGGTCGACTGGCGCAGCGGCGTGCCGTTCGAAGCGCCGGCCGGAAGGTCGACGCACAGACCGCTGGCAGCGCCGATCACCGAGAAGGAGCCGTCGGCATTGCCGCGCAACGACCAGACCCGGGCGGAATCCGGGGAACAGGTGCCCTGGACCAGGCCGGTTCCCGACGTGGCCGAGCCGCCATTGGGCATCAGACACAGACCGGTCTCGTTGGAGACGATCTGCCAGTTCGATCCGACCTGCCGGAAGTTCCAGCGCTGATCGCCGGCCACCGTGCAGGGTGACTGGACGATCGGCACACCCTGCGCCGACGACAGACCCTGGACCATCATGCATTGGCCCGACGCCCTCGATACGAACACGGTCGTTTCGGACGTCGGTGCCGGAGCGTGTTTTGTTTTAATTGTGGGCGGCCCGCCGGGCTTCACCCTCTTCCCCTACGCGGCCCTCTTCCGAGCCGTCCCAGGCGCGGATCGCGTCGAAGATGATGCGCTTCATCTTCATCGACAGCCCGGTGAAGGGCTCGTCGAGCAGGAGCAGGCGCGGCTTGGCCATCAGCGCGCGGCCGATCGCCACCATCTGCTGCTCGCCGCCC
>DAISWF010000239.1:0-9018 GCA_036826495.1 Burkholderiaceae bacterium
TCGGGCGCCACGAGGCCGAGGCGTACTGCCGGTGGGCCGGCCGGCGCCTGCCCACGGAGGGCGAATGGGAATTCGCGGCGACCGGCGGTGGGCACCGCCGCTACCCCTGGGGCGACGGTTCGCCTCCCGCGGACCTGTCGCTCGACTTCCTCGACGACGGGCCGGTCGGGCGGCCTTCGCCCGCCGGTGCGGTCCCCGGGTCGATGATCGGCGGCGTGTGGGAATGGACCGCTTCGCCCTTCGCGCCCTACCCGGGATTCGAGAAGGACGCCTACGCGGAGTATTCCGAGCCGTGGTTCCACACGCACGGCGTGCTTCGGGGGGGCTCGTTCGCGACCCGCTCGCGGCTGGTGCACGGGCGCTGGCGCAACTTCTACCTGCCGCATCGCAACGACGTGTTCGCGGGATTTCGCACGTGCGCGCGGTAGGCCGGGTGTCCGTGTGCGATAATCCGTACCGGCGGGCCTCCCCGCATTGAAGGGCGGCGAACCTGGTCAGGTCGGGAACGAAGCAGCCATAGTCGAATCCTTCAAGTGCCGGGGGTCAGGCTCGCCTCTCCCGATTCCGGGGCCCCGCGTGATCGCGGGGCCCTTCCGCCGGACGATTCCATGACGTACCAGGTCCTCGCGCGCAAGTGGCGTCCCAAGGCGTTCGACCAACTGGTCGGGCAGCCGCACGTCGTCACCGCGCTCGTGAACGCGCTGGACACCGGCCGCCTGCATCACGCCTACCTGTTCACCGGCACGCGCGGCGTCGGCAAGACGACGATCGCGCGCATCCTGGCCAAGGCGCTGAACTGCGAGACCGGCGTCACCGCCAGCCCCTGCGGCGTCTGCCGCGCCTGCACCGAGGTCGACGGCGGCCGCTACATCGACTACATCGAGATGGACGCGGCGTCCAACCGCGGCGTCGACGAGATGACCCAGGTGCTCGAGCAGGCGGTGTACGCCCCGACCGCCGGCCGCTACAAGGTGTACGTGATCGACGAGGTGCACATGCTGAGCACCCATGCGTTCAACGCGATGCTGAAGACGCTGGAGGAGCCGCCCGAGCACGTGGTGTTCGTGCTGGCCACCACCGATCCGGAGAAGGTGCCGGTCACGGTGCTGTCGCGCTGCCTGCAGTTCAACCTGAAGAACATGACGCCGGCGGCGATCGCCGGGCACCTGTCGCGGGTGCTCGATGCCGAGGCGATCGCGTACGAGGCGGCGGCGCTGCCGCACATCGGGCGCGCGGCCGGCGGGTCGATGCGCGATGCGCTGTCGCTGCTCGATCAGGCGATCTCCTACGGCGGCGGCTCGGTGGCCGAGGGGCAGGTGCGCGAGATGCTGGGCGTGGTCGACCGCAACTGGCTGACCCGGCTGCTCGACGCGGTGCTGGCCGGTGACGGCGCGGCGCTGGTGTCGCTGGCCGACGAGATGCAGGCCGGCAACGCGCCGTTCGAACGGACCTTGCTCGACCTGTCGGGGCTGCTGCAACGGATCGCGCTGGCCCAGGTCGGCGCGTTCGGCGACGACGACGATCCTGAGCTGCTGCGCGGCTATGCGGCGCGCATCGCGCCCGAGGAACTGCAGGTCTACTACCAAGTCGCGGTGCATGGCGCCCGCGACCTGCCGCTGGCGCTGGATGCGCATACCGGGTTCACGATGACCCTGCTGCGGCTGCTGGCGTTCCGGCCGGCCGGCGGGGCGCAGCAGGCGGCAGCGTCGTCGCCCGCCGGGGGTTCGTCGGGTGCGGCGCTCGTGCGTCCGGTTTCGGCGGCGCGTCCCTCTGCGGCCGCGCTGGCTGCGGCGCGTTCGGCCGCGGTCGGCCGCCCGCCGGAGGCATCCGCGGCACGATCGGGCGATGCGGCCGGCTCCGGGGCGCCGTCGTCGCCGGGACCGGCAGGCGATACGGTGGCCAGGCGGCCAGCGGGTGCCGCTCCGCCAGGTGATTCCGCCGGCGGCGTGCCGGGCGATTCGAGCGGGGTCGCAGCGCGTGCCGGCGCCGGGCCGGCGGGCCCGGCGGGCTCGGCCGAGCCGGCCGAGCCGGCCGACGCCGGGCTGCAGCCGGAGCTGGCGGGGTCCGTGGCGTTCGACAGCAACTGGCCGGCGCTGGCCGCGGTGCTGCCGCTGGGCGGCTTCGCGCGCCAGTTCATGCAGCAGAGCGAGCTGGTCGCGCGCGAGGGTTCGGTGTTCCGCGTCCGGGTGCCGATCCGCGCGATGGCCGAGGGGCCGGCGGTCGGCAAGGTGCGCGAGGCGCTGAACGCCCATTTCGGCGTGCCGGTGCGGCTGCTGGTCGAGGTCGGCGGGGTCGGCGGCGACACCGCGGCGGCGGCCAGCCAGCGGCGCGAGTCCGAGCGGCTCGCGCAGGCCGAGGCGTCGCTGCAGGCCGATCCGTTCGTACGCACCCTGATCGACGATTTCGGCGGCCGCATCGTCCCCGATTCGGTGCGCCCCGGCGAGAATCCGGGGCCGGCCGACGCGGCCCCGGGCTGAGGATTCCGGTCAGCCCAGCTCCGATCAACCCCTTTCGTAGGAACTCCCGCGAT
The DNA here is from genome assembly GCA_036826495.1 of Burkholderiaceae bacterium. Classification (GTDB taxonomy): domain Bacteria; phylum Pseudomonadota; class Gammaproteobacteria; order Burkholderiales; family Burkholderiaceae_E; genus DAISWF01. The sequence continues at coordinate 2,531 of DAISWF010000239.1, forward strand.
GATGAAGAACCAGTTGGCGGGCCTGATGAAGCAGGCCCAGCAGATGCAGGACAACATGAAGAAGATGCAGGAGCAGCTTGCCGGCATCGAGGTCGAGGGCCAGTCCGGCGCCGGCCTGGTGAAGGCGGTGATCACCTGCCGCAACGAGGTCAAGCGGATCACGATCGATCCGTCGCTGCTGGCCGACGACAAGGACATGCTCGAGGACCTGGTGGTCGCGGCGATGAACGATGCGCTGCGCCGCGCCGAGCAGACCTCGCAGGAGAAGCTCTCCAGCGTCACCGCCGGGCTGCCGCTGCCGCCGGGTTTCAAGATGCCGTTCTGAGATCGCGGGCACCGTCCGTTGTCGAAGCAGCCTGCCGCCTTCGATGCGCTGACCGCGGCGTTCCGCCGGCTGCCCGGCATCGGGCCCAAGTCGGCGCAGCGCCATGCGTACTACCTGCTGCAGCACGACCGCGAGGCGGCGCTGCTGCTCAGCCATGCGCTGGCCGAGGCGATCGCCAACATCCGTCACTGCGCGCGCTGCAACACCTTCACCGAACACGAGCTGTGCGAGACCTGCTCGTCGCCGCGGCGTGACGGATCGCTGCTGTGCGTCGTCGAGACGCCGGCCGACCAGTTGATGATCGAGCAGACGCTGGCCTACGGCGGTCTGTACTTCGTGCTGATGGGGCGGCTGTCGCCGCTCGACGGCATCGGCCCGCGCGAGATCCACTTCGACCGGCTGCTGGCGCGCGCCACCGACGGCCAAGTGCGCGAGGTGATCCTGGCGACCAATTTCACGCAGGAGGGCGAGGCCACCGCCCACTACCTCGGCGAGATGCTGCGTGCCCGCGGCCTGAAGGTGTCGCGGCTGGCGCGCGGGGTGCCGGTCGGCAGCGAGCTGGAATTCGTCGACGGCAGCACGATCGCTCAGGCGCTGCGCGACCGGCGAGCGGTCTGAGCGGCGGGCACCGGCGGCGCGTCCTGTGGCGCCGCAAGGAACGATGGGCCGGCCGATGTGTGCACCGCTGTGTCGACTGATGCGTCGACGGACGCGTCGACGGATGCGGCCGGCGTCCGGAGGAAGCGTGCCTGCCGCCGCAGTGACCCATCACCGGCGGCGGTCTTCAGGCCGCTGGCCGCACGGTCACGGTCGATCCGCTCCTCGCCGTCGGCGCCGTGGCCCTGCTCGCGCAGCCATTGCCGCACCAGCCGGTACAGCCGGTCGAGCGCGATCCGGTGGGTCGCATCGGTGTGCTGGTACAGCCAGTCCGACAGCGCGAGGAACCGCGCGAACGGCGCGTCGCCGGTGATGACGGGCAAGGTCGCGACGAACCGGCCGGAGTTGCCGATCAGGTCCCAGTAGCGGGCGAAGCGGTTCATCCGCTGCATGTCGAAGAACGACAGATCGCTGCTGGCCAGCAGGTTGTAGGGTGGCTCGGGATTGAAGCGCAGGTCGAACGCCTCGGTGTGCCGCGCGATCGGCGCGCCGCGCAGTCGCTTCAGGATGCCGACCTGGATCTCGTGCGGGCCGATCGCGTACAGCCGGTCGAAGCCGCGGCCGAAGCTGGCCAGGTCCTCGCCGGGCAGCCCGACGATCAGGTCGACGTGCAGATGCGCGCGGGTGTGCGCCAGCAGCCAGCGCAGATTGTCCTCGGCGCGTTCGTTGTGCTGGCGCCGGCTGATGCGCGCCTGGACCTCGGGGTTCCAGGTCTGCACGCCGATCTCGAACTGCAGGCGGCCGGCCGCGAACCGCGCGATCGTGTCGCGCAGCGCCGTCGGCAGATGGTCAGGCACCAGCTCGAAATGCGCGAAGGTCGGATCGTCGGGCGCCGCCTCGTCGGCCTCCAGGAAGAACTCGAGGATGCGCCGCGCTGCGGCCACGTTCAGATTGAAGGTGCGGTCGATGAACTTGAAGGTGCGCGCGCCGCGCGCGTGCAGCGCCCGCAGGTCGCCGAGCAGCCGCGTGGTGTCGAACGGCCATGCGGTCTTGTCCAGCGACGACAGGCAGAACTCGCACTTGAACGGGCAGCCGCGCGAGGCCTCGATGTACAGGTGGCGGTGGGCGATGTCGTCGTCGCTGTACCAGGGATACGGCGAGGCGAGCTCATCGAGCGCGTCGGCGCCCGGCGTATCGCCGGCGATGATCTTCATCAGCGGCGCCGGCCCGTCGAGCAACTGCCGCGCCAGCCGCGCGAATGCCCGTTCGCCGGGGCCGGTGATCACATGGTCGGCCAGCGCGACGATCGGCTGCCCGGCGGTTTCGTGGCTGACCTCGGGGCCGCCCAGCACCACCTTGATGGCCGGCGCCACGGCGCGCAGCATCGCCACCAGCCGCGTCGACTCGGCGACGTTCCACATGTACACCGACAGCGCGACGATGCGCGGCTGCCCGGCCAGCAGCCGTTCGAGCATCGCCTCGATGCGGGCGCCGCTGACGAACTCGACGATCTGCGCGCGCGGGGCGAGCGGACCCAGGTTCGCATACAGGCAGCGCAGCGACAGCGAGCTGTGCGCGTGCCGGGCGTTGATGGTGGCGAGCAGGATGTCCAAGATCGGCGGTCGGGGAGGCTGCATGCGGCGCATGCCGCGACAGCGCCCTCCGGACTTGCCGCCGCACGGGCATCGCAGGCATAGTGTGACGCGACTTCCACGATGATACTGAACGCGATGGCTGCAGCCGGCGATCCCGGACATCGTCACGACGGCTCGGCGCTGTCCGAGACCGAACTGCGCGTGAAGGCGCTCGAGACGCTGCTGGTCGAGAAGGGTTATGTCGAGCCAGCGGCACTCGATGCGCTGATCGACACCTATCAGCACCGCATCGGCCCGCGCAACGGCGCGCGGGTGGTCGCCCGCGCATGGGTCGATCCGGCCTATCGCGACTGGCTGCTGCGCGACGCCACCGCGGCGATCGGCTCGGCCGCCGGCTTCGGCTACAGCGGCCGCCAGGGCGAGCACATGGTCGCGCTGTTCAACAGCGACGACGAGCATCACCTGGTGGTCTGCACGCTGTGCTCCTGTTATCCCTGGCCGGTGCTGGGGCTGCCGCCGGTCTGGTACAAGTCGGCGCCGTATCGCTCGCGCGCCGTCATCGATCCGCGCGGGGTGCTGAGCGACTTCGGCGTCGATCTGCCGGCCGGCACCCGCATCCGGGTGTGGGATTCCACCGCCGAGCTGCGCTACCTGGTGATTCCGCAGCGCCCGGCCGGCACCGACGGCTGGAGCGAGGAGGCGCTGGCGACCCTGGTGACCCGCGATTCGATGATAGGCACCGGGCTGGCGCTGTCGCCCGGCAGAGCGGCCGCCGGTCCTTCGAAGGGAGGCCAGGCGCCTGCTGATCGGTCGCCGCCCGGCCGGTCGCCGGCCGGCGTACCACCGCAGGGCGCATCGTCGACGGACGGCCCGCGATCGGGCACGGGCCTTTCCGGAACGGAGCCCGGCGCATGAACAGCCTGCACGACATGGGCGGCACGATGGGCTTCGGCAAGGTCGAGCCCGAGATCGACGAGCCGCCGTATCACGCCGAATGGGAGAAGCGGGCGATGGCGCTGACGATCGCGATGGGCGCCACCGGCCAGTGGAACCTCGACATGTCGCGCAGCGCCCGCGAGAGTCTGCCGCCGCTGCAGTATCTGTCCAGCAGCTACTACGAGATCTGGATCGCCGGGTTGCAGAAGCTGATGTTCGAGCGCGGGCTGGTCACCGCCGACGAACTGGCGGCCGGCCGGATGCTGACGCCGCCGCTGCCGGTCGCCAACCGGCTGGCGGCCGCGCAGGTGGCCGGCGCGCTGGCTCGCGGCGCGCCGACCGAACGGCATGCAGCCGGGCCGGCGCGGTTCGCGGTCGGCGATGCGGTCCGCTGCCGGATCATGCACCCGCCCACCCACACCCGGCTGCCGCGTTACGTCCGCGGAAAGGTCGGCACGGTGATCGCGCAGCACGGCGCTCATGTGTTCCCGGACACCCATGCTCATGGCCTGGGCGAGCAGCCGCAGTGGCTGTACACCGTGCGCTTCGATGCGCAGGAGCTGTGGGGGGCCGACACCACCGCCGACTCGGTCTGCGTCGACTGCTTCGAGCCGTATCTGGATGCCGCCTGACTCGTGGCTAGGAAGCTCCCGCCTTCAGGCGGGAGTGGCTCACTGCGATCCGCCGTTCGCCACCGCGCGCTCCGCGGCGCAAAGCGTCGTCAGCGCCGGCGCGGTTGCCACTGATGTCGCCGCCGTTGCGGCTGATGTCGCCGCGGCGGATGGCGCGCCCCTGCTGCGCGCCGAGGACGGCGCGCCGGTGTTCGCCGCGCCCTGGCAGGCACAGGTGTTCGCGCTGACGGTGGCGCTGCACGAACGCGGCTGCTTCGAATGGCGCGAGTGGGCCGCCTGCCTGTCGCGGGCGATCGGCGACGCGCAGCGGGCCGGTGATCCGGACCTCGGCGACACCTACTACCTGCACTGGCTGACGGCGCTCGAGACGATGGTGCGCGACAAGGGCATCGCGTCGCCGCTCGCGCTGACGGCGCTGCGCCAGGCCTGGGCGGTGGCCGCCGAGAAGACGCCGCACGGCCGGCCGATCGAGCTGTCTGCTGCCATCCGCAGACGGCTGCTCGGGCAGGCGGCCAGCGATGGCGCCTGACCGGTGACCGCAGCTCTGCGACGCGAGCCCTGAGCTCAGAGCCGGCCGCGCCTCAGCCCGCGAATCCCCGGCAGGCGCGCGCCGCCTCGCCGACCAGCGCCGGCCCGCGATAGATCAGCCCGGTGTAGAGCTGCACCAGCGACGCGCCGGCCGCCAGCTTGGCGCGGGCGTCGGCGCCGCTCAGGATGCCGCCCACGCCGATGATCGGGTAGGGGTGCGGCAGCCGCGCGCGCAGCTCGCGGATCACTTCGTTGGACGGCTCGAACACCGGCGCGCCCGACAGCCCGCCGGCCTCGTCGGCATGCGGCAGCCCGGCCACCGCGGTGCGCGACACCGTGGTGTTGGTGGCGATCACGCCGTCGATCGCATGCTCGCGCAGCAGCGCGGCGATCACCTCGATCTGCCCGGCGTCCAGGTCGGGCGCGATCTTCAACGCGAGCGGCACGTACCGCCCGGCGCGGTCGGCCAGCTCGAGCCGGCGCGCGCGCAGCGCCGACAACATCTTCGTCAGCTCTCCCTCGTCCTGCAGCTTGCGCAGGTTGCGGGTGTTCGGCGACGAGATGTTGACCGTCACGTAGCTGGCGTGCGGATAGACGCGGTCGAGCGCGAGCAGGTAGTCGTCGAGCGCACGCTCGATCGGCGTATCGGCGTTCTTGCCGATGTTCAGGCCCAGCACGCCGCGGTAGCGGGCCCGCCGCACGTTGGCCAGGAACGCGTCGACCCCGTCGTTGTTGAAGCCCATCCGGTTGATCAGCGCCTGCCGGGCCGGCAGCCGGAACATCCGCGGCCGCGGATTGCCGGGCTGCGCGCGTGGCGTCACCGTGCCGACCTCGACGAAGCCGAAGCCCATCGCCGCCAGCGCGTCGATGTGCGCGCCGTTCTTGTCGAGCCCGGCGGCCAAGCCGACGCGGTTGGCGAACGTGAGGCCCATCAGCTCGACCGGATCGCCGACCGGCGCGCCGGCCACCAGCCGCAGCGCGCCGGTGGCGGCCATCAGGTCGAGGTTCTTCAGCGTCAGTTCGTGCGCGAACTCCGCATCCAGGCCGAACAGCAGCGGCCTGGCCAGCGCATAGAGGCTCATTCGTGGGCGGGCCGGGGCTATTCGTGTGCGGGCTGCGCAGCAGGTGACGGCGACGGCTCGCGGGCGACCGCCAGCGGTTCCCAGTGTCCGCCCTGCAGGTACTCGATCGGCCGGAAGTTGCACTTGTAGGCCATCTTCGGGCTCTGCGCGATCCAGTAGCCGAGATACAGGTAGGGCAGGTTCAACTGCCGGCACTGCTCGATCTGCCACAGCACGTTGTAGGTGCCGAAGCTGGCGCCCGCGACGTCGGGATCGAAGAAGGTGTACACCGACGACAGCCCGTCGTTCAGGATGTCGATGATCGACACCATCCGCAGCGTGCCGTCGGCCTCGCGGAACTCCACCAGCCGCGTGTTGATCTTGCTCTGCAGAAGGAACTGCGCGTACTGGTCGCGGCTGTCATGATCCATGCCGCCGCCGGCATGGCGCGACGACTGGTAGTTCAGGTAGAGCTGGTAGTGCTCCGACGAGAAGCCCAGCCGCGCCACCAAGGTGCGCAGGCCGCTGTGATTGCGCCAGGCGCGGCGCTGGCTGCGGTTGGGCTGGAAGCGGGCGGCCGGCACCCGCACCGGCACGCAGGCCCGGCAGCCGTCGCAATGCGGCCGGTAGGTGAACACGCCGCTGCGGCGGAAACCGGCGCGCACCAGCTCGCTGTACACGTCGGCATTGATCAGGTGATTCGGCGTGGCCACCTGCGAGCGCGCCTGGCGGCCGTTCAGATAGCTGCAGGGGTAGGGCGCCGTCGCGTAGAACTGGAGCGCCGAGAAAGGCAGTTCCTTGAGGTGACTCATGC
>DAISWF010000240.1:0-1751 GCA_036826495.1 Burkholderiaceae bacterium
CACCGCGCGAGCGCGGGCGCCCGGCCGCGGTGCCGCGTCGAGCACCGGCGGCCGCAGCCCGTGACGGCACAGTTCGACGGCCGCCGCCAGCCCGGCCCAGCCGGCTCCCACCACGACGACGTCGGTCGAAGCGCCGTCGTCAGACATCGATCATCGCGGCGCGCCGCCAGCTCCGCCAGGCCAGCCACAGCTTGCGCAGCGGCGTCAGCGCGACCCGATGATGCAGCACCTGGAATCCGTCGGCCTCGATCTCGTGCAGCAGCGCGTGATAGATCGACGCCATGATGAGGCCCGGCCGCTGTGCCCGCCGGTCGGGCTCGGGCAGCAGCGCCGCGGCCTCGCGATAGGTGTCGCGGGCGCGCTGCGCCTGGAACTGCATCAGCGGCACGAAGCCCGGCACGTCGCGCCGCTGCAGCACGTCCTGCACGGTGACGTCGAAGCGCCGCAGATCCTCCAGCGGCAGATAGACCCGGCCCTTGCGGGCATCCTCGCCGACGTCGCGGATGATGTTGGTGAGCTGCAGCGCCAGCCCGAGCCGCGACGCGAACTCGCGGGTGCCCGGATCGCTGGCGCCGAAGATGCCCGAGGCCAGCCAGCCGACGACGCCGGCCACCCGGTGGCAGTACAGCCGCAGCCCCTCGAAATCCAGATAGCGGTTCTGGTCGAGGTCCATCTGCATGCCGTCGATGATCTCGAGGAACAGCCGCCGCTGCAGCCCGTACGGCTCGACGTGCGGCGCCAGCGCCCGGGTCACCGGATGCTGCGGGTCGCCGGCGAACAGCCGCTCGATCTCGTTGCGCCACCAGGCGAGCTTGGTGCGCGCGATGTCGCGGTCGGCGATCTCGTCGACGACGTCGTCGACCTCGCGGCAGAACGCGTAGAGCGCGGTGATCGCCCGGCGGCGTGGCGGCGGCAGGAACAGGAAGCTGTAGTAGAAGCTCGATCCGCTGCGCGCCGCCTTGTCCTGGCAATACTCGTCGGGTGTCATCGGAACATCTTCAGCAGGACTGCCGGCGCATCGGCCCGCCCGATCACCGGGCGTTGCGCGATCGGATCGGATCCGCCGGCGCGCAGCCGGTCCAGGATGTGAGCGCCGCCGGCCAGGATCGCCCGCAGCTCGATGGCCAGTCGCCACGGCACATGGCCCAGCAGCGGGCGGCCGGATTCTAGCAGCCGGCGCGCGAACGACGCCTCTTCGGCGATCACGCCTGCGAGCCGCGGATCGGCGCGGCCGCGATGCACGCTGTCGCCGATCACCGCGTCATCGATCCCCGCCGCGTGCAGCGCCTGCTGCGGCAGATAGACCCGGCCCTTGGCCCAGTCGCGCGCGACGTCCTGCGCGAAATTGATCAACTGCAGCGCGCTGCAGATCGCATCCGACGCCCGATACGCGGCTTCGTCGCGGCGATCGAAGAGCTGCAGCATCAGCCGGCCGACCGGATTGGCCGAGCGGCTGCAGTAGTCGAGCAGCGCCGCCCGGTCGGCGAACCGGTGCACGGTGACGTCCTGCTCGAAGGCCGACAGCAGGTCGGTCAGCAGCCGGGGCTGCAGCTCGAAGCGCTGCACCCAGGGGCTGACGAAGGCCGAGGGCGGCGCGATGACGATGGCCCCCCCGAGCCGCCGCGCCTCGGCGCGATCCACCGTCGCGGGACGCAACTCGCCCAGCGCGATGCCGCGGGCGCGGTGGTAGTCGCAGAGCGCCTGCAGCGCGCCGTGGATCAGGATCGGCGCGTCATGCCCGGCCTCGCGCA
>DAISWF010000240.1:1761-5422 GCA_036826495.1 Burkholderiaceae bacterium
CACCATCGGATGCGGCGGTGCCAGCGGATCGTCGATCGCCGCCCGCAGCCGGGCCAGCTCGGCCAGCCGTTCGCCGGCGCTGGCCTGGCCCTCGTCGGCGACATCGTCGGCATAGCGGGCGAACCGGTACAGCGCCGCCACCGCGGGGCGCAGCCGCGCCGGCAGCAACCAGGAGCCGACCGGGAAGTTCTCGTAGTGCGCGGTGCCGTTGCCCAGCCACGGCGATGCATCGGAAGAGGTGACCATCCGGCGATTGTAGGCAGGCGGGCGTGGATGATCGTTTGACGGCGGGCGGCGGCCTGTGGCTAAATAAATGACTAACGCGTCAGTTATTAAGAAAGCCCCCCATGCGCTGTCCGACGCTTCGCCGACGGTTTCTTCCGCTGCTCGGCCTCCCGGTCGCCCTCGCGCTCGCCGGCTGCGGCAAGGAGCCGCCTCCCAAGGTCGAGCCGCCGCGCCCGGTGCGCTCGATCGTCGTGACACCGAGCCCGGTGGCCACGGTGCTGACCTTGCCGGCAGAGATCCGGCCGCGCATCGAGGCGCGTTACGGCTTCCGGGTCGGCGGCAAGATCGCCCAGCGGATGGTGTCGGTCGGCGATCGGGTGGTGCCGGGCCAGGTGCTGGCGCGGCTGGATCCGCAGGATCTGGCGCCGGCGGTGGCGGCGGCCCGCGCGGCCCTGGAGGCGGCCCGCACCGACGAGCGGCTGGCCGCCACCGAGCTGGCGCGGCTGAAGGATCTGCGCGACAAGAACTTCATCAGCGCCGGTCAGCTCGACCGTCAGCAGGCGGCGTTCGATGCGGCCGCGTCGCGCACGCTGTCGGCGCAGGCGCAGCTCAATCAGGCGACCAACAGCGTCGAGTTCCAGACCCTGAAGGCCGACGTCGCCGGCCGGGTGATGGCGATCGAGGCCGAGGCCGGCCAGGTGGTGGCCGCGGGCCAGGTGGTCGTGCGGGTCGCCAAGGATGCCGAGGTCGAGGCGCTGGTGAACGTGCCCGAGGCGGATGTCGCACAGGCGCGGGCGGCGTCCGAGTGGCTGGTGACGGTGCCGGCGCTGGACGGCCGCACGTTGAAAGGGCGGATCCGCGAGCTGTCGCCGGTCGCCGATGCCGCCTCGCGCACCTATCCGATGCGCCTCACCCTGAGCGGTCAGCTCACCGACCTGCACTGGGGCATGACCGCGGTGGCCTCGCTCGCCCGCGAGTCGGCGATGGGCCTCTTCGTGCCGCTGACCGCGCTCTATTCGAAGGACGGGCAGCCGTATCTGTGGCTGGTCGACCCGCAGTCGCAGACGGTCAGGCTGCAGCCGATCCGGACCGGCGGCTTCGTCGACGAACGGGTGCGGGTCGTCGACGGACTGAAGGCCGGCGACCGGGTGGTCACCGCCGGCGCGAACCTGCTGATCGACGGCCAGCGGATCAAGCTCGCGGACGCTGCCCGATGAGCGCCGCGCCGCCCCCCGAGCCGCCCCACGAGTCACCATCGGCGCCGTCCGCCGGCCGGCCGGCCGGAGCGTCGTCAGGTCAGCCGATGCCGGCCGCCGGCAACATCTCCGGCGCCGCGATCCGTCATGCGCAACTGACCCTGTTCGTGCTGATCGTCGTGGCGATCGCCGGCGTGATGTCGTACTTCCGGCTCGGCCAGCGCGAGGATCCGGACTTCGCGTTCCGCGCGATGGTGGTGCGCACGATATGGCCCGGCGCCACCACCGAGCAGGTCGATTCGCAGATCACCGACCGGATCGAGAAGAAGCTGCAGGAGACGCCTTACTTCAAATGGACCCGCAGCTATTCGAAGGCCGGCGAGTCGCTGATCGTCATCGAGCTGCAGGACACCGCGCCGCCCAAGGAGGTGCAGCAGATCTGGTACCAGATCCGCAAGAAGGTCGGCGACATCCGGATGACCCTGCCGGCCGAGGCGCTCGGGCCGTTCTTCAACGACGAGTTCGGCGACGTGTTCGGCACGATCTTCGCGTTCACCGGCGACGGCTTCACGATGGGCGAGCTGCGCGACATCGTCGAATCGGTGCGCCAGGAGCTGCTGCGCCTGCCCAACGTGCAGAAGATCGAGCTGATCGGCCTGCAGGACGAGAAGGTCTACGTCGAGCTGTCGCCGCAGACCCTGGCCAACCTGGGCATCGATCCGGCGGCGATCGCCGCGCAGCTCCAGGCGCAGAACGTCGTGGCGCCGGCCGGCACGGTGCAGGGCACGACCAACGCGGTGCCGCTGCGGGTCAGCGGCCAGTTCGACACCGTGCGCGAGGTCGAGGAGCTGCGGCTGAACGTCAACGGCCGCACCGTGCGTCTGGGCGATGCCGCGCGGGTCTATCGCGGCTACCAGGATCCGCCGGTCTACACGATGCGCTTCGCCGGCAGGCAGGCGCTGGGCCTGGCGGTCTCGATGCAGTCCAACGGCGACGTGCTGCAGCTCGGGCGCGACATCGAGCAGAGCATGGAGCGGCTGCGCGCCGAGCTGCCGGTGGGCATCGAGTTCACCAAGGTCTCCGACCAGCCGAAGATCGTCAGGAACGCGGTGGGCCTGTTCATGCGCTCGCTCGGCGAGGCGGTGGCGATCGTGCTCGCGGTCAGTTTCCTGAGCCTGGGTCTGCGCGCCGGCGCGGTGGTCGCGCTGACGATCCCGCTGGTGCTGGCCGGCACCTTCACGTTGATGGCCTGGTTCGGCATCGACCTGCACCGGATCTCCACCGGAGCGCTGATCATCGCGCTGGGCCTGCTGGTCGACGACGCGATGATCGCCGTCGAGATGATGGCCAGGAAGATCGAGGAGGGCTTCGACAAGTTCCGCGCCGCCACCTTCGCCTACACCAGCACCGCGTTCCCGATGCTGACCGGCCCGCTGATCACCGCCAGCGGCTTCCTGCCGATCGCCACCGCCCGCTCGACGACCGGCGAGTACACGTTCGGCATCTTCGCGGTGGTGACGATCGCGCTGCTGGTGTCGTGGGTCGCCGCGGTGGCCGCCACGCCGTTCCTGGGCAGCCTGCTGCTGAAGGAGAAGCGGGGCAGCCACCACGAGGTGTTCGACACCCGCTTCTATCGCCGGCTGCGGGCGATCGTCGACGGCTGCATGCGGCACCGCTGGCTGTCGATCGCGGTGACGATCGGCCTGTTCGCGCTCGGCGTCGTCGGCATGCAGGCCACCGAGAAGCAGTTCTTCCCGTCCTCCGACCGCGCCGAGATCCTGATCGAGATGTGGCTGCCCGAGGGCGCCAGCTACCGCGCCACCGAGACGCAGGCCAGGCGGCTCGAAGCGTTCCTCGCCGACGATCCCGACATCGCCACCTTCGTCGACTACGTGGGCAATGGTTCGCCGCGCTACTACCTGTCGCTGGACCAGCAGCTCTTCCGGCCGAACTTCGCGCAGTTCGTGATCCTGACCAAGGACGTGCCGGGCCGCGACCGCGCGCTGATGCGGATCCGCGAGACGCTGGAGCGCGAGTTCCCCGGCATCCGGGCGCGGGCCTTCCGCACGCCGCTCGGGCCGCCGGTCGCCTATCCGATCCAGTTCCGGGTCATGGGGCCCGACCCGATGGTGCTGAAGAAGGTCGGCGACCAGGTGGCCGAGGTGATCCGTGCGAACCCCTATACGCTGGACACCCATGCCGACTGGGGCGACCGGGCGCCGGCGCTGCGCATCGACGTC
>DAISWF010000240.1:5432-5870 GCA_036826495.1 Burkholderiaceae bacterium
GCCCGTGCGATCGGCCTGTCCAGCGGTCAGGTGGCGCGGGCGATCGGCGGCGCGGTGTCCGGGGCGACCCTGGGCACCTATCGCGAGCGCGACAAGCTGATCGAGGTGCTGATGCGGGCGCCCGAAGGCGAACGGGCGAACCTCTCGACGCTGGCGAACCTGCAGATCCAGACCGCGCTCGGCCGCTCGGTGCCGCTGTCGCAGATCGCGACGATCCGCGAGGTGATGGAGGAGCCGATCATCTGGCGGCGCAGCCGCACGCCGACCCTCACCGTGCGGGCCGACACCGTCGACGGCGTGCAGGCGCCCGACGTGGCGATGCAGATCGATCCGAAGCTGGCCGATCTGCGCGCGAAGCTGCCGGCCGGCTACCGGATCGAGATCGGCGGGCCGGTCGGGGAGGACGCCAAGGCGCAGGCGTCGAGCAATGTCCGCGCG
>DAISWF010000240.1:5880-9001 GCA_036826495.1 Burkholderiaceae bacterium
CATCATGGGCCAGATCCTCACCGCCGGGCAGGGACAGAACCCCGCGCGCCAGGCGTCGATCAATGCCGGCGCGCCGATGATGATCGCCGCGGTGCTGGCGCTGCTGATGCTGCAGCTTCAGCGGTTCTCGCTGACGATGATGGTGCTGCTGACGGCGCCGCTGGGCATCGTCGGCGTCGCCGCCGCGCTGCTGCTGTTCCGCCAGCCGTTCGGCTTCGTCGCGATGCTGGGCACGATCGCGCTGGGCGGCATGATCATGCGCAACACCGTGATCCTGGTCGATCAGATCCGCCAGGACCGGGCGGCCGGCATCGATCCGTGGATCGCGGTACGCGAATCGGCGGTGCGGCGCTTCCGGCCGATCGCGCTGACCGCCGCCGCCGCGGTGCTGGCGATGGTGCCGCTGTCGCGCGACGTGCTGTGGGGCCCGATGGCGTTCGCGATCATGGGCGGGCTGATCGTCGCCACGGTGCTCACGATCCTGTTCGTGCCGGCGCTGTACGTGGCCTGGTACCGGATCCGCAAGCCCTCGGGCGACGCCGTCGCGGCCGCCTGATCGTCGCATCGGCAACGATCGGCACCGCCGTCCGACGGTCGGCCGCCGCCTGCCGGCGGCCACCGGCGGTTTAGGTCCTGGCGCTGCAAGGCGTGAAGGTTCGAGTCCTTTCGGCCGCACCAGGCGCGACCGCCACCGCCGCCTGGTCCACCCCCTGACCGGCATACCCCTCGACGGAATCGAAGATGACTACGCAACTGGAACAATTGGGCGCGCTCGAGCGGCGCCTGTCGATGGCGGTGCCCGGCACCGAAGTGAACTCCCGGGTCCAGCAGCGGCTGCGCGAGATCGCGCGCAACGCGAAGCTGCCGGGTTTCCGGCCGGGCAAGGTGCCGATGCGGATGATCGAGCAGTCGTACGGCGCCCAGGTGCAGTCGGAGGTCATCGGCGACGCGGTGTCCAAGGCGTTCAGCGATGCGGTCAGCGAACACAAGCTGCGGGTCGCCGGCCAGCCGCAGATCGAGCCCAAGGTGGTCGAGGGCAGCAACGATCTGGGCTTCACCGCGACCTTCGAGGTCTACCCCGACGTGTCGCTGGGCGACGTGGCGGCGCTGGCGATCGAGCGGCCGGTGACCGAGGTTGCCGATGCGGACGTCGAACGGACGCTCGAGGTGCTGCGCAAGCAGCGCGTGACCTGGAACGAGGTGCAGCGCGAGGCCGCCGACGGTGACCGGGTGACGATCGACTTCGTCGGCACCCTGGACGACGTGGCGTTCCAGGGCGGCACCGCCAACGACTTCCCGTTCGTGCTCGGCGAAGGGCGGATGCTGGCCGACTTCGAAACCGGCGTGCGCGGCGGCAAGCCCGGCGACCAGCGCACCTTCCCGGTGGCGTTCCCCGAGGACTACGGTTCCAAGGAGCTGGCCGGCAAGACCGCCAGCTTCGCGGTGACGATCAAGAAGGTCGAGGCGCCCGAGCTGCCGGCGCTCGACGCCGACTTCGCCCGTCAGCTCGGCGTGGCCGACGGCGACGTAGAGAAGATGAAGACCGACGTGCGGGCCAACCTGCAGCGCGAGGTCACGCAGCGGCTGCGCGCCCGCACCAAGAACGCGGTGATGGATGCGCTGGCCGGCGTGGCCGAGCTCGAGCTGCCGAAGGCGCTGATCCAGGCCGAGAGCGAGGCGCTGGCCGAGCGCACCAAGGCCGACATGCAGGCGCGCGGCATGGACGTGAAGAACATGCCGATCCCGCTGGAGGCGTTCACCGACCAGGCCACCCGCCGGGTCCGGCTGGGCCTGATCGTGTCGGAGCTGGTCAAGCAGCACGGCCTCACCGCCAAGCCCGACCAGATCCGCAAGCAGATCGAGGAGTTCGCTCAGTCGTACGAGAACCCCGGCGAGGTGATCCGCTACTATTTCAGCGATCGCAACCGGCTGGCCGAGGTCGAGGCGATGGTGGTCGAGCAGAATGTCGTCGACTGGGCGCTGGACAAGGCCCGGGTCACCGACAAGCCGCTCGGCTTCGAAGAACTGATGAGCTCGAACTGATTTGCCCGAACTGATTTCCCCCTTGCGGAGTTCCTGATGACGTTCAACAGCCTCGTCGAAGACATGGTCAACGCCCACCTTTCCGCCGACGTCTCCGCCCGCCAGGAGCCGCGGGGGCTGGGCATGGTGCCGATCGTCATCGAGCAGAGCGGCCGCGGCGAGCGCGCGTACGACATCTATTCGCGGCTGCTGCGCGAACGGGTGGTGTTCCTGGTCGGCCCGGTGATGGATCAGACCGCGAACCTGATCGTCGCGCAGTTGCTGTTCCTTGAATCGGAGAATCCCGACAAGGACATCTCGCTGTACATCAATTCGCCCGGCGGATCGGTGTCGGCCGGGTTGGCGATGTACGACACGATGCAGTTCATCAAGCCCGACGTCAGCACCCTGTGCCTGGGCATCGCCGCCAGCATGGGCGCCTTCCTGCTGGCCGCCGGCGCCAAGGGCAAGCGCTTCTCGCTGCCGAACTCGCGGATCATGATCCACCAGCCCTCCGGCGGCGCCCAGGGCATGGCGGCCGACATCGAGATCCAGGCGCGCGAGATCCTGTACCTGCGCGAACGGCTGAACCGGATCCTGGCCGAGAATACCGGACAGCCGATCGAACGGATCGCCAAGGACACCGACCGCGACACCTTCATGGCCCCGGAAGATGCGGTAAGCTATGGATTGATCGACAAGGTGCTGGCGTCGCGCATCGAGGCGGGTTGACGGGCCGGGATTGACGAGCCGGAAACCGGCGGAGAAAGCATGTCCGAAAAGAAGGGATCCAGCGAGAAGCTTCTGTACTGCTCTTTCTGCGGCAAGAGCCAGCACGAAGTGCGCAAGCTGATCGCCGGCCCCTCGGTCTTCATCTGCGATGAATGCATCGAGCTGTGCAACGACATCATCCGCGATGAGACCCAGGCCGACGCCCAGGCCGGCGGCGCGAAGTCGGGCCTGCCCACGCCGTCGGAGATCTGCGCGATCCTCGACCAGTACGTGATCGGGCAGGGCACCGCCAAGCGCATCCTGTCGGTGGCGGTCTACAACCACTACAAGCGGCTGCGCCACAAGGGCAAGAAGGACGAGGTCGAGC
>DAISWF010000241.1:0-8998 GCA_036826495.1 Burkholderiaceae bacterium
GAGTTCGGCCTGAAGGCGACCGCCCGCGGCCGCCTGACCGCCCGCCAGATCGAAGCCGCCCGCCGTGCGATGACCCGCCACATCAAGCGCGGCGGCCGCATCTGGATCCGCATCTTCCCCGACAAGCCGATCTCGCAGAAGCCGGCCGAGGTCCGCATGGGCAACGGCAAGGGCAACCCGGAGTACTACGTGGCCGAGATCCAGCCGGGCAAGGTGCTGTACGAGATGGACGGCGTCAACGAGGCGCTGGCCCGCGAGGCATTCGCGCTGGCCGCCGCCAAGCTGCCGCTGGCGACGGTGTTCGTATCCCGCGCGGTCGGCGCCTGATCCGGCCGGCCCGCCAAGGAATCATCGAGATGAAAGCCAAGGAACTGCGCGACAAGGAACCTGCCGCGCTGAAGAAGGAACTGGACGAACTGCTGAAGGCGCACTTCTCGCTGCGCATGCAGTTCGCTACCCAGCAGCTCAACAACACCAGCCAGTTGCGCAAGACCCGCCGTGACATCGCGCGGGTGCGCACGGTCATGAACCAGAAGGCGGCCGCCAAATGACGAGTGAAGCTACCACTGTCGAGAGCCCGGCCAAGAAGGTCACGAACACCCGGACCCTCTACGGCAAGGTCACTTCGACCAAGATGATGAAGACGGTGACCGTGCTGGTCGAGCGCAAGGTCAAGCACCCCGTGTACGGCAAGTACATGGTCCGCAGCACCAAGTTCCACGCGCACACCGAGGAACAGCTTGCCGAGGGCGATCTGGTCGAGATCCAGGAGACCCGCCCGATCAGCAAGACCAAGGCGTGGGTCGTCACGCGCAAGGTACAGGCGATCGGCTGATCGCCGGCGGCCGGGCCGGCCGCGGTCTTTCTTAGCAGACTCGAACAAAGCGAGGCTGCAGGCGCTCAGGTGCCTGCAGCCTCGCTTTGTCTTGGTCGGCCGCGGATGGGGTCAGCCCTAACTTGCCGCGGTCGATCGGCGGGTAGCATGCTGCGAGAAGAAGAAGCAGATCAAGGGGACGCAGATGCGAACACTTCGCGATCGTGATCTGGCTGCTCGTCGTCGATGGCTGCTGGCCGCCGCGGCCGGGCTGGGCCTCGCCGCAGCTCCCACGGCCCGGGCTCAGGCCTGGCCCTCCAGACCCATCAGGATCGTCGTCGGCTATCCGGCCGGCGGCTTGACCGATCTGTTCGCCCGCGCGTACGGCGAGTTCATCGGGCAGAAGCTCGGGCAGCCGGTGGTCGTCGAGAACCGGACCGGGGCCGGCGGTTCGCTCGCGGCCCAGGCGGTCAAGGCTGCCGCGCCCGACGGCTACACGCTGATGTTCACGATCTCGACCACCATGCTGATGAACCGGGTGCTGTACAAGAACCCGGGTTATGACGCCGACAACGATTTCGAGCTCATCTCGATGATGTCGGCGGGCCACCTGCCGCTGGTGGTCTCGAAGAACGTGCCGGTGAACAATCTGAAGGAATTCGCCGAGTACGCGCGCCGGAACAAGGTGGCGATCGGCACCTATGCGGCCGGCTCCTATTCGCACGTTGCGGTCGCCGAGCTGAACCGGCATTTCGGTCTGCAGATGGAGGCCGTCCACTATCGGGGCGAAGCGCCGATGTGGCAGGACCTGGCCGCCGGCGTGATCCAGGCTGCCAGCGGCAGCATCGTGGCCGCCGCGCCGGTGCTGCAGTCCGGCGCCGGCAAGATGCTCGCGGTGCCGACCCGCCAGCGCAACAAGGCGTTTCCGGACGTGCCGACCTTCTGGGAGGAAGGGCTGCAATTGAGAGCCTTCGAGGTGGAGGGCTTCATCTGCCTGGTCGGACCCAAAGGCATTCCCGAGGACATCCTGGACAGGCTCTCCAGCCTCATGGTCGAGGGCGGGAAGTCCGAGCGCGTGCAGAAGATCCTGACCGCCAGCTACATCGACACCGCGGCGATCGGCCGGCAGGAGTTCAGGAAGATCTACGATCGGGACGGGCCGGTGTGGATCGAGCTGGTCAGGAGCCTGGGCGTCACGCCTCAGTAACCGCCGGCCTCGCGGCCCGCCCCGGCCTCGCGGCGTGCGCCGGTCTCGCGGCGCGGGTCGTCGGACGGCGGCGCCACCGGCCCATGCACCGGGTCCGGGTCGTGACAAGCGTTCGGCAGGTGGGCGAGAATGTTTCAATGGGTTGCTTCAAGTCGCTGCGCCGGTGGCTCGGCAACGGTCTGGCCGGCGCGCTCGCATGGGCGGCGTGTTCGATGGCCGGGGCCGCCGCGCCGGTTCCCACCGAGGATTTCTATCCCGACGACTGCGGGCTGTTCAAGCTGCGGATCTCGCCCGCCGCTGCCCGCTGCGGCTATGCGTCGGTGCCATTGCGCCACGACGACCCGGCGTCGCCGCGCATCCGGCTCGGGATCGTCGTCATTCCGGCGGCCGATGCGGCGCGCCGGCAGCCCGATCCGCTGTTCCTGGCGCAGGGCGGGCCGGGCGGCTCGACGATAGGCACGTTCGCGCAGGCGCTGATCGACGACGCCGGCAAGCGTCCGACCCAGGACCGCGACCTGGTGCTGTGGGACCAGCGCGGCACCTACTTCTCGCAGCCGCGGCTGTTGTGCCGCGAGCTGTCGGTGCTGCCCGACGATGCCGGCGACGAGCAGCAGCGCGAGGCCTACCGGCTGTGCGGCCAGCGGCTGCAGAAGGAGGCCGGCGACCTGTCGGCCTTCAACTCGCTGGAGAACGCGCGCGACGTCGATGCGGTGCGGGTGGCGCTGGGCTATCAGGCGTTCAACTTCTACGGCGTCTCGTACGGCAGCGAGCTCGGCCAGTTCCTGATGCGCGAGGCGCCCGCCGGCCTGCGCGCGGTGGTGCTCGATGCGGTCGTGCCGCTGGGCTTCAGCTTGGTCACCGATGTACCGGCGGTCAAGCAGCAGGTGATGGAGCAGTATGCGCGTGCCTGCCAGCAGGCGCCCGCTTGCGCGGCGGCCTATCCGTCGCTTGCGCGGCGCTATCTGGAGCTGGTGGAACGGCTGGACCGCGAGCCGGTGCCGCTGCAGTCGGCGTCGGCGCGTCGCGCGATCGGCGTGGCGGATCCGAAGGGGGGCGGCGCGCCGGCGCGCCCGGCGGATGGCCAGGCCGGCGGGAGGCCGGACGGCGATACGGCCGGCAACGCGGCCGGCAACGCGGGTCCGGCCGTCGACGACAAAGCCCCCCGGGTGCCGCGGATGTCGGGCAAGGACCTGGAGAACGCGCTGTACCAGACGGTGTACTCGCGCGAGGCGGTGCCGCTGATCCCGTACATCGTCCACCAGGCCGAGCAGGGCGACTTCAGCTTCGCGCTGAACTTCGTGCAGCTCATGCAGGCCTCGCACGACGACATGGCCGATGCGATGTACATGACGGTGGTGTGCGCCGAGTACGGCGACACCGGCGACCCGAACCTGCTGTTCCCCGGCGTCATCAAGCGGCTGGCCGACGAGGGCCGCAAGAGCGCCCGCCAGATCCTGGACCTGTGCCGGGAATGGCAGATCCGGCCGCTCGACAAGGCGCTGCTGCGGCCGGTTCGCTCGGATACGCCGACCCTGCTGCTGTCGGGGCGCTTCGATCCGATCACGCCCCCCGCGCATGCCGAGCGGGTGGCCGCCGGGCTGAGTCACGCCTATCCGTTCACGTTCGCCAGCGGCACCCATGGCCAGGCGTTCACCGTGCCGTGCGCGAACCGGATGATCGCGGCCTTCCTGGCCGATCCGTCCCGGGCGCCCGACGGCACCTGCGCGCAGGAGGCGCCGCCGGTGTTCGTGACTCCCGACCAGTTGCTGGCGCTGCCGGGCCGGATCAAGGGCGGCAGCGCGTCGCTGCAGGATCACGCGGCGGCGATGGCCGGCCCGGCGATCGCGGTCGGGGTCGCGCTGGTGCTGCTGTTCAGCGCGGTGCCCCTCTACAGCATCGCCGAGATCATCCGGATCTTCCGCCGCCGCACCCTGGCGCTGCCCGACGGCTGGCGCGGCCGGCTGATCGCGTCGGCGCCGTGGGTGCCGGTGTTCACCGGTTTCCTGCTGCTGGCCTTCCTGATCGTCGCGGCGGTCAGCATCGCCGGCGCGGTGTCGCGCAATCAGCTTCTGCTGCTGGTGGGCGCGCTGCCGGCCTGGGTGGCGGGCCTGACCTGGGGGCTGCTGCCGTACGTGCTGGCGCTGGTGCTGATGACGGTGGCGCTGGTGCAGCTTTGGCGCTATCGGGCACGCAGCCTGCCGGGCCGCCTCTACTACACGCTGCTGGTGGTGTCGGGCTGGTGGGTGTGCGTGGCGCTGATCAAGAGCGGGCTGACCGGCTTCCAGGGCTGACCGCAGGGTCCGGGCAAGTCGACCGATCCGGACGGGCCGCGGGACGTGAAAGCCGCGATCACCGTCCCCATATCGGGTGGAACCAACCGCAACAGTTGAGTGGTCATGGACTACAAGGACTACTACGCGACGCTGGGCGTCGAACGCACCGCCAGCCAGGACGACATCAAGCGCGCGTACCGCAAGCTGGCGCGCAAGTACCATCCCGACGTCAGCCAGGAAGCCGGCGCCGAGGACAAGTTCAAGGAAGTCTCCGAGGCGTACAAGGCGCTCGGCGACCCGGAGCGCCGGGCCGCCTACGACGACATCGGCAAGCGCTATGCGCAGGGGCAGTCGTTCGATCCGCCGCCGGGCTGGGACAGCGGTTTCGAGTTCAGCGGCAGCGCCGACGACATGCAGGACTTCGCCGGCAGCGACTTCTTCGAGGCGCTGTTCGGCCGGGCGGCGCGCGCGGCCGGCAGCCGCCGCGGCGCTGCGGCCGGCGGCCGGGCCGGCGGCGGGGCGGCCGGCATGTCGTTTCCCGGCGAGGATCACCATGCGCGGATCCGCATCGACCTGCGCGATTCCTACCACGGCGCCCGGCGCTCGGTGGCGATGCGCACGCCGACGCTGCAGCCGGACGGCCGCGTCGTGCTGGTGCCGCGCGAGCTCGACATCGACATCCCGCGCGGCGTGCGGGCCGGCCAGCATCTGCGGCTGGCCGGGCAGGGCGGCCCCGGCCACGGCGGCGGGCCGGCCGGCGACCTGTATCTGGAGATCGAGTTCACGCCCGATCCGGTGTTCCGGGTCGACGGGCGCGACGTCCACGTCGACGTGCCGGTGGCTCCGTGGGAGGCGGCGCTGGGCGCCCGGGTCGAGGTGCCGACCCCGGGGGGTGCGCTGGAGGTCGGCGTGCCGGCCGGCTCGGCCGGCGGCCGCCGGCTGCGCCTGAAGGGCCGCGGGCTGCCCGGCGATCCGCCGGGCGACCTGTACGCGGCGCTGACCATCGTCAATCCGCCGTCGGACTCCGCGGCCGCGCAGCAGGCATGGCGCGCGCTGGCCGGCGCCTTCCCCGGCTTCGATCCCCGCCGTCCGCATGGAGCGTGAGCAGATGAAAACCGTAGCTGTCGGGGTGCTGGTCGAAGAGCAGATCGAGTTCACGCTGAACGACCTGAGCCGGGCCTGCCGGGTCGAGCGCCAGCGGCTGGTCGCACTGGTCGAGGCGGGCGTGCTGGAGCCGACCGGCGACCGGCCGGACGACTGGCGGTTCGAGGGCGCATCGCTGCGGCGAGCCCGCACCGCGCTGCGGCTGGGGCGGGATTTCGAGCTCGATGCGTCGGCCACTGCGCTCGTGCTGGACCTGCTCGACGAAATAGAGACACTGCGTGGTCGGCTGCAGCGCTACGGTGGTTGAGCGCCGCCGAAAGGCGTGATATAGTCGCGGGCTTCCGGTTTTCCACCCGCCAGCCGGGTCGGCCAGCCCGGAAGAAACTTTCGCAACCCGAACCACGGGACCAAGACTGACCGGTCTTCCCGGGCGTCGGCGACGGAACGGTCGCCGCCGGTCGAGCCGGATTAAGTTGGGGATGAATTAGCAATGATCCAAATGCAGTCGACGCTGGACGTCGCCGACAACACCGGCGCGCGTTCGGTCATGTGTATCAAGGTGCTGGGCGGCTCCAAGCGCCGCTATGCCGGCATCGGCGACATCATCAAGGTCTCGGTCAAGGAAGCTCAGCCGCGCGGCCGCGTGAAGAAGGGCGAGATCTACAACGCCGTCGTCGTGCGCACCGCCAAGGGCGTGCGCCGCGGCGACGGCTCGCTGATCCGTTTCGACGGCAACGCGGCGGTGCTGCTGAACGCCAAGCTCGAGCCGATCGGCACGCGCATCTTCGGGCCGGTGACGCGCGAGCTGCGCACCGAGCGCTTCATGAAGATCGTGTCGCTCGCGCCCGAAGTCATCTGAGGTCAGTTCCATGGAAAAGATCCGCAAGGGCGACGAGGTCATCGTCATCGCCGGGCGTGACAAGGGCAAGCGCGGCACCGTGCTGCGCCGTGCCGACGAGTCGCATCTGATCGTCGAGGGCGTGAACATCGTGAAGAAGCACGCCCGCCCGAACCCGATGAAGGGGCAGACCGGCGGCATCGTCGAGAAGTCGATGCCTATCGATCAATCCAACGTGATGCTGTTCAACCCGGCCACCGGCAAGGGCGACCGGGTCGGCATCAAGACGCTCGAGGACGGCAAGCGCGTGCGCTTCTTCAAGTCCAACGGCGAAATGGTGAAGGCCTGACGATGGCACGCTTCCAACAGCAGTATCGTGAGAAGGTCGTTCCCGACCTGATGCAGAAGTTCGGCTACAGCTCGGTGATGCAGGTGCCGCGCATCACCAAGATCACGCTGAACATGGGCGTATCCGAGGCGGTGGCCGACAAGAAGGTGGTCGAGAACGCGGCCGGCGACATGACCCGCATCGCCGGCCAGAAGGCGGTGATCACCAAGGCCAAGAAGGCGATCGCCGGCTTCAAGATCCGCCAGGGGTATCCGATCGGCTGCATGGTCACCTTGCGCGGCGAGCGGATGTACGAGTTCCTCGACCGCCTGATCACGGTCGCGCTGCCGCGCGTGCGCGACTTCCGCGGCGTGTCGGGCCGCGCGTTCGACGGCCGCGGCAACTACAACATCGGGGTCAAGGAACAGATCATCTTCCCCGAGATCGAATACGACAAGGTCGATGCGCTGCGCGGAATGAACATCAGCATCACGACCACCGCGAAAACCGACGACGAAGCCAAGGCGCTGCTCGCGGCGTTCCGCTTCCCGTTCCGCAATTAGTCCTGGAAGGGTTATCAAGTGGCCAAACTTGCCCTGATCAATCGCGAACTGAAGCGCGAGGCGCTGGTGAAGAAGTTCGCGCGCAAACGCGCCGAGCTGAACGCGATCATCAACGATCAATCGAAGTCCGAGGAAGAGCGCTACCAGGCGCGGCTGAAGCTGCAGCAGCTTCCCCGCAACGCCAACCCGACGCGCCTGCGCAACCGCTGCGAGATGACCGGCCGGCCGCGCGGCACGTACCGCAAGTTCGGGCTGGGCCGCAACAAGCTGCGTGACATCGCGATGCGCGGTGAAGTGCCCGGCATCATCAAAGCGAGCTGGTGAGGTAATCCGACATGAGCATGAGCGATCCGATCGCCGACATGTTTACCCGCATCCGCAACGCGCAGGGTGTCGAGAAGCAGTCCGTGCAGATGCCGTCGTCGAAGCTGAAAGTGGCGATCGCCGCGGTGCTGAAGGACGAAGGCTACATCGAGGGCTACGAAGTCAAGAGCGAAGGCAGCAAGGCCACGCTCGACGTGCAGCTCAAGTACTACGCCGGCCGTCCGGTCATCGAGCGGCTGGAGCGGGTGTCGCGCCCCGGCCTGCGGGTGTACAAGGGCCGCAACGCGCTGCCCCAGGTGCTGAACGGCCTGGGCGTGGCGATCGTCACCACGCCGCGCGGCGTGATGACCGACCGCAAGGCCCGGGCCACCGGCGTCGGCGGCGAGGTCATCGCCTACGTGTCGTAAGCGGGCAAGGAACAGAACATGTCTCGCGTAGCAAAGATTCCGGTCGCGATCCCCGGCGGGGTCGAGGCCAAGCTCGCCGCCGACAGCATCAGCGTGAAGGGGCCGCTCGGCACGCTCACGCAGAAGCTGAATCCGCTGGTCAAGATCGTGCAGGCCGACGGCAAGCTGACGTTCGAGCCGGCCGGCGAATCGCGTGAAGCCAATGCGATGAGCGGCACCTATCGCGCGCTGATCGCCAACATGGTCCACGGCGTGACCAAGGGCTTCGAGAAGCGGCTGACCCTGGTGGGTACCGGCTACCGGGCGCAGGCCCAGGGCACCAACCTGAACCTGTCGCTGGGTTTCTCGCATCCGATCGTCTACAAGCTGCCGGAAGGCATCAAGGCGGCCACGCCGACGCAGAACGACGTCGTCGTGACCGGCAGCGACCGGCAGAAGGTCGGCCAGGTGGCCGCCGAGATCCGGGCGTTCAAGCCGCCCGAGCCGTACAAGGGCAAGGGCGTGCGCTACGCCGACGAGAAGGTGGCGCTCAAGGAAGTCAAGAAGAAGTGACTTCCAGGCGAACCACGATCACAGGACATTAGGCGATGGACAAGAAGCAATCCCGTCTGCGTCGGGCGCGCCAGACCCGGCTCAAGATCCGCGAGCTGCGGGTCAACCGGCTCACGGTGTTCCGCAGCAACCAGCACATCTACGCCAACATCGTCGATGCCAGCGGCCAGAAGGTGCTGGTTGCCGCGTCGACCGTCGAGAGCGAGCTGCGCAGCGAGCTGGCGGGCAAGGAAGGCAAGGGCGGCAACGCCGGGGCGGCGGCGCTGGTCGGCAAGCGGATCGCCGAGAAGGCGCTGGCGGCCGGCATCGACACGGTCGCGTTCGACCGCGCGGGTTTCCGGTTCCACGGTCGCATCAAGGCGCTGGCCGAGGCCGCGCGTGAAGCCGGTCTGAAGTTCTGACCGGCCAGGAGCAGAGCATATGGCGAAGATGGGTAAGGTGGCGGCCCGCGTCGGCGGCGAAGAGCGCGACGACGGCCTCAAGGAGAAGATGATCTCGGTCAACCGCGTGACCAAGGTGGTCAAGGGCGGCCGGATCCTGGGCTTCGCGGCGCTGACCGTGGTCGGCGACGGCGACGGCCGCGTCGGC
>DAISWF010000242.1:0-6187 GCA_036826495.1 Burkholderiaceae bacterium
CAATTATCGACGGACCAGGACTTTTTGCACAGCCTCAACGTCTGAATTCAGCGGCCGTCGAAGGCGGTCCGCTGTAATGAATGGTTAGGCCTCAGCGATTGCTGCAATGGAGACCTTGAGACCAGGAATACGCGCCGGCAACTTGGCTCCCTGGCGAGCCGGTGGGTTGGAAGGGAACCACTTGAGCCACTCTTCATTCATTCCGGCGAAGTCGTCTTCGTCTGCGAGAACGATGGTGACGCTGACAACCTTGTCCAAGGAACTGCCCGCTTCCTCAAGGATGGCTTGGATATTCTTCAAGCACTGACGAGTCTGTCCTTGAATCGTCGCGTCTGCAATGACACCCGTGGCGGGAGCGGTTGGGGCGGTACCTGAGAAAAACCCGAGGCCTGCGGCCTTAACCGCCTGGCTGTACGCGGGCGGCGGCATGGCTGCTTTCGGTGTGAAGACGATCTGACGTGCCATTTTGCTTCCTTCCGATGCGTTAACCAGATAGTACGGACTACAGATGCCTAACGTTCAGGCTGAGCCGCGCGCTTAAGCGGGGGGTTAGGCGTCGCTTTCGGCGCTTGGTAGAGGGCCTTGACGCTCATAGCTAGTAGTAAGCAATTCCCAAGCGTGGCCATCTGGTTCGCGCCAGTAGATCAAGCTGCCACCAAACGCATGGTTTACTCGATAGTCATCTGGTCCATGAGGCAAGCTCCGATAGGCGATCCCAGCCGCCTTGATTCGATTGAAGATCGCATCGAACTCCGATTGACTGACTCGGAAGCAGTAATGCTGCTTCGGGATTGGCTCGGCCCATTGATCGAAGTCAATGGTGAGCCCATCGTTCACATAGACCGGCGAGAACGGTCCTGCAGCCCCTTGAGGGGACCAAGGCACATCCAGCAATGTTCCCAACAGCTTAGCTGCTGCGACTCTATCCTTGGCTGGTACGAGCAGATGATCGAGGTAAGCGGCCATGTCATGATCCTGATATTCGTGCGCGGACTCGCGGACGCTGATAGTTGCGATGCCTAACTTGTATTTCGACGCCGCAACTGTACGGCTAACTCGCCCATCCGTGAATAACCGGATCGAGCCGTCGGTCAGGAAAGGCCGCACAGGCGGCCGTTTCCGCAAAAACTGCCGTGTAACCACTCGGTCGATTGTCCATCTAACTTCTCTGTCTCGTTGACTCTCGCGTTTCAGCCGTCCGGCCTACGACGTCGGCCCGAGTTGAACAATAGATTGCTCCGATAGATACTGTTTACATGAACAGTGTTCGATTTTCCCCTTCCGATTGCAAGCCTCCACTGCGATCCACGCGCCTGCTAGATCAGGTGCGCGAGCGCATCCGGTATCTGCACTATAGTCTGCGCACCGAGCAGGCGTATCTGCTGTGGATCAAGGCGTTCATTCGCCATCACGGTTTGCGCCATCCAGGGGGTCTTGGACGTCCGGAGGTCGAGGCCTTTCTGAATGCGCTGGTCAATGAGCGCCATGTCTCGGCTTCGACGCACAAGCAGGCCTTGTGCGCACTGTTGTTCCTGTACCGTGAAGTGCTCGACCGGGATCTGCCCTGGATGCAGCAGATCCAGCGGCCTGTCGTCCGCAAGAGGATGCCCGCGGTGCTTACCCTCGAGCAGGTCCGCACGCTGCTCGGCAATATGCAGGGCGAGCCGCAAATCGTTGCTCGCGTGCTCTACGGTTGCGGCCTTCGCCTGATGGAGGCGTTGCGGCTACGTATCAAGGATGTCGATTTTGATCGGCAGGTGATCGTGGCTCGCAGCGGAAAGGGCGGGAAGGACCGGGTCGTGATGCTGCCGCGGTCTCTCGTGTCTGACCTGCGGGGGCAGTTCGCTCGTTCTCGCAATTGCTGGGAGCAGGATCGCAGGCAAGGGGTTCCTGGGGTGGAAATGCCGGACGATCCAGCGGCATGTGAAGCGCGCTGTCGAGGCTGCCGGTATCGCGCTGCCTGCATCGGTTCATACGTTGCGTCACTCGTTTGCGACGCACCTGCTGCAGTCGGGTACGGATATCCGCACCGTCCAGGAGTTGCTTGGTCAAAGCGATGTCAGCACGACGATGATTTACACGCATGTGCTGCGTATCGCGGCCGGCACTGTTGCAAGTCCGTTGGACGCAAATGGTCCGGCCGGGGGTTACACCATGATCGGCAGGGCATCTGAAGCTTTCGCGTGCCCGCAGGGCGTACGGCACGCGCCGTGCCGCCGCGTCGATTCGCCTGCCAGGGGCTGCTCCGCTATCGTAGCGGCACATTCGTCGATCCGCGCTTCGGCGGCGGCAAGCTGAACGCGCGCACACGCGACGATCTGGTGCGGCTGACGACGATCGATGATCAGCAGTATCTGTTTTACAAAGCGTTCCCGATCGACGTCGGCATCATTCGCGGAACCACGGCGGCGGCCGAGCATCTGAAGGATCCGCCGTGGCGTGGTAGCCCGCATGCCGGCTCCTGGCTCGCGGCCGAATGAGGCGCTGGCGCACCGCAGTATCATCGCCATATGAGCGAGTTCCATCGCTTGAACCCGGTGATGCCGATGTCCACACGTCTTCTGTCCTGGCTGTTCGCTGTCTGCTGCCTGCTGTCTCTGCTGATCCCTCTGCCCACCCACGCCCAGTCCGCCTGGCCATCCCGGACGATCCGTTTCGTCGTGCCGTTCGCGCCCGGGGGCTCCAGCGAGATCATCGCGCGGGCGGTGGCGGCGCGGCTGTCGGAGTCGCTGGGGCAGTCGGTGTACGTCGAGAACAAGCCGGGCGGCGCGGGCAACATCGCGATGGAGGAGGTCAAGCGTGCTGCGCCCGATGGTCATACGCTGATTCTCGGCCACGTCGGCACGCTGGCCGTCAATCCGGCGCTGTTCGGCGCGAAGCTGCCCTATGACCCGGTGAAGGATTTCGAACCGGTGGCGTTGCTGGCCAGCGTGCCCAACGTGATCGCGGTGAATCCGGCGCTGCCGGTGAAGTCGCTGGCCGACCTCGTCAAGCTGGCGAAGGAGAAGCCCGGGACGTTGAACTACGGCACCGCCGGCAACGGCAGTGCAGGCCATCTGGCGATGGAGTACTTCAAAATGGTGTCCGGCATCGACATCCAGCATGTGCCGTACCGCGGCACCGGGCCGATGCTGTCGGACCTGCTGGCCGGGCAGACGCAGATCACGTTCAACGGCGTGCCGCCGATCCTGGGCCAGATCCAGACCGGCAAGCTGCGGGCGATCGCGGTCGGCAGTGCGCGTCGGGTGGTGTCCCTGCCCGACGTTCCCACGGTCGCCGAAAGCGGTTATCCGGGCTTCGAGACTTCGCAGTGGTACGGGGTCATGGTGCCAGCCCGCACGCCCAAGGCGATCATCGACCGGCTGCACGGCGAGATCGTCAAGGCGTTGAAGAATCCCGCGGCCACGCAGAAGATCGTCGAAAGCGGCGGCACGGTGGCGGAGTCGGGGCCGCAGCAGTTCGCCACGATGATCGCGCGCGAGGGTGAACGCTGGGCGAAGGTAGTGAAGGCCGGCGGAATCACGGCGGATTGAGTCGGGCTTTCCCGGGGGAAGGGCCGCACGGGCGCGCCGTGGCCGGCTGGGGCGCCGGCCCGCCGCAGTATCATCGCGGCATGACGTCGTTCCTCGAGAAGCTTTCCAGCAAGTTCATCAATCCGGTGCCGCACATGCGGGCGACCGGGCTGCGCATCGATGACATCGGTCCGAGCCGCGGCACGATGTCGCTGCCGGCCCGGCCCGAGTGGCTGGGCGACCCCACCCGCGGGCTGATGCATCCCGGGGCGCTGACGGTGCTGGCCGATTCGGCCTGCGGGCTGGCGGTCGGTGCGGCGATCCAGAAGAAGGCGCCGTATGCGACGCTCGATCTGCGGATGGACTATCTGCGGTCGGCCGGCCCCGAGCTCGATACCCACTGTGCAGCCGAGTGCTACCGGCTGACGCGCAACGTCGCGTTCGTGCGCGCCGACGTCTGGCAGGAGCGGCGCGACGAGCCGATCGCCACCGCGCAGGCCACGTTCATGATGTCGACGGCGGCGACCCGGCGGCCCGATGCGGCGCCGGCCGCCGACAACCTGATCGTGCCGGGCGCGCCGATGCCGCCCGAGGCGCCGCCCGGCGCCGAGGCCGCCGCCGCGCCGTGGACGCCGCCGGCGGCCAGCGACGCGATCGACATCGGCCAGCCGCTGCCCTATGTCGAGTTCCTCGGCATCCGCCGGGCGCCGGGGTCGCCGACGCTGTTCCGGCTGCCGTTCCAGGACAAGCTGATCGGCAATCCGATGCTGCCGGCGCTGCACGGCGGAGTCGTTGCCGGTTTCGCGGAAACGGCCGCGACGCTGCACCTGATCGTCCACCTGAAGGGGGCGAAGTTTCCGAAGTCGGTCGATTTCTCGATCGACTATCTGCGCTCGGGCCGGCCGCAGGAGACCTTCGCCAGCAGCGAGATCGTCCGGGTGGGCAGCCGCGTGGCGCTGGTGCAGACGCGCTGCTGGCAGCGCAGTCCCGACTATCCGATCGCGGTGACCCGCGCCCATTTCCTGTTGACCGATCCGGAAGATCCGCAGCCATGAAGCCGGGTCCGCGCATCTACATCCATCGCGTGAAGGTCGAGTTCGGCGACTGCGATCCCGCCGGCATCGTCTGGTATCCGAACTTCGTCGGCTGGTGCGATGCGGCTTCGCGCAACTTCTTCATCGCCGCCGGCGTGCCGCCGTGGCGCGAGCTGACGAAGAGCCGCGGCATCATCGGCACGCCGCTGGTCGATCAGTCGACCACGTTCCTGCGGCCGGCCAGCTACGACGACGTGATCGACATCCACACCTGGATCGACGAGTGGGGGACGAAGAGCTTCGTGACGCGCTACGACCTGAAGCGCGGCGACGAGCTGCTGGCCGAGGGGCGCGACAAGCGGGTGTTCGCGCAGCGTCATCCGACCGAGCCGGGGCGGATCCAGGCGCTGCCGATTCCCGAGGACATCCGCCGGATGTGCGAGTGACGGGGGAGCGGGATGCGTCGGGCCCGCGTGGGAATGCATGAACGAGTGCTAAGAGTGGACTAAGAGTGGAGGCGGCCTTGAAGGCTGAAGCCCTGGGAGTGAGAAGACTGGCCGGTGCGGTGGTGCTGACCGCGATGTTGCCGTTGACGGCCATGGGCCAGACGGGCGGAGGCGCGCAGCCGGCCGCGCCAGCGCAAACGGGCGCGGCGACTCGATCGGGCGCGGCCACGCCGGCCGATGCGGCGGCGCGCGCCGAGGCCGGCTTCGAGCGTTACAGCGCGCTGATCCGCGAGGCCGTGGCCGCCCGCAACGACGGCCGTCATGAGGACAGCCTGCGCAGCATCGCGCAGGCCGAGGCGATCGACGAGGCCGAGAACGTGGTCAGCATGCCCACGCAGTTCCACAAGGGGCTGACCCTGGCGGCGATGAACCGGCACGAGGAGGCGATCGCCGCCTTCGATCGCGGGCTGACGGTGCAGAAGGACTATCCGTTCGCCTGGTGGCACCGCGCGCTGTCGGACGAGGCGCTGGGCCGGCGCGATGCGGCGCGGGCCGACCTCGAACGCTTCGGCAGCCTGATCGGGCCGTGGACGCGGCAGCGGGGCAAGCTCGATCCGCAGCGGCGCGTGGAGTTCCGCGAAAAGCTCGCGCAGTACGGGCTCGAGCGCAAGTATCGGTTCTGAACGGTCCGCGTCGACGCGGCCGGCCGGACGGACGCTCCGCGCCGTGGTTCTTCAGTTGCCGCTCGTCTGCCGGGGCGGTTGATTCGACAGCACCATCGGGCCCCGCAGGCTTTCGTTGACCCAGTTCACCGGCCAGGGGCCGGCCTGCGGCAGGCTGGCCAGCGTGGCCAGCACGCGGCCCTCGCGATTGCGGGCGACCAGCGGTTCCTTGCGGGCGAGCCGCGCTTCCAGGTCGCGGGTGGCCCTTTCGATCTCGATGAAACGCTCGGGCGTCGCCGGATGCGTGCGCAGCGGGCTCTGCTGGATCGTGGCCGGATAGCTGGCGGCCATCCGGCGCCAGAGCTGCGCCGCATCCTGGATCGGCAGGCCGGCGGCCGCCACCAGCGCCAGGCCGACGACGTCGGCATCGAGCTCGCGCTGCTGTGACTGCGCGCGCTGCTCGGGGGTGGCGATCTGCGGCACGCGGCCGGTGATCACCGGCGCCGGAGCCGGTACGGCGCCGGCGATGCCCG
>DAISWF010000242.1:6197-8998 GCA_036826495.1 Burkholderiaceae bacterium
TGGCGCATATGTGGATCCCGGTGGTTATCGTCGGCACCGCCGGCACTGCCGGCACCGTCGCCTGCGCGATCGGCGGCTGCGGCGGCTGGGTATGGCCGAGCGCGATGTGCGCGAGTTCATGGCCGATGACGATCGCCAGCTCGCGGTCGTCGGCGAAGCGCAGCATGCCGCGGGTGACGCCGATCGTGCGGCCCGACGCGTAGGCGCCGACCACGTCGTTGGTCAGGGCCTGGATCGATCCCGCGCAGACGCGTTCGACCGGCACCGACACCCGCTGCTGCTGGCCCTTGCGTTCGAGCAGCAGCTCTGCCGGCGCGCCGCGCGTCGCGGCGGCGGCCAGCCGTTCGTTGTACTGGCGGCTGGCCTCGGGGCTCGGCGCGATCGGCTGGTCGTCGACCGCCAGCAGGATGTCGCCGGCCTTGATGCCGGCGCGGGCGGCGGGGGTGTTGTCGACCACGACGATGAACGTCAGCCGTTCGTCCATGCCCAGCATCCGGCGCAGTTCCGGACGGCTGGCTTCGCCGACCGCCAGCAGCGTGCCGGGCGACGGCCCGATCGACGCGAGGCTGCGGCCTTCGCACAGCGGCGCGGCGGCGCGGGTCAGCGGCCAGAACAGGGAATAGAGCCGCGTCACCTCCTGCGCCCGCTGGCGGAACGCGAACTCGGCCTGCTTGCGGGCCTCCTCGAGGACCGCCGGGTCGGGCGGACGCTGGGCCGGCGCGGCCGGGCGCGGTGCGGTGGGGCGGGCCGGCGGCGTGGAGGGCGTGCCGGCACAGGCGGCCAGCAGGCCGCAGATCAACGGAAGGAGCAGACGTCGGCGCATGCGATCACTCGTGAACGGGCGGGCACCAGGGACCCTCCCTGGCAGCGTACGCCTTGCGTCGCTCGCTGGATACCGACTCACCGGGTGCCACCGAGCAGCCGCACCGCCTCGGCCACCATCATGCCGGCTTTCAGCCCGGCCGCGGACGCCGGCGCGTTGACATGCGACAGACGGCCGCTGGCCAGTGAATCGGCGGCATCGCCGATCCGCGCGCTGTCGTGCGCGCAGGTGGCGGCGATCACCGAGCGCTGCGCGAGCAGGGCGATGCCGGCGATGCCGGCCGCGTCCTTGCCGATGCCCGCATCATTGAAGATGCAGGCGTACGGCAGCGCCGGCTGCTCCAGCACGTATTGCGCGGCCGAGGTGCCGCCGTGCGAGCCGCAGACCACCACCGCGCCGGCGGCGGCCGGGCCGATCCGCCCGATCGAATCCATCAGCAGCAGCGCTCGTGAGTTGCCTGTCATCGGTTATCGCTCCTCCCTGTCGAAACGTTCGTCGAAGCGGCGCTTCATCTCATCGGGAATCATCACCGCGCGCAGCCGGCCCGGCACCTCCGGATGCGGCTCGCCGATGAATCGCAGCTCCCAGCCCTCGACCAGCAGGTCGGCGCCGCGGCTGACCAGGTGGCTCACCTTGAAGGTCTTGTCGCGCCATTCGGCGATCGACGAACGGATCTCGATCTGGTCGCCGACGGTGGCCGGCAGCCGGAACCGCGCGCCGACGTCGGCCAGCGGCCAGGCGAGCCAGCCGTGCTCGCGCTTCAGGCCCATGTGACTGTAACCGGCGCTGCCGAACAGGTCATGCGTCGCGCGGTCGAACCACCGGAAGTAATTCGGATAGAACACGATGCCGGCGGGATCGCAGTCGCCGAAATCGATCTTCAGCCGGGTGAGCTGTTCGCGCATCGGGTCGGAACCAGGTGGTCGGGCGGGCCGCCCGTCGGCCCCATTGTAGGAGCAACGGCAGGAGCAACGGCAGGAGCAACGCCCGGGCCTCAATGTCCCGCGGTCGCCGGCACGCCGAAGATCGATGCGCCCTGGTCGGCGCGGTCCACCAGGGTCCGGAAGCCCGTGAACAGCTCGCGTCCCACGCCGTCATGGTACGGCGCGAGCTCCGCGGCGGCCGGTGTGCGGGCAGCCAGGGTCGCCTCGTCGACCAGCAGCTCCAGCCGGCCGCTGACCGCATCGACGCGGATGCGGTCACCGTCGCGGATCTTCGCGATCATTCCGCCGTCGGTGGCTTCCGGCGTCAGATGGATCGCTGCCGGCACCTTGCCCGATGCGCCGGACAGCCGTCCGTCGGTGACCAGTGCGACCTTCTGGCCGCGATCCTGCAGCACGCCGAGCGGCGGCATCAGCTTGTGCAGCTCCGGCATGCCGTTGGCCCGCGGCCCCTGGAAGCGCACGACCGCCACCAGGTCGCCGACCAGCGCGCCGGCCTTGAACGCCTGCTGCAGCGCCTCCTGCGAATCGAACACCCGGGCCGGCGCCTCGATCAGGTGGCGTTCGGCGGCGATCGCCGAGGTCTTGATCACCGCGCGGCCCAGGTTGCCGGAGAGCACCCGCAGGCCGCCGGTGGGTTGGAACGGTTCGGCGGTGCCGCGTGCGACCGAGGTGTCGGCGCTCTTCGTCGGCCCGTCGCGCCACTGCAGCGAACCGTCGTCGGCGAGCACCGGCTCGCGGGTGTAGGCGGCCAGGCCCTTGCCGCACAGGGTGTCGACGTCGCCGTGCAGCAGCCCCGCGCCCAGCAGCTCACGGATCAGGAACGGCATGCCGCCGGCCGCCTGGAAGTGGTTCACGTCGGCCTTGCCGTTCGGATAGATGCGGGTCAGCAGCGGCACCACCTCGGCGAGATCGGACAGGTCGTCCCAGGTCAGCCGGATGCCGGCGGCCGCGGCCATCGCGATCAGATGGATCGTATGGTTGGTCGAACCGCCGGTCGCATGCAGGCCGACGACGCCGTTGACCACCGCGCGTTC
>DAISWF010000243.1:0-5692 GCA_036826495.1 Burkholderiaceae bacterium
GGGTTTGGCCCAGCCCTCGGGCTGCAGGATCTGGTTCGTCATGTCGTCAGCCTTGTCCGTTCACAGATTCTCACAGGTCGGTGCGCACCTTCCACAGTTCCGGGAACAGCACCACGTCCAGCATCTTGCGCAGGTAGGCGACGCCGGCGGTGCCGCCGGTGCCGCGCTTGAAGCCGATGATCCGCTCCACCGTCGTCACGTGCCGGAAGCGCCACAGCCGGAACGCATCCTCGAGGTCGATCAGCTCCTCGGCCAGCTCGTACAGCGCCCAGTGCTCGTCGGGCGCACGATAGACCGCGAGCCAGGCCTGCTCCAGCGCCTCCGAGAACGGCCGCGGGGCCGCCCAGTCGCGCTCGAGCTGGGGCTGGTCGATCGCAAAGCCGCTGCGCGCCAGCAGCCCGATCGCCTCATCGTACAGCGACGGTTCCTCGAGCGCGGTGCGCACCTGCTGCTGCAGATCGGGGCGGTGCGCATGCGGCGCCAGCATCACCGGATTCTTGTTGCCGAGCAGGAACTCGATGCAGCGGTACTGATACGACTGGAAGCCCGACGAGGCGCCCAGATGCGGCCGCAGCGCGCTGTATTCCGACGGCGTCAGGGTCGCCAGCACGTCCCAGGCGTGCACGAGCTGCTCCATGATCCGCGACACCCGCGCCAGCATCTTGAACGCCGGCGGCAGCGCATCGTCGCGCAGGCTCTGGCGGGCCGCACGCAGCTCGTGCAGCATCAGCTTCATCCACAGCTCGCTGGTCTGGTGCTGGATGATGAACAGCATCTCGTTGTGATCCGGCGAACGCGGCTTCTGCGCGCCCAGCACCTCGTCCAGGTGCAGGTAGTCGCCGTAGGTCATCGTCGTCGAGTAGTCGAGCCGGGCGCCCTCGAACTGCGGGGTGCCGGCCGGGCGGGAATCGTCGTTCGTCACCAGGAGGCTCCTAGGTCACCGCGTGGCGTTGCAGGAAACGGGGCTGGTTCCAGTGACCGCCGGCCAGGATGTCGCGCAGCGCCTCGACCGCGTCCCAGACGTCGACGAAGCGCAAGGTCAGCGGCGTGAAGCCGAAGCGCAGCACGTCGGGCGCGCGGAAGTCGCCGATCACCCGGCGGTTGATCAGCGCCTGCACCACCGCATGGGCGCGATCGCCGTCGTCCATCGTGAGGCTCACCTGGCTGCCGCGGCGCCCCGGGTCGGCCGGCGTGATGATCCGCAGGCCATGGCCGGCGCAGCGTTCGTCGACCAGCCGCATGAAGAGGCCGGTGAGCCGCAGCGACTTCTCGCGCAGCGCCGCCAGGCCGCCGAGCGGCTCGGCGGCCAGCAACGTGTCGACGCCGGCCTCCAGCGCCACCAGCGACAACACCGCCGGCGTGCCGCACAGATAGCGGCCGATGCCGTCGGCGGGCTGGTAGCCGGGGTCGAACGCGAACGGCGCCTGGTGGCCCATCCAGCCCGACAGCGGCTGGCTGAACAGCGGCTGGTGGCGCCGCGCGACGTACAGGAAGGCGGGGGCACCGGGCCCGCCGTTCAGGTACTTGTAGCCGCAGCCGACCGCCAGGTCGACGTTGCAGCGGTCCAACGCAACCTCGAACGCGCCGGCCGAATGCGCCAGATCCCACAGCATCAGCGCGCCGGCCGCCTGCGCGGCCGACGTCAGCTCCGCCATGTCGAGCCGCGAGCCGGTGCGGTAGTCGACCTGGGTCAGCATCACCACCGCGGTTTCGCCATCGATCGCGCCCGGCAGCTCGTCGCGCTCGACCAGCCGCAGCCGGTGGCCGCGGCCGATCTGCGCGATCAGCCCCTGGGCGATGTAGAGGTCGGTCGGGAAGTTGCCGCGCTCCGACAGGATCACCGTGCGGTCGGGCCGCAGCGCCAATGCCGCCGACAACACCTTGAACAGGTTCACCGACGTCGAATCGGCGGCGATCACCTGACCCGGCGCCGCGCCGACCAGCGTGCCGATCTTGTCGCCGATCCGGGCCGGCAGACCGATCCAACCGGCGCTGTTCCAGCTCCGGATCAGCTCCCGGCCCCAGTGCTCGCGGACCGCCACCGTCAGCCGCCCGGCGGTGTCGCGCGGCAGCGCGCCCAGCGAATTGCCGTCGAGATAGATGACGTCTTCCGGCAGCTCGAACCGCGCGCGCAGCCCGGCCAGCGGGTCGGCGGTGTCCAGCGCCTCGCAGTCGGCGCGCTGCAATGGTGCGGTCGATGTCACGGCAAATACTTTAGACCTGAAGTATTTAGACCGCAACCATCCCCTGCCGGCGGCGCGCGATGTCCGGCCCGCGCGGGGAGCCACTGTCGGGCCCCAGGGTATCGAATGCCGTGTACGCTGGCGCCGAGCACGACATGCGCCGGGCGGCGGCGGCCGACCGCCGTCCCGATGCCTGCTGCCGTGCCCGATCTGCCCCGGAATGCACGATGCTGCGAGCCCTCGACGACCTGATCGAACGACGTATCCGCGATGCCCAGCGGGCGGGGCAGTTCGACGACCTGCCGGGGGCCGGCAAGCCGCTGGTCATCGCCGACGACCCCCTGGTGCCGGAGGAGGTCCGGGTCGCCTTCAGGGTGCTGAAGAATGCCGGCTTCGTGCCGACCGAGGTGGCGGCGCTGAAGGACATCGACCTGCTGATCGCGCAGATCGTCGACGAGGAGACGGCGCAGGCTGGTGACGAGCGTGCCGCAACGGGGGGCTGCGCGCCGCGCGATGAGGCGGCCGGTCGCGACGACGAGGACCGGCATGGAGGGGAGGACCCACCGGGCGCCGATGCCGGCGAACCCTCCGGCCGCCGAGCGGCTCGCCGGCTGCTGGCGCTGACGATGGCGCTCGAAAGGCAGGGAATCGACCTGACGACACACAGCGCGCTCGCGTATCGGCGGGCGCTGATCCGGAAACTGCAGCGAGGTGAGCGATGAACAGGCAGGTGGCGGTGCTGGGCGGCGGATGCTTCTGGTGCGTCGAGGCGGTCTTCAACGATCTGAAGGGCGTGCTGAAGGCCGAGTCCGGCTATGCCGGCGGCCATGTGGTGAACCCGACCTACGAGCAGGTCTGCGACGGGCGCACCGGTCATGCCGAGGTGGTGCGCGTCGAGTTCGATGCCGACGAGCTGTCGTTCCGCGACGTGCTGGGCGTGTTCTTCTCGATTCACGATCCGACGACGCAGGACCGGCAGGGCAACGACGTCGGCCCGCAGTACCGCTCGGCGATCTTCCATACCAGCGACGAGCAGGCGCGCGAGGCACGCGAGTTCATCGCCGCGCTGACGCGCGAGAAGGTGTTCCGCGATCCGATCGTCACCGAGGTGACGCCGCTCTCCAACTACTCGACCGCCGAGGCCTATCACCAGCGCTACTTCGAGCAGCACCCCGGGCAGGGCTACTGCGCGGTGGTCATCGCGCCGAAGATGGCGAAGTTCCGCAAGCAGTACGCGAGCCGGCTCAAGGCCGGGGGCTGACCGGCCGGTTCAATCGCCGCGATGTCGTGTCGCCGGCCGGCTTCAGCGCGCCGGCGAATGGCTCACGGCGCCAGCCGCTCGATGCGCCAGCCGTCGCCGGCGCGCCGGTAGGCGAGCCGGTCGTGCAGCCGCGACGACCGGCCCTGCCAGAACTCGAAGTAGTCGGGCGTCACCCGGTAGCCGCCCCAGTGAGGCGGCCGCGGCGGGTCGTCGCCGTACTGCGCGCGCGCGGCAGCCTCGCGCTGCTCGAGCAGCTCGCGCGACGCGATGACCGCGCTCTGCGGCGACGCCCAGGCGCCCAGCCGGCTGCCGAGCGGGCGGCTGCGATAGTAGACATCGGATTCCTCGGCCGCGACCCGGGTCACCGTGCCCTCGACCCGCACCTGCCGTTCGAGCTCGTCCCAGAAGAACACCAGCGCCGCCTGCGGCGTCCGTGCGAGCTCGCGACCCTTGCGGCTGTCGTAGTTCGTGAAGAACGTGAAGCCGTCGGCCTCGATGCCCTTGATCAGCACGATGCGGGCGGCCGGCCGGCCATCGAGGCCGATCGTCGCCAGCGTCATCGCATTGGCATCGGGCAGCTCGGCGCGCAGCACGTCGTCGAACCAGGCGCGGAACTGGGCGATCGGGTCGGCCTGAACCGACGCTTCATCGAGCCGGGCGAGCTTGTAGTCGCGGCGCAGGTCGGCGAGCGACGAGGAGACGGGAGGCTGGGTCATGATGCGCGTTCGCGTGCGATCCGTTCGGTGAGGGCGCGGGCCTGGCCGCGGGCGGCGACGTCGCCCTGGCGGGCGGCGGCGGTATACCAGTGCAATGCCTGATCGAGGTCCAGCTTCACGCCGGTGCCGCTTTCGTACATCGATGCGATCATGTACTGGGCGGCGACGTCGCCGGCATCGGCGGCCCGTTCGTACCAGCGGGCGGCGGCTGCGTAGTCCTGCGGAGCGCCGCGGCCGAGGTAGTACTGGGTGGCGACGGCCAGCGCGGCATCGACATGCCCCTGGCGGGCGGCCTTCTCGTACCAGCCGGTGGCGGCGGCCTTGTCCTGCGGCAGCAACTGGCCGTAGTCGAGCAGGGTGCCCAGCAGGTATTGCGCCGGAGGATAACCGGCGCGTGCGCTGCTGCGCAGCCAGTCGAACGCCTGCCGCGCCGACGGCTGACGGGTCTGGTGCCGCAGCCGGATCGCGGCGGCGTTGTACTGCGCATTGACGTCGCCCGAGCGCGCGGCGCGCGCATACAGGCTGGCCGCCTGCTCGAAGCGCGATTCGCCGTAGGCCTGCAGCGCCTGATCGGCGAGCCGGCGGACCTGCGGGCCGTCGCCGGCCCGCGCGGCCGGCAGCAGCCACGGCACCGCCGGCAGCAGGCACAGCATCAGCAGCAGCGCGGCCGGCAGGCGGGCGGCGGCTTCGATGACCCCGGAGGCCCTACAGTAACGGGCTGACACAATCGCCTGCGCTTGTTTTCAGTCAGGACTGACTTATCTTACTGTACGCGGGCGGGCACACCCGCCCGCCGATTGTCCACGAACCCTACGGGAGTCTCTGATGCGCCGATGGTTGCTCACCCTGACCGCCGCTGCCACGCTGGCCCTGTCCGGCTGCGGCTACAACGACATACAGGCGAAGGACGAAGCCACCAAGTCGGCGTGGAGCGAGGTGCTGAGCCAGTACCAGCGGCGCGCCGACCTGATCCCGAACCTGGTCAACACCGTCAAGGGCTATGCGCAGCAGGAGAAGGACGTGCTGACCGCGGTCACCGAGGCGCGCTCGCGCGTCGGGCAGATCAAGGTCGACCCGTCGAACCCGGAATCGCTGAAGCAGTTCCAGAACGCCCAGGCCGACGTCGGCAGCGCGCTGTCGCGGCTGCTGGTGGTCGCCGAGGCGTATCCGCAGTTGAAGTCCGATCAGAACTTCCGCGAGCTGCAGGCCCAGCTCGAAGGCACCGAGAACCGCATCACCGTCGCGCGCAAGCGCTACATCGACAGCATCCAGGAGTACAACGTGCTGGTGCGGCAGTTCCCGGTGAACCTGACTGCGATGGCGTTCGGCTACAAGGACAAGCCGCAGTTCGCCGTCGAGAACGAACGCGAGATCTCCAAGGCGCCGTCGGTGAACTTCGACAAACCGGCCGAGCCGAAGAAGTGATCGTGCGGTCGCGCCGGCGCCGGGCCGCGTCGGTGCCGCGCGTGCCGGCCGGCGCCAGGCGGGCGAACGTCACCATGCTGCACGCAGTGTTCCGATCATGGCTGTGG
>DAISWF010000243.1:5702-8831 GCA_036826495.1 Burkholderiaceae bacterium
CCATCTCGGCCGGGCCGGCGGCCGCGCAGCCGCTCCAGCCGGTGCCGCCGCTGTCGGCACGAGTCACCGATCTGACCGGCACGCTCGATGCCGGCCAGAAGCAGCGGCTGGAGGCGCAGCTCGCGGCACTCGAAGAGCGCAAGGGCGCGCAGGTGGTGGTGCTGCTGGTGCCCAGCACGCAGCCCGAGGCGATCGAGCAGTACTCTATCCGGGTGGCCGAGGCATGGAAGATCGGCCGCGGCACGGTCGACGGCAAGCGGGTCGACGACGGCGTGATCCTGCTGGTCGCCAAGAACGACCGCAAGGTGCGGCTGGAGGTCGGCTACGGTCTGGAGGGTGCGATTCCCGATGCGCTGGCCAAGCGCATCATCGCCGAGGCGATCACGCCGCGTTTCCGGCAGGGCGACTTCTTCGGCGGGCTGCAGCTCGCGGTCGAGGACATCACGAAGCTGATCGACCGCGAAGCGCTGCCGGCACCGTGGCAGCCGGGGCAGGGCGGGCGGCCCACCGATCTGGATGCCGACCAGATGGGCTGGGTCGGCACCGCGCTGGTCGTGCTGGTCGGCGGCCTGATCGCCACCGCGGTGCTGGGGCGGCTGCTGGGCTCGATGGTCGGCGGTGCCGGCGCCGGCGTGGTCGCCGGCACGATGGGGCTGCCGCTGCTGGCGGCCGGCCTCATCGGCTTCGCGGTGTTCGTGTTCCTGCTGGTGTTCGCGGCCGCCGGCATCGGCGCCGGCCGCCGGGTCGGCCGGTCCGGGCCGGTCATCATGCTGCCGCCGGGGGGATTCGGCGGCGGCCGCGGTGGCTTCGGCGGCGGTGGCGGCTTCGGCGGAGGCGGGGGAGGATTCGGCGGTGGCGGCGCATCGGGGGACTGGTAGGCGATGGTCAGGCAGGTGAATCCGGCGGTGCGCCTGGCGCGCCGTCTGTCGCTGCGGCGCGGGTCGGTGCGGCGCTTCTTCGACGACGCGGCGCTAGAGCAGATCGCCGAGCACATCCGCGCCGGCGAGCTGCGGCACAGCGCCGAGCTGCGCTTCGTCATCGAGCCGTCGCTGTCGGCGGCCGAGATCCGCGCCGGCCTGCCGACCCGCGAGCGGGCGCTGCAGGTGTTCTCCGATCTGCGTATCTGGGACACCGAGCACAACAACGGCGTGATGCTGTATCTGCTGCTGGCCGACCATGTGGTCGAGATCGTCGCCGACCGGGCGGCCGCCCGCGCGATCGGCGACGACGTGTGGCAGCAGGTGTGCGCCGAGCTCGCCGGGCGCTACCGGGCGGGCGACTGGCTGCCCGGCACCTTGCAGGCGCTCGATCGCATCCATGCGCTGCTGGCCGGGCCGTTCCCGCCGAAGGCCGGCGACACCAACGAACTGCCCGATCGGCCGGTGATCCTCTGATCGGGCCGCGGCGAACTCAGCCCGCCGGCGCGCCGACCGCCAGGTCGGGCCGTGCCGCGTTCAGCGGCTCCATCAGCGTCTCGAGCGTCTCGGCGATGTCGAGCAGCGCCTCGTCCTGGCCCCAGCGTCCGACGAGCTGCAGGCCCACCGGCAGCCGCGGGCCGTTGCCCTCGGATTCGTAGCCGCACGGAATCGAGATCGCCGGGTGACCGCTGACGGTGACCCAGTAACAGCTCTTGAGCCAGTCGATGTAGGTGCCCAGGGTTTCGCCGTTGATGTCGGTCGGATAGGGCACACGATGCGGGAACGGCAGCACCTGCGCGGTCGGCAGCAGCCAGGCATCGATGTCGGACAGGAAGCGGGCGGTGCGCGCGAACACCTCGGAGCGCACCCGGCCGGCCGCGGCGATCCGCTCGGCGGAGAGATCGATGCCGAACTCGATGTTCCACGCCACCGTGTCCTTCAGCCGGTGCCGGTCGGTGGCGTACAGGTCGCCGTAGTTCTCGACGAAATACAGGCCGCGCAGCGTGTGGAAGCACTCGTCGGCGCCGGCGAAATCGGGACTGGCCTCGACCATCGTCACGCCGGCATCGCCGAGCAGATGGATCGCCCGCCGCATCGCGCGGTGTACCGGGATCGCCACCGGCATGCGGCCGTTGGCATCGATCGACCAGGCGACCTTCAGACTGCGCGGGTCGCGCGGACGCGGCGGCGCGTTGCCGCGCGCGAGCGATCCGCGATGGCGCGCGGCGGTCTCCTCGCCGAGCTCGACCGACCACTGGCCGATCGTCCGGCGCGGCGACGGCCGGAAGATCGTGCGCCAGGTGAGGCGCACGTCGTCGACGGTGCGGCCCATCGGCCCGACCATCGACAGCGTGTTGAACGCGTTGGCGCTCATCTTCAGCGCCGGATCGGCGACCGAGCTCGGGCGCAGGCCGACGACGCCGCAGAAGCTGGCCGGGTTGCGCAGGCTGGCCGCCAGGTCCGAGCCGTCGGCGATCATCGTCATGCCGCTGGCCAGCGCGACCGCGGCGCCGCCCGACGAACCGCCCGGCGTGCGATCGAGCGCGTAGGGATTGCGGGTCACGCCGAACAAGGTGTTGAAGGTCTGCGAACCGGCCGCGAACTCCGGCGTATTCGACTTGCCGAGCAGCACCGTGTCGGCATCGAGCAGGCGCTCGACGATCGGGTCGTTGAAGGTGGGAACGTGCTCGGCGAAGATCGGCGAGCCGAACGTCGTGCGCAGGCCCGCGGTGCGGTGCGTGTCCTTCGCGACGTAAGGCAGCCCGGCGAGCTGGCCCACCGCCTCGCCGGCATGCATCGCCGCGGTCAGCCGTTCGGCGGCGGCCAGCGCGTCATTGGCACGCACCAGCGTCGGCAGCGCGTTGTAGACCGGATTGTGTTCGGTGATCGCCGCCAGCGCGCGCGACACCGCTTCCACCGGCGTCGACGAGCCCTGCGCAAACGACACGAGCTGCTGACGGACGGTGTTCATCGCGCATCCTTGATGAGCGGGAGAGAGCTGGGGACCCTCCCTGGCATCGACGTGCGGCAAGTTATCACAGCTCGCAGGGTCGTTGATGTCGCTTCGACGATAATTCTTTCGATGAGGTCGTTCGATCGGCTCGGCAATCGCTCGGGAGCGGTGCGCTGACGGATGCCGCTGGCTCTGCTGCTGTCGGTGCTCGCGCATCTGCTGGCGCTGACCGGCGTCGAGTCGCGCTTCGGCGTCGCC
>DAISWF010000244.1:0-8830 GCA_036826495.1 Burkholderiaceae bacterium
AAACACCATACCGGCCAAAGGGTCGCCGGTAAATAATGGCCGCCCCTCAGCGGCCCGCTGCAGGGCCGGTCAGCGCCGCTGGCACTCCGGCTTCGAGCAGATTCCGTACAACGACAAGGCGTGGTCCTGCAACGTGAAACCGCGATCCTTGGCCACCTTGTGCTGGCGCTTCTCGATCTCGGCGTCGTAGAACTCCTCGACCCGGCCGCAGTGCAGGCAGACGAGGTGATCGTGATGGGTGCCCTGGTTCAGCTCGAACACCGACTTGCCCGATTCGAAGTTGCTGCGCTTCAGCAACCCGGCGTGCTCGAACTGGGTCAGCACCCGGTAGACGGTGGCCAACCCGATGTCCTGGCTTTCGGCGAGCAGCTCCTTGTACACGTCCTCGGCGCTCATGTGCCGATGGCGCCCGTTTTGAAAGATTTCCAGGATCTTCAGCCGCGGAAGCGTGGCCTTGAGCCCGATGTTCTTTAGTTCGTGTGGACCGTTCATGGTGCTCCGCTAGGCGGGTGCGGCGGGCGGGCCGGTCGGAGGCCGGCATCGGAATGCTTATGATATCGGTTTTGGCGGTGCAAACCGCCTAATCACCCATGCGGAACCAGCCTTAGATGTTCGTCCCGAATCGGCAGCGCGCCGCGCCGGCGTGCCGCATGTTGTTGTTGCGACCCGGCCGGCCGGCTCTCGGCCTGGGCAGAGCGGCCGCGGCGCTGCTGGCGGCGCTGGCGCTGGCCGGCTGCAGCTCCGCCGACAGGAGCCGCAGCGGCCTGCTGGAGCCCTATCGTTTCGACCTGCCGCAGGGCAACTACGTGACCCAGGATCTGCTCGACCAGATCAAGGTCGGCATGACCCGGGAGCAGGTGCGGTTCGCGCTCGGCTCGCCGCTGCTGGTCAACGGCTTCCGGCCCGACCGCTGGGACTACGTGTTCCGCTATCAGCATGCCAACGGCTCGGCCGACCTGCGCCGCGTCGTCATCGTGTTCGACGACGGGCAGGTCAAGTCGATCGATGCCGACGCGCTGCCGCCGCGCGACGATCACAGCGATCCGGCGCTGCCCGGCTACCGGCCGCCGAAGGCCGCCGAGCAGGCGAAGAAGTGACCGGCGTTCACGGCCGGACGCTCGCCGGCAGCCCCGATCGACAGGGCCGCGCGACCGGCCTTCCCGGACCTTGCAACCGATGGTGACCCGATGAGCCGATTGCCGATTGCCATAGCCGGGGCGTCCGGCCGGATGGGACGCATGCTGATCGAGGCGATCCTGGCTGCCGACGACACCGAGCTGGTGGGGGCGTTCGACGTCGCCGGCAGCCCGGCGATCGGTCGCGACGCCGGCGAGTCCCTCGGCGCGCGCACCGGCGTCACGATCACCGACCGGCCGGAGCAGGCGCTGGCGTCGGCGGGCTTCCTGATCGACTTCACCCGGCCCGAGGGCACGCTGCACCATCTGCCGCTCGCCCTCGAACGGAACGTCAAGCTGGTCATCGGCACGACCGGTTTCGACGATGCCGGCAAGGCGGCGATCGCGGCGGCCGCCGAGCGCACGGCGATCGTGTTCGCGCCGAACATGAGCGTGGGCGTCAACGCCACGTTGAAGCTGCTGGACCTGGCGGCACGGCTGCTGTCCGACGGCTACGACATCGAGGTGATCGAGGCGCACCACCGCCACAAGGTCGATGCGCCGTCGGGCACCGCGCTGAAGATGGGCGAGGTGCTGGCGGCGGCCAGCGGCCGCGACCTGAAGACCGACGGCGTGTTCGTGCGGCACGGCGTCACCGGCGCACGCAAGCCGTCGGCGATCGGCTTTGCGACGGTGCGCGGCGGCGACATCGTCGGCGACCACACGGTGCTGTTCGCCGGCATCGGCGAGCGCATCGAGATCACGCACCGCTCGACCAGCCGCGCCACCTACGCCCAGGGCAGCCTGCGCGGCTGCCGGTTCCTGGCCGGCC
Source organism: Burkholderiaceae bacterium (assembly GCA_036826495.1). Classification (GTDB taxonomy): domain Bacteria; phylum Pseudomonadota; class Gammaproteobacteria; order Burkholderiales; family Burkholderiaceae_E; genus DAISWF01. Next base: position 1,948 of record DAISWF010000244.1, read on the forward strand.
GCGACCGCGGGCTGTTCGACATGCAGGCGGTGCTGGCAGGCTGAACGGGCCCTCCCAGCGCCGTACGAAACGGCCACGGGTGACCGTCCGTGAACTGCTGCACGCGTTCCGATCAGGGGTACTTGCAAAATCGTTCGCTCGAACTGATAATAATTCTCATTAGTACCCTTGATAGCGCCGGAGCAGTCCGGCTCCGCTGTTCACCATGTACATCTGCGTGTGCACCGCTGTCACCGAACGCGACATCGCCGTCAGCATCGAGGCCGGTGCGTCCTCGTTCGAGGAGGTGCAGTTCGCCACCGGGCTGGGTACCTGCTGCGGCCAGTGCAGCGAATATGCACGCGAACACGTGGAGCAGGCCTGCACGGAGTTCTGCGCGAACGACGTGGCGCGCGGAGCCGAGGTTCGCGAGATGGAAGTGCGCACGGTCTCGCGCCGCGGGCCGCTGGTGCCGTTGATGCCGCTGCAGCAGGCCGCCTGACGACACCACCCCGGGCGCCTTCGCCCCCACGCCGCCCCGGCGTGTTCACCGTCGATTCAACGACGGCATCGTTCCCTTCGGAAAACTTCGGCCGCCGATGCCCTAACATGTGGGGTTTGACCTTAACGGTTGCATCGGGAGAACGGCCATGCAGGGCGACGCACAAGTGCTGCAGATGCTCAATCAGCAGCTCACCAACGAACTGACGGCGATCAATCAGTACTTCCTGCACGCCAGGATCTACAAGCACTGGGGCCTGGATCGGCTCAACGACAAGGAATACTCCGAGTCGATCGGCGAGATGAAGCACGCCGACAACCTGATCAAGCGGATCCTGATGCTCGGCGGCCTGCCGAACCTGCAGGTACTCAACAAGCTGCTGATCGGCCAGACCACGCCCGAGATGCTGCAATGCGACCTGAAGCTCGAGCAGGGCGCGCAGGCCCACGTCAAGGATTCGATCGCCTACTGTGAAAGCGTGCGCGACTACGTCTCGCGCGACCTGCTGCAGGAGATCCTCGACGACACCGAATCGCATATCGACTGGCTGGAAACGCAGCTCGATCTGATCGACAAGGTCGGCCTGCAGAACTACCAGCAGTCGATGATGGGCGAAGAGGGCTGACTCGCCCGCCGGGCGGCGTGGCCGAGCGCGTCGCCGCTCCGCCGCCCCTTCTCGCGCGCTGAGCCCACCCTGCCCTGCGCCCACCCTGCCCTGCGCCACCTGCCTCCGCCCGCCCGGCGCCCAGCCGGAGCCGGCTACGCCCGCCCCGTCGCCGTTCATCGCCCGCCATCAGCCGCCGGCGAGCCGAACCGTGGAACAGCCCCGGTCCACCGGGTCAAATCGGCCCCGTCACGCAAAAGATAACTCGCACCCGCCAGGGAAAGTCGATGAAGACGACGGGTGCCTACTCCTCCGACCCTCACGGATCGCTCGCCGATCCGCATGGAACGCGGCAGTCTCGCCAGACGGCTGCGGACCGGCCTGCGGCCGCTGCGGGCGGCCTGGATGCTGTGCGCGGCGATCGGCCTGGCGGCCGCCGCGCCCGCCGCCCACGCTCAATCGGCTGCGCCGGCGATGATCGCCGAGGCCACCGACCTGCTGAACAACATCCGCCATCGGCTCGACAACTGCGGCGATGAGGGCATGCTCGGCGACGCCGGCATGCGCAAGGTGTCGACGGCGCCGATACGCAGCCGGCCCAACCTGACCTACAACCCGCGGCTGGCGACGGTCGCCGCCAATCACGGGCGAGCGATGGCCGAGCAGCAGTTCTTCGACCATGTCGACATGAACGGCAAGACGGTCGGCCATCGGGCCACCGAGTCGGGCTACCGCTGGCGGCTGGTCGGCGAGAATCTGGCCGCCGGCCACGACACGATCGGCGAGGCGATGCGCGGCTGGCTGCTGTCGACCAGTCATTGCCGCAACCTGATCGACGAACGCTTCACCGAGTTCGGGCTGGCCAAGGTGTCGGCCAGAGACCCGCAGGACCCCTACGGCACCTACTGGGTATTGGTGCTCGGACGCCCGACCGGGGCGGTGGACGTCGCGGCGCGCTGACGGGCGAACGCCTCGCACGGATCCTCGCGGGATTGCCGGGCGGTGGTGACGACCACGTCGAACGATTTCGAGCTGGAAGAAGAGGACGACGCGGCCGGGCTCGACCCGGCCGCGCGATTTTCGGCCGCCGGCGGCTGCAGCGACTCCAGCACCCCCACCGACACGATCCGCTCACCGGGCAGCATGTCGCGCAGATAGATCGGCACGCCGACGTCGGCGCGGGTGTGGCCGTTGCCGGCCAGCAGCACCACCGGCAGTCCGGTGTCGCGCCGGGCGCGGCGGATCACCTCCGCCATGCCGGCATCGCGGGCGCGCTGCGCATTGACCATCGGCACGATCGCCGCCTCGGGCAGCAGATTGCAGTGCCCGGCGCGGATCTCCTGCTCGAGCACCGAACGCGCCGCGTCGCTGATCGCCGGCAGCGTTTCCGGCCGCACCGCGCGGATCCGCGCCGACGGCAGGTTGCCTGCATAGAGGGGCAGTGATCGCGCGCCGGCCAGCGCCACGTAGGGCTCGTAATAAGGCCAGCGCCAGCCCTTGAAGCGGAACGACGCGCGCTCGGCCAGCTCGCGCGGCGTCAGCCGCTCGCGCAGCGCGGCGTCGATCGCCGGCTGATGCTCGACGTCGAACTGCTCCATCACCAGCGCGAAGCGCCGGCTGCCGGCGAGCTGCCTGAGCCAGCCGGCGCGGATCCGGTGCTGCTCCGCGTTGTCATGCACCTCGCCGAGCAGCACGACGTCGGCGGTCGCCAGTGCCTGCAGCACCGTGGCCTCTTCGGGCGGCGCGGACGGCGTCGCCGCGCAGCCGGCCAGCATGGCGACCGAAGCCAGCAGCGTCATCGCCCGCGCTGCGATCGATCGGGTCGGCGGGCGCAGGGGCGGCAGGGGCATTTGTCGGGAGGTGAGAGGTTGCATCGTCACGGCGATGAAGGCATTGTGGTGGGCTTTGGTCCAACCCGCCATTTTGCATGAGAATTGTTCTCATTTATAATCGCGCACCATGGACTTGACCAGATTTCCCGCGGCAGGCGGGTCTCTGTTGCTCAACGGGCTGATGCTCGTGGGACTGGCCACGCTGGCCGCGCCCCAGACTATGCCCGAGCTCAGCAAGCCGATCGAGGTGGCGCTGATTCCTCCGCAGCCGCTGCCGATGCAGGAGCAGCCGGCGGCGCGGCCGCCCGAGCCGCTGCCGGTATCGAACACCCCTCCTCCGCCGCCGCGCGTCGAACCGAAGCCCAAGCCGCCCAAGCCCAAGCCGGTGGTCAAGCAGCCGCCGCCGCCGACTCCCGCCCCCACGCCGGTGACGGTGGCCACGCCGACCGAGGAAGCGCGGCCCGCCGCGATCACCGCCGAACCGGCCCCGCCGAGCGCGCCGATCGCTCCGGTGGTCGCCGCGCCGCCGGCGCCGCCGCCCGCCCCGCAGAAGACGGAGCCGGTGCACGAGGGGCCGCGGGTCGATGCGTCCTGGCACGGCAACTCGCCGCCGCCTTATCCGCCGCTGGCCCGCAGGATGGGCGATCAGGGTGAGGTGCGGCTGGACGTGCAGGTGGCGCCCGACGGGCAGGTCACCGAAGTCAAACTCAAGAAATCGAGCGGCTCCAGCCTGCTCGACCAGACCGCGATCGACACCGTCCGCAAGTGGCGCTTCAAGCCCGCCACCGTCGACGGCAAGCCGATCGCGGAGTGGTACTACAACTGGCGCTGGGTCTTCAAACTGGAAAGCTGATCATGCAGGAGCAATCTCTGGGTCTCGCCCACTTCTGGGCCGCAGGCGACGTCGTCACGCACAGCGTCGCCTACATCCTGCTGGCGATGTCGGTCATAAGCTGGTACTACATCCTGTCCAAGGCCTTGAGCGCCTGGCGCCTGCGCCGCAGCTCGCTGCATGCGGTCGCGCAGTTCTGGTCGGCCCGTTCGCTGGACGAGGCGATCGTCACGCTGAAGAAGGCCGACAAGGAGTCGGTGTTCGCGCCGCTGGCCGAGAAGGCGCGCAGCGCCGCGGCGGTCAAGCACGAGTCGTCGATCGGCGCCTCGGTCGATCGCACCGAGGTGGTCACGCGGGCGCTGCGCCAGGAGATCAACCAGGCGTCGGCGCGGCTCGAAAGCGGCCTGACCTTGCTGGCGTCGGTGGGCGCCACGGCGCCGTTCATCGGCCTGTTCGGCACCGTCTGGGGCATCTATCACGCGCTGCTGTCGATCGCCGGCAGCGGCCAGGTGCTGATCGACAAGGTCGCCGGCCCGGTCGGCGAGGCGCTGGTGATGACGGCGGCCGGCCTTGCGGTGGCGATCCCGGCGGTGCTCGCGTACAACGCCTTCACCCGCGTCAACCGGCTGGCGCTCGCCGAGCTCGACGGCTTCGCCTATGACCTGCTGGCGCTGCTGACCACCGGTACGACGATGCGGCACGGGCATTCCGACGGGCTGCGTTCGTCGGTCACGATGCCGCCGCCGGCCACCCAGACCGTCGGTCACTGATCGGGCGGATTCGACATGGCATTCGGAGGACTCGACGGCCGCACCGGCCAGGCGCCGATGGCAGAGATCAACACCACGCCGCTGGTCGACGTGATGCTGGTGCTGCTGGTGATCTTCATCATCACCGCGCCGCTGCTGACGCACGCGATCAAGCTCGACCTGCCGAACGCGCAGTCGCCGACGACGCCGGAGAAACCGGAGACGATCACCTTGTCGATCGCCGGCGACGGCAAGCTGTACTGGAACAACGAGCCGGTCGCCGACATGCCGGCGCTGTCGGCGCGCTTCCAGTCGGTCGCCGGCAAGCAGCCGCAGCCGGAGCTGCACCTGCGCGCCGACCGCGAAACCCGCTATCAGCAGATCGCCGAGGTGATGTCGTCGGCGCAGCAGGCCGGGCTCGCCAAGATCGGTTTCGTCACCGACCCGCGGCAGAACTGATCACAAGGTGAAGTCCATGCCGCCTATCAGCAGCGCCGGCGTGCTGACGCCGCCGAACGCGCGCCAGTCGTAGCTGTCGGTATCCGGCAGCCAGTGGCCGGCGGCGCCGAGCGCTTCGAGCCGGTCGCCGAACAGCTCGTACAGGCTGTCGTCGAAGCGCATCACCTCGACCGGCGCAACCGGGCGGCCATCCTCGACCCACAGGGTCGCGAAGCGTGTCATGCCGGTCACGCGGCCCGCCGCGCGGTCCGAGAAGTTCAGATACCAGAGGTTGCTGACCGCCAGCCCGGTGCCCAGCGCCGCCAGCGCGTCGTCATCGGCGAGCGTGCCGGGCGCCAGCGCCATCGACTGCGCGCCCTCGCCGCTCGCCGCGCCGTTGGACGGAATCGAGAACTCGCGCGCGGTGCGCGGCGACACCAGCGCGCCGGCGAAACGCCCGTCGCGCACCAGCGCCACCCGGTCGGGCCGCACGAAGCCGTCGGACTGGAAGCGCGGCGCCCGCGCGAGCACCAGGTCCTCGGTCAGGTTCACCCGCGGGTCGAAGCGGCGCTCGTCCCGCTGCAGCAAGGTCAGCGGCGACTGGCCGGTCTGCAGCGCCCGCCCCGAGAAGCCGCCCCAGTTCAGCATGCCCAGCAGGTCGGCGGCCGCCCGCGGCGCCAGCCAGGCCCGGTAGCGCCCCGGCGCCAGCCGGCGCACCGGCTGCTCGAGCAGCGGCAACTGCGATCGGGCGCGGGCGATCGCCGCGGTCACGCGGTCCGGCTGCCAGTCGGTGCCGGCCGCCGACGACTTGATCGCCTTGTCGCGCACATCGTCGCGCCGGGCGTAGATCGAGAAGTCGAACGACCAGCCGGGAGCCTCGTGATAGTGCCGGTGACCGAGGCTGCTGGCCAGGCCGATCGCCATCGGCCCCGCCATCCAGAAGCCGACCAGATCGGCGCCGCCGGCCGCCTGCCGGATCACGCGACCGAGCTCGTCGGGTGACGGCGGCGCGGCCGTCGAGCATTCGAACGACTGCGCCGGCTGCTCGTCGAAGATCAGCCATGGGTCGACCGGCGACTGCGCGACCACCGTGCGCAGCATGTCCAGCGTCTGCCGCATCCGCCCGGCGTCGCCCGGTGCATCGCCGGCCAGCGTCAACTGCGCCTGCGCGACGCGGCCGCCGTCGATCAGCCGCAGCTCGGCGCCGCATCGGCCGACGGTGCCGGCCTGGCGGATCCGCGCATCATTGAAGCGCACGAAGTCGGACGACTCGGCGCGCCATTGCATGAAGATCACCTCGCCGGCCCGCGCCGCGGTGCGCAGCGATTCCGCGAGCAGCTCGAAGCCGGCGGCCAGGCGCAACGACGAATGCCCGACGGGCTGTTCGTCGGCCGCCGTCACTGCGCCGCCCCGAACACGTCGACGTCGCGGAACAGGCAGGCTGGCGCCGCATGGCCGACGCGGATCACCTGGCCGGGCTCGCCCTTGCCGCAGAACGGCGTGCCCAGCACCTCGAACGTCGACGCATCGCCGACCGCGGCGAGGCTGCGCCAGAACGTCGCCGAGACGCCGCGGTAGTTCGGATTGCGGACCACCTTCGTCAGCCTGCCGTTCTCGATCAGCCGGCCCCATTCGCAGCCGAACTGGAACTTGTTGCGCGAATCGTCGATCGACCACGACACGTTGGTGCGCATCAGGATGCCGTGCTCGACCTGCGCGATCAGATCATCGAACGAAGCAGCGCCCGGCTCGACGTTGATGTTGCCCATCCGGTCGATCGGCGGCCGGTGCCAGCCGCAGGCGCGTGCATTGGCGACACCACCGAGCGACAGCCCGCGCGCCTGCGCGCGGGCCTGCGACAGCGCGCTGCCCAGCGGCCGCATCAGCACGCCGTTCTCGATCAACCGTTCGCGCTGCGCCGGCTGCCCGTCGTCATCGGCAGCGCAG
>DAISWF010000245.1:0-2890 GCA_036826495.1 Burkholderiaceae bacterium
CCAACTCTGCGGCGCGTCCGGGTCTTCCACCGCAAAACCCAGCTCGCCTTTCTTTAATTGATTCACCACGTATTGAATAGTCTCGGCCTCGTTCAACGCCCCACTAGCCGCGGCATCGCGCGCGACCGTTATCGAGGAGCGATTAAATTGGGGGAAGAATGGCAGCCAGCCGCGCCGCACGGCGCGCACCTGCATATCAATCGTATTCTCTTTGATGCGCTCACCATCTTGACCGGGTAAAGTGTCATACGCGCTGTAACCGCGTTCATAGCGCCACTGGTCAGAGTGGACGTAATGGAAGGAAGGCGAATTCTGTTGGCGAGCAGTGGTGCCCCAATCCTGGCCAAAAGCAATTGCGCCCCATGAGGCATGGTTGGCGAGCAGCAGCGCCGCTGCCATCCAACCCAGCGTGCGAAGCCGGCTGGGGCCGACCGCCCTTTGCCTTCGGACAGCGACGATCCCGTGCTTCAAGACCGTCCGAACAGCTTCGACAACATCTCCGGATAGACGTCCGGATGCAATTGCGGATTGCTGTTGATCTCCAGGAACCACACGCGATCCTGATCGTCGACGATAGCATCCAGAACGAAGCCCATCGCCTGCGCACCCGATTCGGGAATGTGCGGATAAACGAGCCGTCCGGCGTCGTTGAACTGGTTCAGGATGGTGGGGTTCTTCAGTGTCGACAGCACGTTGTGATTCGAATAGATCGTCGGATTGAACGGCGACACGTACCTGAAATCGGCCAGAACCTTGCGACCGTTGGCCACGACGTCGTGGAGCTCCAGCCCCTGAAAGCGGGCCAGATTGTCGATATCTTTCGGCAGCTCATCCGGATTGGGCAACGACCGCACCAGAAGCTGGTGGTAGGTGAGCTCGCCGTTTCCCACGACGGTGGGCATGTCGAACATCTCCAGCACGACGAGCCGCTCACCCCAATACCAGGCGCGGGCGATTCTTCCCGGAATGAAGGCCTCGGCAAAGTCGTTCTCGGCGAACTTCAGGTTCTGGCTGCCGATCTGCTCCGGCAGGTAGGGCCCGCGAATGCCGTATCCGAACGCAGAACCGATCTGCTTGAACAGGAACGGCGCGTCGATGATGCCTGTCTGCATCCAATGGTTCGGCGTGCGCAGCCCCAGGTTGCGGGCGAGCTGCTTGAACGCGACCTTGCTTCGCGAGATGTCCCACGACTGCATCTTGTAAGGCTGCCACCCGACGAACCCGATCGCATTGGGCTCCGGCGTTCCGATGTATCCCATCCGGCCACCGGGAAACACGCCGTGGAACTGCGGGATCAGCTTGGCCGTATGGCTGTCCAGGCCGACGTTCAGCGACATGTCGGTCATGTCGACATGGGAAGTCGCGCTGCAGCTCCGGGCCCAGGCGGCCACCACCTTGACGTGCTCCAGCATGTTCGTCTTGAAACGCGGGTTCATGCAAATGCTCTCCTGTGAGCGGCGGCATCGAATGCCGCGCGGATGAGGTCGTGATCGAAGGTGGTGACCGCAAGCAGTTCCTCGGCGGTCTTCGATACCCACCGGAGTGCGCTTTCGTAGTGATTCGACGGCATGCTGACCGCGATGGGCGTCGACAGGATGCGTGCCTCCTGATCCCAATGCCGGTCGATCGGATAGCACTCATAGCCCGCATCGAGCATCGACTGCACGCGAGGTGCACCCGCGTAGACGACGGCCAGCACCGCTGCCAGGCCGAGCCGCTGTGCGTTCTGCAGGATCGGATATCGCGTCAGGCTCGTCAGCCCGAACCTGGCCCAGGCAGAGTCCGTGCAGGTACGCGTCCCCAGCAGCGCGGGATAACGGGCAGGAACGTCGGCCATCGAGTAGTGGAAATGTTCCTCGGCCTCTCGATGGGACGTGGCATAGGTCACGCGATTGCTGGCGACGAGCCGGCCGTCTTCGGTCCTGACGCCCAGCACGATCGCGGCCTCGTCCTCGGCCGTCCAGTCCAGCGTGCTCTCATCGAGCCACTCGAAATCCCGGGAGACGCGATAACAAGCCAGACGCAGGGCGAACAACTCCGCCGCCTCCCGGCTCGACAGCAGCTCCACCCGAAGCTGCCCGGATATCTTGCGCATTCTTCACCTTCATTTGCCATGCAAGCGAAAAGCGGTTGCCGCACGCGTCGGCAACCGCTTCACAGCCTGTATATCCAGGGATGAGGCGGATGGTTTAGGTGGGGGGAATGCCTATGGCAGAATCCAACCTGCCTGCCCATGACCGCGGCACCCCATGCGGCCCGCAGGCCCCCCACCCCGGAGACAACCCAATGAAACTCGAAGGCGGCTGCTACTGCGGCAACCTGCGCTACGTGGCCGAGGGCGAACCGATGATGATGGCGCAGTGTCATTGCCGCGAATGCCAGTACATCACCGGCGGTGCGCCGAACCTGTTCATCGCGATGCCGATCGATGAGCATCGCTACACCAAGGGCACGCCGAAGCAGTTCCGCCGCAGCGATCTGGAGAGGCCGGTCACGCGGGAGTTCTGCCCGGAATGCGGCACGCATCTGGCGACGCGGCCGGCGCGGCCGGGGGTGATCATCGTCAAGGTCGGTACGCTCGATGATCCCGCTGCGGCCTATCGGCCGACGGTGGCGATCTTCACGATCGACAAGCAGCCTTACCATCAGATTCCGGACGGTATGGCGTCGTTCGAGCGGAGACCCGGATGAGCAGGATTCTCATGGCCCGCGGCCGTCGCCAGGTGCTCGGTTGGGCTGCGGGCGGCGGCGCCGCGCTGCTGGCCGCTCCGGGCGCATCGTTCGCTCAGACCGGTGGCGCATTCCCGTCTCGGCCGGTGCGCATCCTCGTGTCGCTGCCGCCGGGCAGCGGCGCCGCGTCGTTGACGCCGAACAAACCGGGGCGCCGCAC
>DAISWF010000245.1:2900-8800 GCA_036826495.1 Burkholderiaceae bacterium
CGGCGATTTCCCGTTGCATGTCAACGAATGGCAGCCGGGCAGCGGCGCCGACACGATCGCGCGTTTCCTGTCGAAGCATCTGTCGCAGTCGCTGCAGCAGCCGTTCGTCGTCGAGAACCGCCCGGGCGCGAACAGCTTCCTGGCCAGTCAGGCGGTGGCCACCGCGCCGGCCGACGGCTACACGATGTACGTCGCCAGCAATTCGCCGATGACGACCAACGTGGTCGCGTTCCGGCAGCTTCCGTACGACCCGGTGCGTGATTTCGCGCCGGTGGCCGGCGGCGCGAAGTTTCCGATGGTGTTCGTCGTGTCGGCCTCGTCGTCGTACCGTCAGCTTGCCGACCTGGTCGGCGCGCTGCGGCAGTCGCCGGGCAAGTTCAGCTATGCCAGCGGCACCGCGACCTATCGACTGGCGATCGAGCAGTTCCATCTGCAGAACGGCGTCAGCGCGATCCACGTTCCCTACAAGGGCACGGCGCCGGCGCTGGTCGACGTGGCTGCCGGCACCGCCGAGTATTCGATCGCCGACGTGAGCGCGGTGCTGCCGCTGATCAGGAGCGGCAAGCTGCGGCCGCTGGCGGTCACCAGCCGCGAGCGGGTCAAGGATCTGGCGGACGTGCCGACGATGATCGAGGCGGGCAATCCGAACTACGAGTTCTATGCCTGGGTCGCCGCGTTCTATCCGGCGAAGGTGGAGCCGGCGATCGTCGAGCGGGTGGCCGCGGCGATCGGTCAGGCGATGCGCAGTCCGGAGGCGGCCGCGTTCCTCGGCGACATCGGCGGTCAGGCGTTCCTGGCCGGCCCGAAGGAGCTGGGCGAGTTCCAGCGCGCCGAGATCGCGGCGATGCGCAGCATCGCGACCAAGGTGAAGATGGAACCGGAGTGAGCGGCGCGAGCCGCCACCCACCCCTGCCGGAGCTTCGAGATGGCCGATTCCAATGCGACGAACGCCGGCCGGCTGGCCGGCCGCACCGCCCTCGTCACCGGCGCCAGCCGCGGCATCGGCCGGGCGATCGCGCTGGCCTATGCGCGTGAAGGCGCGCGGCTCGCGCTGGCGGCGACCAACGAGGCGGCGCTGCGGGACACCGCCGCGGCCTGCGAGGCGCTCGCCGCCGGCTGCGCGCCGTCGGTCCATGTGCTGGACGTGGCGCGGCGCGATCAGTGCTTCGCGACGGTGGCCGACGCAGCCGCGCGGCACGGCGCGATCGACGTGCTGGTCAATGCGGCCGGCATCTACCGCGCCAGATCGTTCCTGCAGTACGAGGAACGTGATTTCCGCGATCTGCTCGACGTGAACCTGCACGGCACCGTGCACCTGATGCAGGCGGTGCTGCCGGCGATGATCGAGCGGCGCGCCGGGCGCATCGTCAACATCGCGTCGACCGCCGGCAAGTGGGCGTCGATGGGCCAGTCGGCCTACAACGTGTCCAAGCATGCGGTGGTGGGACTGACCCGCTGCGTCGCGCAGGAGATGGGCATCCACGGCATCTGCGTCAACGCGATCTGCCCGGGCCTGGTCCAGACCGACATGCTGACCGACAACTTCGGCCGCACCGCGGACGCGAGCGGCAAGCCGCTGGACGAGATCCTGGCGCCGGTGCTGACGCGGGTGGCGATGCGGCGGGTCATGCAGCCCGATGAGCTGACCGGGCTGGCGGTCTATCTGGCCTCGCCGGAATCGAGCGGCATGACCGGCCAGAGCCTGGTGATCGACGGCGGCATGCTGTATACCTGACCTGGGTCAAGCAGCCCGCGATGATGCGTGGTTGGCCGGCGGCGATTCTGCGACAATCCGTTCCCATGTGGCCGCCGCGACGACTCCGCCGACTTTCGGTCAGTGTGCTGACGGCCTTCGTGCTGTCGCTGCTGACGGCGATCGCCGCGCCGATGGTCGCGCCCAAGACCTACGAGCAGATCTGCTCGGCCGGCGGCATGAAGATGATCGTCAAGGCGCCGGACGGCACCGCCGAGGACGCCTCGGCGACGATGGATTGCCCGCTGTGCCTGTCACTGGTCGCACCGCCCCCGGTCCCGTCGAGCTTCGCCCAGCAGCCGCAGCCGCTGGGCCACGTGCTGCGCAGCATCCCCGCTGCGCGGCTGGCCGCGGTCGTCGCGGCCCCATTGCCGCCACGCGGCCCACCCACCCGCTCCTGAACCCGACGCTGAGCGCCCGCTGACGAGCCGTCGGCGCGCGTGCCCGTTCACCGGATTCCGGAGTCATCATGTCATCCCGTTTTCGGGCGGCGACCGCGCAGGTCGTCGCCCTCGCCTGCCTGATCATTCTTGCGCCATCGGCCCGGGCCCAGACCCCTGCCGCCCCTGCCGACACCCCGACCCGCGAGCTGGGCGTGGTCACCGTGACCGGTGGCCGCCCGACCTCGCTGCCCACGCAGATCCCGACGACGATGGAGGGCGTCAGCCGCCAGCAGCTCGAGGAAACGATCAACGCCACCGACAGCGAGGACGCGCTGAAGTACCTGCCGAGCCTGCTGGTGCGCAAGCGCTACATCGGCGACTACAACCACGCGATCCTGTCGACCCGCGCGTCGGGCACCGGCAACAGCGCCCGCTCGATGGTGTATGCCGACGGCATCCTGTTGTCGAATCTGCTCGGCAACGGGGTCGGCGGCCTGAGCTTTCCGCCGCGCTGGGGCCTGGTGACGCCCGAGGAGATCGAACGGGTCGACGTGATGTACGGGCCGTTCTCGGCCGCCTATCCCGGCAATTCGCTCTACGCCACCCGCGATCCCTTCCGCGCCTGGCAGGCCAGCGCAGCGATCGGCAGCCGGGCCGGCGCCTGGTCGTGGTGGTTCAATGCCAACCGCACCGACAGCGAGGGCCAGCCGCTGACCTTCGCGACCCGCCTGGCTCGCAACGGAGTCGCTTCCGCCGCCGGCACGCCGGTGAGCGGCGCGGTGGCGGAGCGCGACAACGCGAACCAGCCGTGGTACGTGCTGGGCACCGCGACGCAGTTCCACACGGTGCAGGACCATGCGAAGCTGAAGCTGGCCTACGACTTCACGCCGACGGTGCGGGCCAGCTACACGCTGGGCGTCTGGCAGAACACCGCCACCGGCACGCCGGCCAGCTATCTGCGCAACGGCGCCGGCCAGCCGGTGACCGGCGGGCCGATCAACATCGACGGACTGGCGTTCACCGGCAGCCAGGCGCTGGGCGGCGGCGATCTGCCGATGACCCGCCAGGCCAGCACCCACTACATCCACGGCCTGTCGGTGAAATCGAACACCCGGGGCACCTGGGATTGGGAGGTGGCCGCGAGCCTCTACGACTATCAGAGCGACCGACTGCGGCAGAACGGCGGCGCCAATCCGCTGCCCGGCGCGGCCGTCGGCGGCGCGGGCACGCTGGCCGATGGCAGCGGCACCGGCTGGCACACGCTGGCGCTGCGCGGCACCTGGCGGCCGCAGGGTGTGCGCGGCGAGCACATCGTCGACTTCGGCCTGCAGCGCGACGCCTGGCGGCTGCGCTACCGCACGTTGTCGCTGCCCGGCAACTGGCTGACCGACGATGCCGGACCGCTCGCCAGCGACGTGCGCGGCGATACCGCGCTGACCAGCCTGTGGGCGCAGGACGCATGGGCCTTCGCGCCGCGCTGGAAGGCGGTGCTGGGGCTGCGTGCCGAAGCCTGGCGGGCCCGCGACGGCCTGACCGCATTCTCCGCATCCAGTGCGCAGAGCTGGCCGCAGCGCACCGAGAACCACCTGTCGCCGAAGGCGGCGATCTCCTACCAGTGGTCGCCGGAGCTGGTGCTGAAGGCGTCGCTGGGGCGCGCGGTGCGCTATCCGACGGTGGCCGAGCTGTACGGCGCCACCTCGACGACCAACTCGCAGTTCATCAACGATCCGGATCTGAAGCCCGAGCGCTCATGGACCACCGAGGTGACGGCCGAGCGGCGGCTGGGCGACGAGGCGCTGCTGCGGCTCACCTGGTTCGCCGAGGACGTGCGCGATTCGCTGTACTCGCAGACGCTGTTCGATCCGGCGGCCAACCGCAACGTCAGCCGGGTGCAGAACATCGGCCGCATCGCCACGCAGGGGCTGGAGGCCGCCTACACCGCCAGCAACGTCGCGATCAAGGGGCTGGACCTCAACGCGAGCGTCACCTACGCGGATTCGGAGATCAAGGAGAACGCCGGCTTCGTGAACGCCCCCGGCGACACGATCGGCAGGCAGCAGCCGAACATCCCGCGCTGGCGCGCGACGATGCTGACCAGCTACCGCTTCAGCGACCGCTGGATCGGCAGCCTGGGCATCCGCTACAGCGGCACGCAGTACCGCACGCTGAACAACGCCGACGTGAACGGCTTCACCTACATGGGCGTGAGCCGCTACCTGACCGCCGACCTGCGGCTGGTATGGCGCATCGACCGCCGCTTCACCGCGTCGTTCGGCATCGACAACGTCAACGACTACCAGTACTGGAACTTCCACCCGTATCCGCAACGGGCGTACTACGTGAATCTGCGGGCCGATCTGTGAGTTGTGACGCGTGAGGCCAGGGGCCGGGCGCGCCCTGGCGGCGTGCCGTCGGGCTCGCGAGGGATGGGGGGGGTCACCGTGCTCATCCCGGAGGCGGATTCGGGTCCATGCTGTCGGCGGCGATCAGGCCGGCGCTCAACCCGCCGGCGCCGGCCGCGCCGCCGCCGAACCCGCCGCCCCCTCCACCGCCGCCGGCACGATTGCCGGCGCCGCCGCCCTCGGGCCGCGCCGGCCGGCTGGTGCGCGCCGGCCCCGCCGCCGGCAGCGTGATGCGGGCGGGAATCGGTTCCAGCCCGAGCTGTGTGCGCAGATCCGAACGGAGGTCGTCGATCAGCGGCTGGTACTGCACCTGCCCGCCGGCCATCAGCTCGCGGGCGCAGCCGGCGGCCAGACCGACCTGGCGGATCGAGCCGAACAGGATCACGTCGGCCAGCGCCTCCTCGAGCTGCGCGCGCTGATCGCCGGTGGCCGGCGTGAACGAGCCGGCGAGCGACCGGTAGGCCGCCACCAGCGACTTCAATCGTTCGGTTTCCTGCCGGTTCTCGCGCTGGCGGCGCTGCTGCACCCGCTGCATCACGAAGATGCGCACCGCCAGCAGCACCACCGCGACGACCAGCGACGCGATGATCGAAAGCGGCAGGGGGCCGAGATCGGCCAGCCGCATCAGGCGGCCCCTGCTGCCAACGTCGACGCCATCAGCGCCGCGACGGACCCGCTGCGATGCGCACGGCGCAGGCCGGCATCGCGATGCTCAGTGCCGCCTGTGCCGGTCATCCGATCATTTGGCCGCAGCCGCCTGCAACGCCCCGTTCAAGGTCGCGCTCGGCCGCATGACCGCCGTGGTCTTGGCCGAGTCCGGCTGGTAGTAACCGCCGAGGTCGGCCGGCTTGCCCTGCACCGCGGCGAGCTCGTCGACGATCTTCTGCTCGTTGTCGGCCAGCGCCTTGGCGAGCGGCGCGAAGTGCGCGGCCAGTTCCTTGTCTTCGGTCTGCGCCGCCAGCGCCTGCGCCCAGTACAGCGCCAGATAGAAGTGGCTGCCGCGGTTGTCGAGCTGGCCGACCTTGGCCGACGGGCCCTTGTTGTTGTCGAGCAGCATGCCGGTGGCGGCATCGAGCGTGTCGGCGAGGATCTTGGCCTTGTTGTTGCCGGTCTTGATCGCCAGGTCCTCGATCGACACCGCCAGCGCCAGGAACTCGCCGAGCGAATCCCAGCGCAGATGGTTCTCCTCGAGAAGCTGCTTCACGTGCTTGGGCGCGGAGCCGCCGGCGCCGGTCTCGAACATCGCGCCGCCGGCCATCAGCGGCACGATCGACAGCATCTTCGCGCTGGTGCCCAGCTCCATGATCGGGAACAGGTCGGTCAGGTAGTCGCGCAGGATGTTGCCGGTGGCGCTGATGGTGT
>DAISWF010000246.1:0-5469 GCA_036826495.1 Burkholderiaceae bacterium
GGCGCCACCAGCACGACCGCGTGTGGTACCTGTCGGTGCCCAAGTCGTTCTTCGACGATGCGATCACCGCCGGGCCGTTCGAATACATGATCGCGATCGGCTTCGCGTTCGAATACGTGCTGACGAACCTGCTGTTCGTGCCGTTCATCTCGGGCGCCGCCTACAACGGCGACATGGGCGCGATGGCGTTCGGCTTCAGCGCCCAGAGCGACGAGTCGCGCCACATGACGCTGGGCCTGGAGGTCATCAAGTTCATCCTCGAACAGGATCCGGACAATCTGCCGATCGTCCAGCGCTGGATCGACAAGTGGTTCTGGCGCGGCTACCGCGTGCTGACGCTGGTGGCGATGATGATGGACTACATGCTGCCCAAGCGGGTCATGAGCTGGAAGGAGGCGTGGGAGATCTACGCCGAGGAGAACGGCGGCGCGCTGTTCGCCGACCTGGCGCGCTACGGCGTCCGCGTGCCCAAAGGCTGGCAGCAGGCCTGCTTCGACAAGGACCATCTGTCCCACCAGGCCTGGAACGTCTTCTACAACTACGGCGCGGCGGCCCCCTTCCACACCTGGGCGCCGAGCGAGAAGGACATGGAGTGGCTGGCGGCGAAGTACCCGGACAGCTTCGACAAGTACTACCGGCCCGGCTGGGAGCACTTCGCGGCCGAGGCGAAGGCCGGCCGCCGCTTCTACAACACGACCTTGCCGATGCTGTGCCAGACCTGCCAGATCCCGATGTTCTTCACCGAGCCGACGGATCCGACGAAGATCGCCTATCGGGAGAGCGACTATCACGGCATGAAGTACCACTTCTGCAGCGACGGCTGCAAGGACATCTTCGACCACGAACCCGAGAAGTACGTGCAGAGCTGGCTGCCGGTGCAGCAGATCTACCAGGGCAACTGCTTCTGCCCCGACGCCGATCCCACGAAGCCGGACTTCAATCCGCTGGGCGAGGTGCTGCGCTGGTACCGGATGGAGTTCGGCCGCGACAACCTCGACTACGAGCAGTCGCAGGACAAGAAGAACTTCGACGCCTGGCGCGCCCAGGCATCGGCCAACTGATGCCGCCGAAGCCGCCTGACGACCAGCAACGACACCAACGACAACCGACGCCAACCGCCGACATCGGACAAGGAGAGCACCATGGCCGTCGCCGCCGTGCGCGAGTACGATCTTCCGCAGAAGGACACCCCGGACAAGTTTCCCGCGCCGCTGCTGTTCCTGGGCTGGGAGGATCACAAGATGTTCTGTGCACCGTTCGCGGTGCCGTTTCCGCCGGACCTGAAGTTCGGCGACATGTGCCGCGGCGCATTCGCCGGCATCTTCGGCGCGCATCCGGATTTCGCCCGCATCGATTGGGACAGGGCCGAGTGGTTCAAGTCCGGCAGGCCGTGGACGCCCGACCACGACAAGTCGCTGGCCGATAACGGACTGGCGCACAAGGACGTGATCCGCTTCCGCACTCCCGGCCTCACCGGGCTCAAGGGTTCGTCGTTCTAGCCCCGCAGGAAGCCTGCCGATGTCGTACACGTTGACGATCGATCCCTTGGGCCAGACGGTGGCGCTCGAGGACGGCCAGACCCTCCTGGACGCTGCGCTGCGCGCCGGCATCTACCTGCCGCACGCCTGCTGCCACGGTCTGTGCGCCACCTGCAAGGTGCAGGTGATCGAAGGCGAGGTCGATCACGGCGAGGCCAGCAACTTCGCGCTGATGGACTACGAGCGCGAAGAGGGCAAGTGCCTGGCCTGCTGCGCCGTGCCGCAGAGCGACGTGACGATCGAGGCGGAGATCGACGAGGAACCCGATGCGCGCAACCTGCCGGTGCACGACTACACCGGCACGGTCGCACGCATCGACAGCCTGACGCCGACGATCAAGGGCGTCTGGCTGACGCTGGACCGGCCGGTCGACTTCCAGGCCGGCCAGTACGTGAACCTGCGCATCCCCGGCGAGGCGGCGCCGCGCGCCTTCTCGATCGCCAGCGCCCCGCAGGACGGCGGCCGCATCGAACTGAACATCCGGCATGTCCCGGGCGGGCGCGCCACGACCTGGGTGCACGAGCGCCTGAGGGCCGGCGATCAGGCCCGGCTCTCCGGTCCGTACGGCCGCTTCTTCGTGCGCAAGTCGGCCCACGTCGGACAGAAACTGCCGCTGCTGTTCCTGGCCGGCGGCTCGGGCTTGTCGAGCCCGCGCTCGATGATCCTCGATCTGCTCGCCGAAGGCTGCACCTTGCCGATCACGCTGGTCAACGGCGCCCGCGACGCCGGCGAGCTCTATCACCATGACGAGTTCGTCGCGCTCGCCGACCGCCACCCGAACTTCTGCTACCTGCCGGTGCTGTCGAACGAGAACCGCGACAGCGACTGGCGCGGCGCCCGCGGCTACGTGCACGAAGCGGCCCGCGGCCACTTCGCCAACGACTTCCGTGGATTGAAAGCCTATCTGTGCGGGCCGCCGGCGATGATCGATGCCTGCATCTCGACGCTGATGCAGGGGCGGCTGTTCGAGCGCGACATCTACACCGAGAAGTTCATCTCGGCGGCCGATGCCCAGCAGGTGCGCAGCCCGCTGTTCCGCCGGATCTGACTCGACATGAAGCCGTGGTCGCACGCCAGCGGGCTGCGCTGCGTGAGCCACGTGAAGGCGGCCGCGTGAACGGCGCGGCTTGATCCAGGTCAAGATCGCGTGCAAGCACCGGACCTGACGACGGTTTCGCGGGGCGCGGCGGCCAGCGGATATGCTCCAATACCCGCCATGATGGCCGCAGTTGGAACATCCGGACAGATCACGCCGGCCGACGGCGCGATGTTCGATGTCGTCATCGCCGGTGCCGGCCCGAGCGGCCTGAGCCTCGCGGTGGCAGCCGCCGACGCCGGGCTGACGGCAGCGCTCGTCGAGCGGCAATCGCGCGCCGAGCTCGCCGCCCCGCCGCCCGACGGCCGCGAGATCGCCCTCACCCACCGCGCCCGCGACATCCTGCGCACGCTCGGTCTGTGGCAGCGCTTCGCCGCCGACGAGATCGCGCCGCTGCGCAAGGCGGCGGTCACCGACGGCCGCTCGCCCTTCACGCTCGGCTTCGACGCCGACCGCTGCGGCCGCGAGCAGCTCGGCTTCCTGGTGGGCAACGACGTGATCCGCCGCGCCGCCTTCGCCGAGGCGAGCACGCGGGCGGCGATCACGATCGTCGACGGTGTCGCCGTCACCGGCGTGGCCACCTCGACCGACGCCGGCACCCTCACGCTCGCCGACGGTCGCCGGCTGCACGGCCGGCTGGTCGTCGCGGCCGACAACCGCTTCTCCGAGAATCGCCGGCGCATGGGCATCGGCGCGCAGATGCTCGACTTCGGCCGCGTCGTCATCGTCTGCCGGCTGCGGCACGAACGGCCGCATCACGGCGTCGCGCACGAATGCTTCGGCTACGGCGGCACCCTCGCGATCCTGCCGTTGAACGGCGACCTGGCGTCCGCGGTGGTGACCGTGCCGGCCGACGTCGCACCCAGCCTGCTCGCAATGGAACCGCCCCGCTTCGCCGACTATGTTCGCGAACGCTTCGGCAACCGGCTCGGCACGATGTCGGTCGTGGGCGAGCGCCACGCCTATCCGCTGGTGGCCGTCTACGCCCACCGCTTCGTCGCGCAGCGCTTCGCGCTGATCGGCGATGCGGCGGTCGGCATGCATCCGGTGACGGCGCACGGCTTCAACTTCGGTCTCTACGGCGTCGACGCGCTCGCGCGCGCGTGGCAGCGCGAACGCCGGAAGACAGCCGTGGGCGGCGCATTCTCGCCGGCAAGCCGGGCGGGCGACTCGATGTCGCAGCCCGCTGCGTTCGACCCCGGCACCGAAGCCGTCTTGTCGGCCTACCAGTCCGAGCACCGCCGCGTGACCTTCCCGATCTACACCGGCACCAACGCGGTCGTGCGGCTGTTCACCGACGACAGTCCGCCGGCGCGCGTCGCGCGCGCCGCGGCGCTGCGCGTCGCCGACCTGATCTCGCCGATCAAGCGGCGCATCACGCAGCAGCTCACCGGCACCGGCACGCAGCCGGCGGCCTGACGCGATGCGACCGGAACCCCGCGCGATGCGATCCGCGACACGAAGTCGGCACGCGGGCGGCGTGGCTCCGGCCTGCAGCTCGCAACCCTGACCGGGCGGTGCTGCACTTCCTCCCGTCCTGGCTGCGCGGCTCGATCGCCGTGACGCTGCTGGTGCTCAACACCTTGTTCTGGTGTACGCCGCTGTTCGTGCTCGCGCTGGTCAAGCTGCTGCTGCCCTTCGCCGCGGTGCGGCGCGCGATCGACCCGCTGCTCAACGCGATCGCCGGCCGCTGGATCGCCGGCAACGGCGTCTGGATGCGCCTCGTGCAGCGCGGCGACTGGGACGTCGCCGGCCTCGAGCCGTTCGTACCGAACGGCTGGTACCTGGTCACCTGCAATCACCAGAGCTGGGCCGACATCTTCGTGCTGCAGCGGCTGTTGAACGGCCGGATCCCGATGCTCAAGTTCTTCCTGAAGCAGGAACTGATCTGGGTACCGGTCATCGGCCTCGCCTGGTGGGCACTCGATTTCCCGTTCATGCGCCGCCATTCGGATGCCTACCTGCTCAGGCATCCGGAAAAGCGGCTCGAGGACATCGAGACCACCCGCCGCGCCTGCGCGAAGTTCGCGCTGGTGCCGACCAGCGTGATGAACTTCGTCGAAGGCACGCGTTTCACGCCGGCCAAGCGCGAAGCGCAGCGCTCCCGTTACCGCCATCTGCTCAAGCCGAAGGCCGGCGGCCTCGCGCTCGCGATGAACGCGCTCGGCGAACGCTTCGATTCGCACGCCGACTTCACGATCGTCTATCCGGACGGCGTGCCCGGCTTCTGGCAGTTCCTGTGCGGCGATGTCGGCCGCATCGTCGTGCGCGCCGACCGCCGGCCGATCCCGGCCGAGTTCTGCCGCGGCGACTACGTCAACGACCCGAAGTTCCGCAAGACGCTGCAGCGCTGGCTGCTGGAACTGTGGCGCGAGAAGGACGAGAGGATCGAGTTGCTGTCGCAGGGGGGATAGCCCGCCGTCGAGAGCGTCGTGATGTCGCTGCCATCGCCCCGGCCGATTCGAACAACCGCTGCCCCGCGTCTGGGGAGGATCCGCACAACCTAGGGCTCGAGGCCGGCCTTGGCCAACCCGACATAGAAGCGCTTACGCTCCTGATGGAAGGCCGGCGAGGTCGCGGTTTCGGTCTTCGCGAGAGAGCCGACCGTCTGATTGGGAATCAACTTCCTGAAGCGGGCCAGGTTGGTCCGCGCCTCCTCGTGGCGACCGTGCAAGGCATCGATCGCCGCCATCCACTGCCATCCGAACCCATTGCTGGGGTTGCTGGCCACCGCCTGCTGCATCTGCCGATAAGCCTCGTCGTCCAAGTGCAGGTGAAACTGCGCCATGCCCAGGATGAAGTGGCCGAAAGACACCTGGTTGGCCTCGAGCGGAT
>DAISWF010000246.1:5479-8745 GCA_036826495.1 Burkholderiaceae bacterium
CAGGCGCAGCGACAGGCGGACCAGCGGCTCGACCTCGGCGGGACGTCCCTGCTGCAGGCGCAGGAAGCCCAGCCGCTGCAGCGTGCGAGGTTCGTTGGGCCAGCGCGCCAGCACCTGTTCGCAGGCGACGGCCGCGTCGTCGACACGCCCACGCATGTACAACACGTGGCTGCGGCCGAGATATGCCAGCGCGTAGTCAGGTTGCAGCGCGATGGCCCGCTCGAACGCGTCGCTGGCCGCCTGGATACGCCGCTCTCGTTCGCCTCCCCAACGCCTGCCCAGTTCGACCGTATACGTGAAGCCCAGCGCGGTCAGCGCGATGACCGAGTCCGGGTCGACTGCCAAAGCCCGTTCGATCAACCGGCGGGCGTTCAGCACGTCGTCCTGCTTGGCGGAGGTTCGCAGCGTGGCAATACCGCGCTGCGTGGCCTCGATCGCATCCGGCTCGCCGCGCGCATGACTCGTCTTCGGCAAATAGGCTTCGTACAGCCGTGTATCCAGCGCATTGGCCACCCGCTGGCCGATGCCCAGTTGCCAATCCCAGTTGGTGTTGCCCTGGTAGTGGAACCGATCGCTCCAGACGACGGCGCCTGTGTCCGCGCGATTCAGTCGAACCTGGATCAGCACGGCATCCCCCTGGCGACGCACGCTGCCCGTCAGCACGTGGGTGGCAGCCAGCATCCTGCCCACGGTCTGCGGATCGGCTTTGCCGTCCGAGAAGCCGGCGGTCGACGCGCTCGAAAGGACCACCGTGTTCCCCAGGTGCGACAGCGCCACCGTCAGGTCCTCGGTCACCGCCTGGGCCAGCGCCGGAGACGGCGGATCGCCCAGATCGGTGAACGGCAGCACTGCGACCGCCCGCTGAGCCAACACGCCCCGGTCGATGCTGACCTGCATCGACGGCCACCACCACACGAGGCCGGCACACAGCAGCAGGAACGCGAGCGCGGTGGCGATCATCAGCCGCTTGAGCCGTCGCGGCGCATCGGCAGCGCGACCTGCACCAGCCGTGCCGCCGGCCCCAGCGGCGGCGCCTGCGCTGGCGGCGCCACCCACGCCGCCCACGCCACCCACGCCACCCACGCCGGCCGCCGCCGGACTGCCGGTCAGCGTCGGCTCGGCCGCCTCCTTAGCCGCCGGCGGCAGCACGCGCCGTACCGTCGTTTCCAGCCGATACCCCCGGCGGGCCACGGTCCGGATCAGCCGCTGACCTCCATCGCCGAGCGCCGCCCGCAGCTCGCCGACACACTGGGTAACCGAATCGTCGGTCACCACCACGCCCGGCCAGAGCTTGCCCAGCAGCTCGTCCCGGGAGATCAGGCGCCCGGGATGTGACAGCAGGTACTGCAGCAACGCAAACGCCTTCGGACGCAGGGGAATGTGGTGGCCGTCCCGGCACAACGTGCCGCGCTGCAGGTCGAACTCGAATCGCTCGAAACACCATAACCCGGTCGGCTGACGGCCTTGATCCAGGGCGGCGGCATCGGTCGAGGCTTCGGGGTGCATGTCGCTTCTCGGGGCGAAATCCATCGTAACAGCCATCCCGCGATGGTGACAGCCCCCGATCGGAGAACTTTCGGCGTTCTTTTCGGGTTTGTTCGGGACGGTTCGCGGCCGGATGACCACCATGGAGGCCGGTTCCCTCCGTCACCCTACCCGATTCAGGATGCGCGATGAAGACGCCCGGCCCCCACTCGCTCAGTTCGCGTCCCGTTCGGGCACGTCCGCACAGGAGGCTCGTGTCACCGTGGGCCTTGCTGTCCGGCTGCCTGACCGCCTGTCTGCTGGTGCAATATCTGCCACCTGAATGGACGGTCCGTCTCTGGTCTCCTTCGCATGAGGAACATCGCAGCGCGTTGCCGGCCGGCATCGCCTCCGCGACATCGTCCCCCTCCTCGACTCCGGCGGCGGAATCCGTGCCGGTGATGACTGCGATGGGCGACTTCACCGGCTTTTACCAACTCTGGCCACCGGAAGCGGACCCCTCCGCGGAACGGCGGCCGACGGGAGCCCGGGCGATCCCGCCGCCATGGCCAGGCAACCAGAGGCACACCCATACCGATGACAACACGTTCGGCGAAGTTTCCCGCGCCTTGCGGGGCAGATGACAGGAGACGCTCGATGACGCACCTTGACCGGCCGTTCACTGGCGACGTCAACGGCCCGCTGTGGGGCCGCGGGGCGGCCGATTGGAGCCAGTTGCTTGAGCCACAGTTTCGCCCCTTGTATGAAGCCGCATTCGATCGCCTGGGTATGGTGGTCGGACACGACTATCTCGACGTGGGCTGTGGCGCCGGGCTGGCGCTGCAGGTCGCAAAGCGGCGCGGAGCCCGGATCACCGGCCTGGACGCATCGGCGGCGCTGCTGGCGGTGGCGCGCGAGCGGGTGCCGGATGCAGACCTGCGCCAGACGGATCTGCAGCAGTTACCGTTTGCTGCACACGCGTTCGACCGGGTCAGCGGATTCAACGCGTTTCAATACGCCGCCGATCCGGCGGCGGCGCTGGCCGAGGCCGGGCGGGTCTGTCGCCCCGGCGGCGGGATCCTGATCGCCACCTGGGGGCCGCCCGACAGGATGGAAGCCGCATCGCTGATCGCCGCGCTGAAACCTCTGCTGCCCCCCGCTCCGCCGGGCGCGCCAGGCCCGTTCGCGCTGTCGGACGAACCCACGCTCAGAAATCTTGCGCAGAGCGCCGGCCTCGCACCGGGCGATTGCTTCGATGTGGCGACCCGCTGGTCGTTCGATACGCTGGAGCTGGCCTGCAGGGCGCTGAAGTCCGCGGGCGTTGCTGCTCGGGCCGTCGACCACTCGGGTGAAGCGGCCGTCGACGCAGCCCATGCCGCGGCGTGGGCACCGTTCCGGCAATCGGACCGGGGGTATGCGGCGACCGCGATCTTCAGGTGCCTGATCGCCGCGCCTCGCCGCGACTGAGGCGGCCACTGGAAGAGCGGCTTTGGCGGAATGCCCTGGAAGTTGTCCAACGCCATATCGGACGCTTCCCCGAGGCTCAGGGCAGAAGGCTACCCGGGCGATCAACGAAAACCTCGAACAGATCAAGCGGCACTGGGGTGAGCCGTTCGATGCAGACGGACTTCGTTCTGGATGCGCTGGAGCAGGCTATGTACACCCGCCCGCCGGAACGAGGCGAGTTGATCTGCCACTCGGAGCTTGAGCCATTTCTCAGTCTACCGTGCTCGGAAGCTCACGCGTTGTGAGCGTCCGGCCGTCCCATCTTGAACGGCGCTGGAGCGCCCCGGACGATGGTG
>DAISWF010000247.1:0-8683 GCA_036826495.1 Burkholderiaceae bacterium
GCCCGCATCCCCCGCAAGCAGATCCTCGAGAAGTTCCGCGCGATGGCGGCGCGCGGCGAACCGATCATCGGCGGCGGCGCCGGCACCGGCCTGTCGGCCAAGTGCGAGGAAGCCGGCGGCATCGACCTGATCGTCATCTACAACTCGGGCCGCTACCGCATGGCCGGCCGCGGCTCGCTGGCCGGCGTGCTGGCCTACGGCAACGCCAACGACATCGTCGTCGAGATGGCCCGCGAGGTGCTGCCGGTGGTGCGGCACACGCCGGTGCTGGCCGGCGTCAACGGCACCGACCCGTTCATGATCCGCGACCGGTTCCTGAAGCAGCTCGGCGAGCTCGGCTTTTCCGGCGTGCAGAACTTTCCGACCGTCGGCCTGATCGACGGGCGCTTCCGCGCGAACCTCGAGGAAACCGGCATGGGCTATGCGCTCGAGGTCGAGATGATCGCCGCCGCCCGCGAGCTCGACCTGCTGACGACGCCCTATGCATTCGACCCGCGCGAGGCGGCCGAGATGGCTCGCGCCGGCGCCGACGTCGTCGTCTGCCACATGGGGTTGACGACCGGCGGCGCGATCGGCGCGGAGACCGCGATGAAGCTCGCCGACTGCATGCCGCTGATCGACGAGATGGCCGATGCCGCCCGGCGGGTGAACCCCGACGTGCTGGTGCTGTGCCACGGCGGCCCGATCGCGACACCCGACGATGCCCGCGCGGTGCTGGCCGCCTGCCCGGGCTGCAACGGCTTCTATGGTGCCTCCAGCATGGAACGGCTGCCGACCGAGGCGGCGCTGACCGACACCACGCGCCGCTTCAAGGCGCTGACCCGCTGACGCGGATCGGCGGACACGGCGCACTCGACGCAGAGCAATCGACGAACACAGAGCAATCAGGGATCGAAGGAGCAACGCATCATGACCGGCGCACAATTCGGGTCGTTCATCCTCGGGCTGGTGGTGGTCGCCATCGTCGTGGCGATCGCCGTCTGGCTGCTGAACTGGCTGTATCTGCGCTCGTCGAAGGAGCGCGCGTTCGTGCGCACCGGCATGGGCGGCCAGAAGGTGGTGCTGAACGGCGGCGCGTTCGTGCTGCCGATCGTGCACGAGGTGATCCCGGTCAACATGAAGACGCTGCGGCTGGAGGTCGCCCGCGGCCGCGACAAGGCGCTGATCACGAAGGACCGGATGCGGGTCGACGTGATCGCCGAATTCTACGTGCGGGTGATGGCCGCGGTCGATGCGATCGGCGCCGCCGCGCAGACCCTGGGCACCCGGACGATGCAGCCGGAGCTGCTGCGCGAGCTGGTCGAGGGCAAGTTCGTCGATGCGCTGCGCACCGTCGCCGCCGAGATGACGATGGAGGAGCTGCACGAGAAGCGCGGCGAGTACGTGCGGCGCGTGCGCGCAGTGGTCGCCGCCGACCTGCTGCAGAACGGCCTGGAGCTGGAGACGGTGTCGCTGACGCAGCTCGACCAGACCGCGATGGAGTTCTTCAATCCGTCGAACGCGTTCGACGCCGAGGGCCTGACCCGGCTCACCGAACAGATCGAGCGGCGCAAGAAGATCCGCAACGACATCGAGCAGGACACGATGATCCAGATCCGCAACAAGAATCTGGACACCGAGCGGCAGGCGCTGGACATCGACCGCGACCTGGAGCATGCGCGCCTCGCGCAGGAGCGTGAGATCGAAGTCCAGCGCGCGCAGCAGCGCGCCGAGCTGGCGCGCGAACGCGCCGAGAAGGAGCAGTCCGCCGAGCGCGCGCAGATCAGCGCCCGCGAGGCGGTGGAGATCGCCCGCATCGCGTCGGAGCGCGCGATCGAGGAGGAACGGATCGCCCGCGAACGCAACCTGCAGGCGCTGGAGATCGAGCGGCGCAAGCAGCTCGAGCTGGCCGAGCAGCAGCGCGCGATCGCGGTGGCCGAACAGAGTCGCGCGCAGTCCGAGGCGCAGGCCGAGGCCGACCGGGCGCGCGCCGAGGCGGTGGCCGCCGAGGAGAAGGTGTTCACCGCCCGCGACACCGAGGCCGCCGAACGGCGCAAGCGGATCGAGCTGATCGGCGCGCAGCAGGAGGCCGAACGCGAGGCGCTGCGGCTGACGATCGCCGCCGGCGCCGAGAAGGCCGCCTCGGGCGACCGCGGCGCGGCGCTGCGCGCCGAGGCCGAAGCGCAGGCCGATGCCGACCGGATCCGCGCGATCGCCGCCCGGGTGCGCGCCGAGGTCGAGGCCGAAGGCGTGCGGCTGATGAACGAGGCGCAGAACGTGCTGACGCCGGAGGCGCGGATGTCGGCGCTGCGGCTGCGGCTGGTCGAGAAGCTCGATGCGATCATCCGCGAGCAGGTGCGGCCGCTGGAACGGATCGAAGGCATCAAGATCCTGCAGGTCGACGGCCTGGGCGGCAGCGGCAGCGCCGCCAACGGCTACGACGGTCACGGCGGCGGCTTCGCCGACAACGTCGTCAACTCGGCGCTGCGCTTCCGCGCGCAGGCGCCGCTGGTCGACCAGTTGCTGCGCGAGATCGGCGTGCAGGGCGGCGACGTCGGCTCGGCGGCACAGGGGCTGCTGACCGGCGTCGGCATCGGCGCGGCAGCCGCCGGCGGCGGTTCGCCGGCGATCACCAACCAGCCGCCGGCCGGAGGCGATCTGTGAAGCCGCGCGGACGACGCGCCGCCGGCCCGGAGACGAACCGATGATCAAGGTCTACACCTCGACGGTGATCGCCGCCCCCGCCGACGTGGTCTGGGCGCGGGTGCGCGACTTCAATGCGCTGCCCGCATGGACGCCGTTCGTCGCCGACTCGCGGATCGAAGGCGGCCTGCCGTCGGACCGGGTCGGCTGCATCCGCAATTTCACGCTGAAGGACGGCGGCGTGATCCGCGAGCAGTTGCTGACCCTGTCCGACTACGACTTCCAGTGCACTTATTCGATCCTCGACAGCCCGATGGGCGTGGCCAACTACGTCGCGACCTTGAAGCTGACCCCGGTCACCGACGGCAACCACACGTTCGCCGAATGGTCCGCCGAATTCGACCCGCCGCCCGGCCGCGAGACCGATCTCGCCGAACAGATCGGCCAGGGCGTGTTCCAGGCGGCGTTCAATGCGCTGAAGCAGCACTTCCGCTGAACGCCGGAGGCGCCACGATGATCCGCGTCACCCGCTCGGCGATCATCGATGCGCCGATCGCCGAGGTCTGGGCGATCCTGCGCGACTTCAACAGCCACCATGCCTGGCATCCCGCCGTCGGCGAGTCGCACATCGAGAACGGCGAGCCGCCCGACCAGGTCGGCTGCGTGCGGAACTTCTTCCTGAAGGACGGCAACCACATCCGCGAACAGCTTCTGACGCTGTCCGATCGCGACCATGTGTCGACCTACTGCATTCTCGACGCCACGCTGCCGATGCGCCGCTACGTCGCCACCGTGCAGCTCAAGCCGGTCACCGACGGCGACCGCACGTTCTGGCACTGGCAGTCGACCTTCGACGTGCCGCGCGGCCGCGAGCGGGAGTTCGAGCAGCTCGTCGGCGGCGGCGTCTACGAGGGTGGCTTCGACGGCCTGCGGGCGTTTCTGCGGAAACGCAGCCGGGCGGTACGCGCAGGCGGCGTCGGACGGCACGGCATACCGTCAGGGCCAACCGCATCGGACCAGCATGCGAGCGTCCTCCCCGCGATATCGAGCGCGACGTCCGCCGCGATCGCCGCTTCCAGCATCGTCGTCGAACGGCACGGCGGCCCCGAGGTGCTGCGGTTCGCGCAGACCCGCGCCGAGCCGCCGGGCCCCGGCCAGGTGCGCATCCGCCAGCGCGCGGTCGGCGTGAACTACATCGACGTCTACAACCGCAAGGGGCTGTACCGGATGCTGCGCACGCCCGGCATCCCCGGCATGGAGGCCGCCGGCGAGGTGATCGACGTCGGCGACGGCGTCGCCCACCTGCTGCCTGGCGACCGGGTCGCCTATGCCAGCGCCGACAGCGGCGCCTACACCTCGGTGCGCACGATGGAGGCGGCTCCGGTCGTCGCGCTGCCCGACGAGCTCGACGACGAAACCGCGGCCGCGCTGATCTTCAAGGGCATGACCGCGCACTACCTGCTGCACCGGACCCATGTGCTGCGCGCCGGCGAACGGGTGCTGGTGCATGCCGCCGCCGGCGGCGTCGGGCTGCTGCTGTGCCAGTGGGCCAGGGCGATCGGCGCCACCGTGATCGGCACCGTGTCGACCGACGACAAGGCCCGGCTCGCCCGCGCCAACGGCTGCTCGTCGGTCATCGTCACCGGCAGACATCGCTTCGCCGACGAGGTGCTGGCGCTGACCGACGGCCGCGGCGCCGACGTCGTGTTCGACGGCCTGGGCCGCGACGCGACCGACGAGAACCTGCGCGCGCTGGCCCGCTGCGGCCACTGGGTCAGCTACGGCCAGGCCAGCGGCCCGATGGAATCGATCGCGTTGTCGGCGCTGACCGACAAATCGCTGACCCTGTCGCGACCGGTGCTGTTCCATCACATCGCCGACCGCGCGAGCCTGCAGCACACCGCCGGCGCGACGTTCGAGGCCTGGCGCCGAGGCATCCTGCGCCCGCTGATCGGTCACCGCTTCGCGCTGTCGGCCGCGGCCGATGCGCACCGGCTGCTGGAATCACGCGGCAGCCACGGCTCGATCGTGCTGCTGCCGTGACGCGGGCCTCGGCGCGAAGGGATCGGCCCGAGAGTAACGGCAACTCGCAGCCCAGCGATGTAACGCAAATGCGTTACACTGGGCCGATGAAGACATCAACCCTGCCCTCCGTCCGCGTCGAGCCTGAGTTGCGCGAGCAACTCGAGAAAGTGCTGCAAGACGGCGAGACGCTGTCGTCATTCGTCGAAACCTCGGTGCGGGAGTCGATCCATCGCCGGATCGAGCAGACGGATTTCGTCAAGCGCGGCTTGGCGTCGCTCGATTCGACTCGGCGCAGCGGGCACTACGTCACTGCCGAATCCGTCGTCGCGAAGTTGCAGTCTCGGCTGGACAAGGCGCGGTCCACGCCGGGCCGCGCCCGCTCCGCCGCCAAGCGGTGACCTGGCACGTCAAGCTGACCGCCGAAGCGGAGGAAGATCTCATCCGGCTGTTCGACTTCGTGATCGAGCGGGAGCTGGCGCGCGACGGCGGCGATCTCGAGCTTGCCCAACACGCGCTCGATGCCATCAAGGACGGATTCAAGCTGCTGGAGCGCTTTCCGTTCACCTGCCGCAAAGCCGGAGCGAACCCTTTCCTGCGCGAACTGATCATTCCGTTCGGACACACCGGCTATGTGGCCTTGTTCGAAATCGTCGATCAGCAGACTGTCATGGTCTGCGCGGTCCGGCACCAGCGTGAAGACGACTATCACTGAAGGTCCACCGCACTGGCGGCTTTCGCGGCCTTCACCGCATCCTCGAACAGCCCCCCGATCTCGCCGGCCGCGTCATCGAGCGGCCGCCGGTCCTCGCTGACCCGCACCTGCAGCAGCGCCCCCTCCAGCGCCGCGATCGCGACCCGCGCCAGACGTTCGGCGCGCGCCGCCGGCACGCCCTTGCGCGACAACGCACCGGCCAGCACCTGCGCCCAGTCGCTCAGCGCCTGCGCGCCGGCATCGCGCAGCGCGGCGATCTGCGGCGCCGTCTCGAGCAGCGTCGTCGTGATCGGGCTGCCGTCGCGGTAGCCGGACTGCGCCATCCAGCCCGCCATCAGGTCGAGATACCGCCGATAGATGCGCGCCGGATCGTCCTGCTCGGCGACCAGCGCCTGCAAGGTGCCGGTGACCTTCGCCGCGGCGGTGCGCACCGCCGCTTCGGCGATCGCGGTCTTGCCTTCGGGGAAGTAGTGATACAGCGACCCCTTGGGCGCACCGCTTTCCTCGACGATCTGATTCAGGCCGGTGGCTGCGTAGCCCTGCTTGCGGAACAGGCGGACCGCGGTGTCGACGATGGCCTGGCGGTGGATGGCGGCAGCGCCCATGGTGTGCAGGAAGCTTATGGGGAAATGGTTGCAGGCAGCAATTCGATTATATAGACTAGTCTACATCAATTCTCAGGTGACTGCGAAATGCGCTCCGACCACGATCACCACGACCAGCCCACGATTCCCGACAGCCTGCCGCCCGGCTTCGAGCGTCACTTCAAGCGCAGCGGCCTGACCGATCCATGGGAGCCGCTGTTCTCGCGCAAGCTGCCGGACGCGGTGTACATCGGTCTGCGCGCCGGCCCGGCCCATGCGAACAGCCGCGGTTTCGTGCACGGCGGGCTGATCAGCGCGCTGGCCGACAATGCGATGGGGCTGTCCTGCGGCGTCGTCCGCGGCGGCGGCCCGGGCAGCCTGGTGACGGTCAACCTGTCGGTCGACTTCGTGTCGACCGCCCGGCAGGGGCAATGGGTCGAGGTCCGGCCCACCGTCGTCAAGGTCGGCGGGTCGATGAGCTTCGCCAGCGCGCTGGTCTATGCGGACGACACCGTCTGCGCCCGCGCGAATGCGACGTTCCGGATGGTCGGAGCATGAGCGGCGGCGGATGGACTCCAGGTCATCATCAGCGCGGAGGAATCAGTTCGAGCGCCCGCTCTGCGCCGGGGACGACCTCCGTCGCCAACTTCCGATCCATCGTGGCGAGTCTTCCGCCATGGGCGTGCGCAAGTGCGAGCAGATAGCTGTCCGTGACACGGGTGTGGCTGGACAGCAGCTCGGGGGCGAAAAACGCTTCGTCGGCGATGCTCAGGTCATCAGGCCAGAACGTGTGGCCCGGCAGACCGCGAATCGCGGCCAGCGATTCCAGCACCATCCCTGGCGGCCCAGGGGAATTCGGATACCTGGGATGCCCGATGATTCGTACGAGACCGTTCTCGGTAAGCGGACAGGTCGCAAACGCCTTGTGTCCTGCCCGCGCGAACCACTCGTGCGCCTGGTCGTGCTGAATGTGCGCGGGGTCGACGAGTGCGATCAGGACGTTGATGTCCAGCAGGAACACGACCACTACGGCTCATCGCGCAACTGGTTCACCAGTTCCGGAGTGACCGGGCCTGCTCCGCGGCGATCCGGCAGCAGCGGCACGCCGTTTCGCTGCTGCCGCACGGCACGCGATCCCCGCACCAGCCCTTGACGAGCCAGCGTGGAAATCACCTCTCCGAGGGTCTTACGGTCGCGTTCGGCGAGATGCTTCGCTGCAGCCAGAACGTCGTCATCGATAGCCAGGGTGGTTCGCATGGGGCGCTTTCCGATGTTCAGCATCATACATCACGCATCACCCGAATGAACCGCCTCGTTCCCGGAAACGACTGGCCGGAGCACTCCTTCAAGCCGCTCACACCACCCACAACTCCGGAAACTGCGCCGCCAGCCACCTCGCCAGCCCCGCATTGACCTCGACCGGTTTCTCCTGCGCCATCCAGTGCGCCGACGGCACGGTGAACTCGGTCAGGTTCGAGCAGTGCTCACGCATCGGGTCGGCCAGTCGCGAGCCGATCGTCTGACAGGTCAGGTCGTATGCGGCATGCAGGAACAGCACCGGCATGTCGAGCCGGCCGGCGTTCAGCGAACGCTGCGCATACGCCATGTTGCGTTCGCCGTTCATGTACCAGGAATCGGGGCCGAAGAAGCCGTTGCGTGCCAGGCCGGCCGCGTACTCCATCAGCCACGGTTCGTCGAGCACCCGGGTGTCCAGCGGCAGATCCGGCACCACGCCCTTGCCGCCGAACCAGCCGCCGTCGCGGCGGATCATCGACAGCGGCGCCGGTTTGCCGAGCCGCTCCGGATTGGCACCGCGCATCATGACCCGCATCGTCTTAACCGGATCGCGATCGAAGAGCTGGCAGGCGTCGTGGAAGCGCTCCTCGTAGAACAGCATGTAGTCCCACTGCCCGGCCGGATACCGGTCTTCGGGATACAGGTCGCGATCGACCAGCGGGATCACGGTGGCCGGCGCGAACCCCTGCGGCATGTATGGCACGCACAGGCCGGCGACCCCGTGGCAGCGTTCCGGATGATGACTCGCCAGTCCCCAGACGACTGGGGTACCCCAGTCGTGACCGACCCAGATCGCCCGTTCGCGTCCCAGCGCGTCGAGCAGGCCCAGCATGTCGGCGACCGACTGCTCGACCGCATAGTCCTCATGCCGAGGATAGACCGAGGAGCGCCCGTAGCCGCGCATGTCGGGCGCGATCGCACGGAAGCCGAGCGCCGCCAGCGCATGCAACTGATGGCGCCAGCTCACCGACAACTCCGGCCAGCCGTGCAGCAGGATCACCGGCGTGCCCTCCTCGGGGCCGCATGCTAGGTAGAAGCAGGCATGCCGCGGGCTGCGCGCGACGTGCTCGGTGATCGGGTGAGGGTTCATCGCACGAGTCTCCTCTCGAATCCGTTACACACCGGGGGAAGACCAGCGAGGCGGATCGGCGCGCTGCGCGGTCGCCGACGTTACGTCGTGCTGTTCCGACGACGTTTCCGCGGGAACGTCGCCTCCATCGGAACCTTCCCTGGCCGGCGGCCGATGTCCCGGGACCGCCGCTCTTATCCGCGCAGCAGCCCTGCGACGTGCGAGGCTGCATCCGCCACCGCCACCGCCGACATCTGCAGCCCGCGCCGCTGCACCACCTCGACCTTGCCGTCCTTCAGGCTGCGGTCACCGATCGTGATCCGCACCGGCACGCCGATCAGCTCCCAGTCGGCGAACATCGCGCCCGGCCGCTCG
>DAISWF010000248.1:0-8658 GCA_036826495.1 Burkholderiaceae bacterium
CGGTGCAGGCGTCGCTGACCGGCCACCTCGTGCTGGCCACTCTGCACACCAACGATGCGGTGTCGGCGATCACCCGGCTGATCGACATGGGGATCGAGCCGTTCCTGCTGTCGTCGACGTTGCTGGGCGTGCTCGGCCAGCGGCTGATCCGCAAGCTGTGCCCGCAGTGCCGCCAGCCCGATCCGGTCACCAAGAGCTGGCGCGCGGTCGGCTGCCTGGCCTGCAATCGCACCGGCTTCCAGGGCCGCAGCGGCATCTACGAGCAGCTCGTCATCGACGACGAGCAGCGGTTGCTGATCCATCGCAATGCGCCCGAGGGCGAGCTGCGCGCCGCCGCGCAGCGCGCCGGCATGAAGACGATGCGCGAGGACGGCCAGCGCTGGGTGCAGGCCGGCGTCACGTCGGCCGAGGAAGTGATCCGCGTGACGCGCGACTGAGATGAGACCGCTGTCGCGCTCGTTGCGTTCGCTGCCCACCCCGGCGGCCCTCCGTCCGGGGCATGCCCCGGACCTTCGGGTGGCCGGGCGCCGCTGAGATGCCCGCCTACCGGTTCGAAGCCTCCACGTCGGCCGCCGCGATCCAGCGCGGCGTCATCGATGCCGATTCGCCGAAGCACGCGCGCAGCATCCTGCGTGAGCGCGGCCTGACGCCGCTCGAGGTCTCGGCGGTTCAGGAATCGGGGGCAGGGCGGCAGGTGCTCGGTGGCCGCCTGCGGGTGCCGGAGCTGGCGCTGGCGACCCGCCAGCTCGCGTCGCTGCTGGCCGCCCGGCTGCCACTGGAGCAGGCGCTGGGCGCGGTGGTCGAGCAGGCCGAACGCGGCGTCGTGCGCGAGCGCTTCGCCGCGGTGCGCAGCGAGGTGGTCGGCGGCCAGACGTTCGCGCAGGCGCTCGGCAAGTTCCCGCGCGATTTTCCGGACGTCTATCGCGCGCTGGTCAGCGCCGGCGAGCAGTCGGGCGACCTGGCGATGGTGATGGGGCGGCTGGCCGACTACGTCGAATCGCGCAGCGCGCTGTCGCAGCGGATCCTGATGGCCTTCACCTATCCGGCGATCGTCACGCTGGTCGCGATCGGCGTCATCATCGCGCTGCTGACCTACGTGGTGCCGCAGGTGGTCGGCGTGTTCGCGCAGACCCGGCAGAAGCTGCCGTTCCTGACCACCGCGCTGATCGCCTCGTCCGACTTCCTGCGGGCCTGGGGCTGGTATCTGCTGGCGCTGCTGGCGGCGGGGGTGTTCGCGTTCCGCGCGGCGCTGCGCTCGCCGTCGTTCAGGCTGTCGTTCCATGCGTGGCTGCTGGACATGCCGCTGTTCGGCCGGCTGATCCGCGGCATGAACACCGCCCGCTTCGCGTCGACCCTGGCGATCCTGTCGAGCAGCGGCGTGCCGCTGATCCGGGCGCTGGACGCCGGCGCGCAGACATTGACCAATCTGGCGCTGCGCGCCAACGTCGCCGACGCGATCGCGCGGGTCCGCGAAGGCACGTCGCTGTCGCGGGCACTGGCCGCCGGCAAGCAGTTTCCGCCGATGATGATCCACATGATCGCCAGCGGCGAGGCCACCGGCAATCTGTCGGAGATGCTGGACCGCACCGCGACCACGCTGTCGCAGGAGACCGAGCGGCGCGCGCTGACCCTGACCGGGCTGCTGGAGCCGCTGCTGATCCTGGTGATGGGCGGCGTCGTGCTGCTGATCGTGCTGGCGGTGCTGCTGCCGATCATCGAGATCAACCAGCTCGTGCGCTGATCCGTTGAGGTCCTGAGCGGGAGGAGCCGCCGGCGGTTGAATCGCCGGCCTGCGGCCCCATCTGATGCTGATCGTCTGAATCTCAGGCCATGGGAGGCCCCCACGATGTGGATGTTGCGGTTGCGCCGGTTCCTGAAGGCTATCGGCAAGGAAGGTCTGATCCTGGCGTGGGCGATCCGCCATCCGGCCACGCCCGCCGTGGTGCGGCTGGGCGCGCTGGCGCTGTTCGCCTATGCGATCAGTCCGATCGATTTCGTGCCCGATGTGCCGGGCGTGGGCTGGCTCGATGATGCCGCGATCCTGATGCTGGGCATCCCGTTCCTGCTGAAGCGCCTGCCGCCCACGGTGCTGGCCGAGGGCCAGGCCGCGGTCGAGCGGATGCTGGCGCGGTTCACCGGATGGAGGTCGGCGGCCCGTTGAGCGGCCGTTGCCGCGACGGCCGGGCGAGAGTGGTGGTCCGGCCCGGCGTGAGGCGTCTGGCAGGCTCCTGGGGGGCTCGCGGAACGCCGATTGTACGAATCGTCTGACAGAAGCCTGCGCCGGCGTCCGGCTGACGCCGCCGCGGCGGTGCGCGATGCTCAGGCAAGTCCGTCGGACCGGTATCCGAGGCGGATTCCGATGCCGGCCGGACTCCCGGGATCCCTGCCGTACTCACGGCAGGGAGCCTCGGACGAGGAGCGTCGAAATGATCCATACCCTCGAGAAGGCTGCCGGCGTATTGGCCGTCGCGGCCGTGGCAGCGCTCTGCGCCAGCGGGCCCGGCGCGCGGGCCCACCCTGATCCGACGGCCGCCACCGTGACCGAGCTCGCTGCCCTGACCGGGGCGCTGTCATCGCCGGAGCCGTTCAATCCGGCGGTCGGCAATGCACGCGGCGGCGGCAGCGACGATCTGGCGCCGATATCCGAGGACCCGACACCGGCGACCCCACGCAATGGCTGCGATCGGGTACGGGAAGGTCAGCCGGTCGGGCTCGAGCCGGTCTGCCCGCAATATCTGACGTCGATACTGGCCTGAACGCCAACCCCCCAGGAGGTGTACCCATGAAACCCTCGGCGCGAAACAGCGAGCCGGATCGGCAACGCCCATCCCGGGCAGCCGGGCAAAGCGACCCCTCTGCCGGCCAGCGTGAGCAGCTCGAGAAATCGGAGCGTGACGCCAAGCGCAAACAGCCCGAGAACTATCAGGAAGCAGAGGCGGAATCGAAGGTCGTTTCGACCGGGCAGGCCAGTCCGAACGATGTCGGCTCGATCCACGGGCTCGACAACAAGCCCCAGGAGCAGCGCGGACGATGAAGGAAGGGGCCGCGCAGCTTGTGCGCGGCCCCTTCCTTGAACGGAGCCCGTTTACGTCACGTTCGTTCCGCGGACGTAGGGTTGACGGGCCTTAAGGCGCCGGGTTCGGCATCCTCGCGTGCACCGCGTCGATCGCGGCCAGCGTGTCGGCGTCGAGCGTCAGCTCGCTGGCCGCCACCGTCTGCCTGAGCTGCTCGATCGAGGTGGCGCCCAGGATCGTGCACGCCGCGAAGGGCCGGTTGTGGGCGAAGGCCACCGCGAGTTGCGTCAACGTGAGGCCGGCCCCTTCAGCGATCGCGGCATACTCGCTGACCGCCGGCACCACGCCGGGCTTGGCATAGCGCGGCCAGCGCTGGCCGAACACCGTGAAGCGGGCGCGCGGCGGCTTGGCGTCGTTGAGGTACTTGCCGGTCAAGTGTCCGAACGCGAGCACGCTGTACGCCAGCAGCGACACGCCGCTGCGCAGGCTGACCTCGTCGAGCCCGTGCTCGAACTCGCGGGACATCAGGTTGTAGACGTTCTGTACAGAGACGATGCGCGGCAGCCCGTGCTGCTCGGCCAGGTGCACGAACTCGCAGACGCCCCACGGCGTTTCGTTCGAGACGCCGATGTGGCGGATCTTGCCGGCCGCCACCAGGTCGGCCATCGCCTGGAGCTGCTCGAGGATCGGCGTGTGCTCGTGCTCCTTCGACGGGTCATAGCCGGCGCTGCCGAACATCGGTACGTAGCGCGCCGGCCAGTGGATCTGGTACAGGTCGATGTAGTCGGTCTGCAGCCGCTTCAGGCTCGCATCGCAGGCGAGCGCGATGTCGCGCTTCGTCAGCTCGCCGGCCTGGCCGCGTTCGCCTTGGCGCAGCCAGGCCATGCCGCGGCCCGGGCCGGCCACCTTGGTGGCGATGACGACCTTGTCGCGCGGCTTGCCGCGCAGCCA
The DNA here is from genome assembly GCA_036826495.1 of Burkholderiaceae bacterium. GTDB lineage: Bacteria > Pseudomonadota > Gammaproteobacteria > Burkholderiales > Burkholderiaceae_E > DAISWF01. Next base: position 3,966 of record DAISWF010000248.1, read on the forward strand.
GCTACCGACGATCTGCTCGGTGCGCCCGTAATTGCGCGCCGACACCGGCAGCGGATACATCTCGGCGGTGTCGATGAAATCGATGCCGGCGCCCAGCGCGAAGTCGAGCTGCGAGTGGGCGCCGCTCTCGCTGTTCTGTTCGCCGAAGGTCATCGTGCCCAGGCAGAGGCGGGAGACTTCCAGATCGCTGCGGCCGAGCCGGATTTTTTGCATCGCGATGTCCTGGTGGGGCGAAGACGGGGAGGAGGGAGGCTGGCCTGACATTGTAGTCGCTACAATCGTGGCCCGATGAGTTCCCCCGCGCTGATCAACGCGATCATGCTGACCGTCGCGCTGGTCGGCTCGACCAATTTCGTGCTGTCGCCGCTGCTGGCCGACATCGCGGCCGATCTGGGCATCGCGATCGCGCGCAGCGTGCTGGTGCCGGCCACCTGCGCGGGCGCGCTGGCGGTCGTAGCGCCCGTGGTGGGGCTGGGCATGCAGACGTTCCGCCGGTCGACCGTCCTCGTCGGCGGGCTGCTCGTCTACGGCGCGGCCTGGGGCGGCGCGTCGCTCGCGCCGCGTTTCGATCTGCTGCTGGTCTGCGCGGCGCTGGCCGGTGCGGCGGTGGGGGCGGTGCTGCCGGCCTGCTACGCGGCCGCGGCCGAGATGTCCGGCGAGCGCGACCGGGCCCGCGTGATGGGCCGCATCGTCGGCGGCTGGGCGATCGCGTTCCTGTCGGTGCTGCCGTTCACGTTCCTCGCCCAGTGGACCGGCTGGCGCGGCGCGCTGGCGCTGCTGGGCGGCGCGGCGCTGCTGCTGGCGGCGGTGGTGACGATGGTCCGGCGGCCGGGCCCCGGATCGGCAGGGAATGCGGTGGCACCGCAGGCCGACAGCCACGCCGCCCGCGAGCAGACCGACCTCGCGCTGATCCTGCGCAGCATCCGCGAGGTGTTCGGCGACCGGCCGACGGTCGCGCTGCTCGGCGTGAATCTGATCGACATGGCGGCCTTCTTCGGCGTCTATGCCTACCTGGGTTCGGAGATCCGCCGCGTGACCGGCTGGGGCGTGTCGGCCACCGGCGCGGTGATGGCCGCCTACGGCATCGGGCTGGCGATCATCACGTTCAACGGCCACTGGATCGACCGGTTCGGCCGGCAGCGCAGCGCGGTGCTGGCCTTGGCCGCGCTGGCGCCGATCCTGTCGCTGCTGCCGTGGTCGCTGCATCAACCGTGGGCGATCGCGCTGAACGTCGGCGCCTGGGGCCTGGTGCAGGGCTCGGTGTTCACCGCGATGACGGCGCTGGCCACCGAGCAGTTGCCGCAGCGGCGCGCGGTGGTCACGGCGCTGCTGAGCTGTTCGACCTATCTCGGGATCAGCCTGCTCACGCCGGCGTTCGTCGCGGTGTTCGAGCGGGCCGGCTATCGTGTGCTGGCCGCCGCCTGCGGGGCGGCCTGTCTGCTGTCGGGGCTGTGGCTGTCGCGCGTGGCGCTGCGCGGCGCGGTGCCGGCCCGTTCTTGAATCAAGGGAGAGGAAGATGTACGACCTGTTGAAAGGCTTGCGCATCGTCGAGGGGGCGTCGTTCATCGCGGCGCCGCTGTGCGGACTGACGTTCGCGCAGCTCGGCGCCGAGGTGATCCGCTTCGACCAGATCGGCGGCGGGCTGGACTTCGGCCGCTGGCCGCTCGCGCCGAACGGCCTGTCGCTGTACTGGGAGGGACTGAACAAGGGCAAGAAGTCGGTGGCGCTCGATCTGTCGCGGCCGCAGGGGCGCGAGCTGGCGGTGGCGATCATCACCGCGGCCGGCGAGGGCGCGGGCCTGTTCGTCACCAACTATCCGCAGGGCGGCTTCCTCGCGCATGACCGGCTGGTGACGCGCCGCCCGGACCTGGTCACGATGCGGGTGACCGGCTCCTCCGACGGCAGCAGCGCGCTGGACTACACGATCAACAGCGCCGCCGGCTATCCGCTGATGACCGGCCCGACCTCGGTCGAAGGGCCGATCAATCACGTGCTGCCGGCCTGGGACATCTCGTGCGGGCTGACCGCCGCGGTGACCCTGCTGGCGGCCGAGCGGGCGCGGCGGATCGACGGGCAGGGCCGCGAGATCCGCGTCGCGCTGTCCGACGTCGCGTTCTCGATGCTCGGGCATCTGGGGCAGATCGGCGAAGCGGTGGTCAGCGGCGAGGACCGGCCGCGGCTGGGCAATGCGCTGTACGGCGCGTTCGGCCGCGACTTCAGGACCGCCGACGGCAAGTACCTGATGATCTGCGCGATCACCCGCAAGCAGTGGACCTCGCTGCTCGAAGCGCTGGAGCTTCAGGCGCCGGTGGCGGCGCTGGAGGCCGAGCTCGGCGTTTCGTTCGCCGACGACGAGGGCCTGCGGTTCATCCATCGCGACCGGCTGTTCGCGCTGGTCGAAGACCGCACGCGCCGGCTGCCCTACGAGCAGTGCGCGCAGAGCTTCGATCGCACCGGTGTCTGCTGGGGGCCTTACCGCACCGTGCGCGAGGCGCTGGCGCAGGATCCGCGGCTGTCGGAGGCGAATCCGATGTTCGCGATGGCCGCCCATCCGAGCGGCCATCGCTATCTGACGCCGGGATTTCCGGCGGCGATCGAAGGGGTCGAGCGTCGCGCCGCGAGCGGCGGGCCGCGGCTCGGCGAACACACCGACCAGGTGCTGGCCGACGTGCTCGGGCTGTCGGGCGCGCAGATCGGCACGCTGCACGATCAGAAGCTGGTGGCCGGCGTGTAGTCGTTCGAGTGGGCGCACGGGCCGCTCTGGCGACGCGTCAGTACCGCACCGCCGATCCGTAGCCGGTGAGCTCCAGATAACCGCGGCCGACCGGCCGGCCGTTCTCGGTCACGCGCACCGCGCCCTCCCAGTACAGCACGCCGGTGCTGGCGCGGCTGTCCAGCTCCTGGTCGTCGATCAGCGGCTGCAGCACCAATGTCCGGCCGCCGGCGGTCAGCGTCATCGCCACCGGATAGCGCGTGCCGGTGCGCGGCGACGTCCACCAGCGCTGCGGTTCGAACCGCGGGTCGTCGCCGGTGGCGGCCGGCCTCCCCGACGGATCGATCCAGCGTGCATGGCGCCACAGCGGCTCGCCGGTGCGGCGGCGGATCACGAACGCCATCAGCGCGCTGCCGTCGTCCAGGTTCAGGCCGACCCAGTCCCAGCCGCTGGCGTCGGGATGAAGCTGTTCGCTGGACCACTCGTGGTCGAGCCAGGCTGTGCCGCTGACCGCGATCTCGCCGGTTCCGGTTGCGGTGCCGGCGCCGGCACCGGCGCTGCGCCAGCGGCCGACGACCTCGAGCTGCGGGCGGCTGTAGTAGTGACTGGCCTGCGCGGCATCAGGTCCCTTGCGCGAGAAGCCGCTCTCGCCTTGCAGCACCGGCGGGTGCCGCGGCGTCATCTGCAGATCGAGCAGGAAGCCGCTGGCGGGAATGACGGTGCGATAGCGGTCGTCGAGCGTGCGGCGCAGGGTCCAGTCGCCGATCGACAGGTCGGTGTCGGTGGTCGCCGCCTCGGCCAGCCCGAAGCCCGCCCGCGCCGCCCGCTGGTCGTGCTGCAGATGTCCGCGGGCCGGCTGGGTGACGCCGGCATGCGCGAACAGAAGCTGGTGCGGCGCGAAGCGGCTCGGGTTGGTGCGCGCCTGCGCGGTGCGCGAGCGGAAGAACGTGACCTGAAAGCCGAGCTCGCGATCGGCGCGGCCGTCGCGGTCGGCACGATCGCTGCGATCGACGCGCCCCCTGTCGCCGCCGGCCGCCGCCGGCTCGAGCCACCCGGTCACGTACCACCATTCGGTGCGGAACAGCGGATGCGCGCCGTGGTCGGCGGGAAACACCAGCTCGCGGCCGGGGAGGACGGGCGGGAACGGTTCGACCGGCCCGGACGCCACGCCCGTCACCGGCCGTCCGGCGGCGGCCGGCACGTCGGTTGCCGCTCGAACCGACGGCAGCACCGACAGCAAACCGGCCAGCGTGAGCCGCCGGCGGGCGCTGCGGTGCGTTGCGGGCCCGCCGGGCAGCGGGTCGTTCACCAGTCCCCCCTGACCGCGCGCACCGGCGCCATACCCATCGCCCCGCGCGCCGCCAGCACCGCCGCCGCGGTGCCGACCAGCAGCAGCACGACGACGCTGGCGGCGAGCACCGCGAGCGGGATCCGCATGTCCATCGTCCAGTGGAACGACTGCGGATTGACGCGGTGGATCAGCACCCAGGCGATCATCAGTCCGAGCAGCAGGCCGCCGGCGGCGCCGGTGGCGAGCCGCAGCAGCGCCTCGCAGGCGAGCTGGGCGGCCACCGCCGTCCGGCTCACGCCCAGGTGGCGCAGCATGCCGAACTCGCGTACCCGCGCCACCGCCTCGCCGGCGAACGTCGCGGTGACGCCGAACAGGCCGACGATCATCGCGATCACCTCGAGCAGCCAGGTGACGGCGAAGCTGCGGTCGAAGATGCGCAGCGACAGCCGGCGGATCTCGCCGGCTTCGCGCACGTCGGCCGTGGCGAGCTCCGGCACGGCCTGCACGAGCGCCGCGCGCAGTTGCGCGGCGTCGGCGCCATCGGCGAGCCACAGCGCGACCTCGTTGGCGCTGGCATCGCCGGTCAGGCTGCGGTAGTCCTGTTCGGCCAGCACCAGGGCGCCGTGCTGGCGGGCATAGTCGCGCCAGACGGCGCTCACGAACACCGGCAGCGTGCGGCCGTCGATCGT
>DAISWF010000249.1:0-8645 GCA_036826495.1 Burkholderiaceae bacterium
GCCGAGCCCCTGCGGGAGGGCGGCGACGGGAGTGACTCCCGGGGGACCGCCGATCTGACGAGCCGGCTGGCCGGCGCGTTCCGCGCGATCGTCGAACATCTCGAGGATCTGCTGCAGGGCCATCCGCATCAGCCGATGCACCTGTTCCCGTATCTGAAGGCGCTGCTGGAGGCACGCTCGGCCGAGCGTATCCATCCAGCCGACCTGTTCTTTCCCGACCTGACGCGGCGGCTGCCGGTGGTCGTCGAGCAGCGGGCCGCGCCGGCCTCGGCCGACGATCTGGCAGAAGCGCGGCTGGGATTCGAGAAGGGGCTGCTGCGATTCCTGCGCGAACCGGACGGCACCCGCGGCGTGGAATACATGCTGGCGGCGGTCGGCACCGTCGAACGCTCCGAGCGCGGCGCACCGCATCGCAACTTCTGGCGGGTGGCGCTGGCTTTCTTCGATGCGCTGCGCAGCGGCGCGCTGCCGCCCGACGTCTACGTGAAGCGGCTGCTGGCGCGGATGAACCTGCAGCTCCGCAAGACGATCGATGAAGGCGCGCCGGTGGCCGACCGGCTGTTCAAGGACACGCTGTTCTCGCTGGCCGGCATGCGCGGCGGCTCGCCGGTGGTCGGCGAGGTGCGCCGGGTATACGGACTGGACGGCATGGTGCCGGCCGACTATCTGACGCCGCGTTATGGCCGCCACGACGCCCGTACCTTGCGCAGTGCCCGCGAGGCGCTGACCCAGTTGAAGGCCGGCTGGGACAAGTTCATGCGCGGCGGCAGTCAGGCGGACATGGCCGCCGTCAGTCATGCGCTGGACGCGTTCCGCGCTGCGGTCGACCGGCTGCCGGGCACCGGCATGCGTGCGCTGGCCTCGGCATTGGTCGAGGTGCGGCGGCGGGCGGCGGCCAACGGCGAACCGCTGACCGATGCGCTGGGGCTGGAGGTCGCCACCGCGATCCTGTGCGCCGAACAGATCCTCGAGCAGGGCGGGCGGGCCGGCGAGGAGCTGGATCCGAAGGCCGGCGAGATGGCCGCGCGGCTGCGCACGGTGGCCGAGCATCCCGAGCAGGCGTCTCGTGAGTTGCCCGAATGGCTGCAGAGCCTGTCGCGCAAGGCACAGGAACGGATGACGATGGCGGTGTTCATCGCCGAATCGCAGGGCAACCTGCGCGCGGCCGAGAAGGAGCTCGATGCGTTCTTCCGTGACGCCGCGCATCGCGACGGGCTGCCCGATACGCTGCGCCAGCTTCAGCAGGTCAGCGGCGCGCTGCGGCTGCTGGGCCATGCCGACGTCGCCGAGGCCGCCGATGCGGTCAGCGGCCAGGTCGCCCATTTCATCGAGAACGAACTGCCGCCGTCGCCGGCCGAATGCGAACGGGTCGCCTCCAGCCTGGGTGCGATCGGCTTCTTCGTCGAGGGCCTGCAGCAGCCCGAGCGGCTGGGCGGCCACTTCGAGTTCGACCGCGAGACCGGTGAATTTCGCGCGCGGCTGGCCGACCCGGTTCGGTCACGGCGGGGAGAAGCCGCCGCCGAGGGGGCGGGCGAGGGCGGTGCCGCGGAGCAGGCCGCTGGAGATGACGAGGTGCCGGCCGGCTCGGGCAGCATCGAATCGGCGCTGTCGAACCACACGTCGGCGGCCGAAGGCTTGCTGGCATCGCTGCAGCAGTCGCCCGACGACGAGGGATTGCGGGGGCAGCTTCGCGACGCGCTCGAACGGGTCCGCGACGATGCGGTGCTGCTCGATGACAGCGAACTGAAACGCCAGGCGCTCGGTGCGATCGGCCTGCTCGATGGCGGCCAGGCGCCGGCGATCGAGGAACTGTCGGCCGCGATCGCCGGCATCGGCGGCACGCCCGCCGCCGCGGAGCCCCTGGCGCCGGTCGAGGCGCCGACTGACGAGGCGGCGATCGATACCGAGCTGCTCGAGATCTTCCTCGCCGAAGCGGCCGAGGTTCTGGATGCCATCGGCGAGAGTCTGACGTCGTCGCGCCAGGCGCCCAGCGACCAGCAGTTCCTGACGACGATGCGGCGCGGCTTCCACACGCTGAAGGGCTCCAGCCGGATGGTCGGCCTGACCGAGTTCGGCGAAGCCGGCTGGGCGATGGAGCAGGTGCTGAACCAGTTGCTGGCCGACGAACAGCCGGGCAGCGATCCGCTGTACACGCTGATCGACGCCGCCCGCGACGTGATGGGCGACTGGGTCACCGCGCTGACCGCCGATCCCCGCGCCCGCACCGCCGCCGCCGAGCTGGTGGCCGCCGCCAACGCATTCCGTGAAGGCAAGCCGGTCACGCTGCCGTCGCGGATGCCCGTCGCGGGCGCTGCCGAAGTGGACGTCGATGCCGACGCGGACGTCGACGCGGAGCCGGACGCTGTCGCATCCGCCGTCGATCGCGGGGACCATCTGCCGGACACGCTGCTGGCCCACGTACCCGGGCTCGCCGGCATCGATCTGGAACTTCCCGCGAGCGCAGCGGCAAGCGGGCGGGATGTCATCGGCGCCGATGCCGATGCCGCGCCGCTTCCCGCGGACGCCGCCGACGCCGCCGACACCGTCGAACCCGTCGAACCCGTCGAACTGTTCGGCCCGGCGGCGCCGGAGGCGGGCGAGTCGCTGTTCGACGGCGACTCGGTGTTCGCCGGCGATCCGGTCTTCACCGACACGGTGCCGCTGCTCGATCCGGCCGTGGCTGCGCAACCGCCTGCCGATGAGCCGGTGACCGCCGGCCTGCTGAAATCCGAAGCGGCCGAGCCGCTGTTCGAAGCGCCGCTGCTCGGCGAGGAGCCGGTCGTGCCGGTCGTGGCGCCGGCGGACCAGGCCGCCGCACCGGCCGATGCGCTGTTCGGCGGCGAGTCGCTGTTCGATGGCCCGGCGGCCACCGATGCGATCGACATCTCTGCGACGCTGTCCGAATTCAACGACGACATCGATGCGGCGCTCGCGCGGCTAGCCAGCGACGACGCCTCGCCGGCGATCATCGAGTCGACCGCACAGGAGCCGGTCGAGTCCTTCATACCTGCCGCGCAGTCCGACGTCGTGCAGATCGGTCATCTGACGGTCAGCCGGCCGCTGTACATGATCTTCCTCGGCGAGGCCGATGAGCTGATCGCGACCCTGGTCCGCGACAGCGACGACTGGCGGGCGCATCCGAAGCGCAATGCCAGCGAGGCGGCGCTGCGCGCCGTGCATTCGCTGGCCGGCAGCGCATCGGTCGTCGGACTGACCGGCGTGCAGGCCATCGCCGAGCAGCTCGAAACCGTCTACCAGACGCAGGCCGCTTCGGGCCACCCGCTGGATCAGGCGGACATGCGCACGCTGGTGCATGCGATCGAACGCACGCGTGCGATGCTGCATCGGTTCGCCGGCGGCGCGGTTCCTCGCGAGGAACCGGAGACACTGGCCGCGGTGGCCGCGCTGGCCGAACGCCTGCAGTCCGATGCGCTGCGCGAGCTGAGCACGCCCGCCGACGCATCCGCGCTCGCGGCCGAACGCGAGCCGCTGCTGGAGACGATCCCCGACGATCCGTCGGCCGTCGCTGTCGGCGACGAACTCGATGCCGACCTGCTGCCGCTGTTCGTCGAGGAAGCCGACGAACTGCTGCCGGCGATCGGCGAGGATCTGCGCCGCTGGCTGCAGTCGACGGCCGACACGGCGCTGGCTCAGCGGCTGATGCGCGCGGCCCATACCGTCAAGGGCAGCGCCCGGATGGCCGGCGCGATGGCGCTCGGCCACCGGTTGCACGACATGGAAACGCGGATCGAATCGCTGGCGATGCTGCCGCAGGTTCCGCGCGAACTGATCGAAGACCTGATCGCCGAGCACGACCAGGTGGTCACGCTGTTCGATGCGATCAAGCGCCCGTCGGGCGCCGCCCGGCCGGCTGCGGCGCCCGTCGTGGAGCCGGGTGCCGATGCGCCCGATGCTCTCGAGGCTTCCGAAGCCGCCGCGATCGGTGGCGTTGCGGCCGTGATCGACCACAGCGACGCCGCCGCGATCGAAGCGGCCGCGATCGAAGCGGCTTCGGCCGAAGAGGCTGCGACAGTCGCGAGCGACCTCTCCGCGAGCGAAGCCGCTGCGGGAAGAATTGCGCAGGCCGAAGTTTCCGCGCTGGCGATCGCCGCGAACGAAGTCCCCGCGGCCGCCGGCGACCTGCACGTGCCGCCGCCTCCGGAGGACACCGCACCCGCTCCCCAGTCTCGCCCGCAGCACGCCGTCAACGCCGCCCCGGCCGCGCAGCTCGTGCGCGTCCGCGCCGAGCTGCTGGACCGGCTGGTCAACGAGGCCGGCGAGGTGTCGATCTCGCGCGCCAAGCTCGACAACGAGCTGACCGGTCTGCGCCAGTCGCTGGCCGACCTGACCGAGAACGTCAACCGCCTGCGCACCCAGCTTCGCGAGCTGGAGATCCAGGCCGAGACCACGATCTCGGCGCGCATCGCGCAGACCCGGGAGCATGAGCGCAAGTTCGATCCGCTGGAGTTCGACCGCTACACGCGGTTCCAGGAACTGACCCGGATGATGGCCGAGTCGGTCAACGACGTCGCCACCGTGCAGCAGAACGCCTCGCGCAATCTCGACGAGGCGGCGCAGGATCTGCTGCGCCAGGGCCAGGTGCTGCGCGAGCTGCAGCAGAACCTGATGCGCGTGCGGATGGTGCAGTTCGGCTCGATCTCCGACCGCATGTTCCGCGTCGTCCGTCAGGCCGCCAAGGATGCCGGCAAGCGCGTCAATCTCGACCTGCGCGGCGCCGGTGTCGAGGTCGACCGCGGCGTGCTGGAACGGATGGCCGGCCCCATCGAGCATCTGCTGCGCAACGCGGTTGCGCATGGCATCGAGCCGGTGGCGGTGCGTCAGGCCGCCGGCAAGCCCGACACCGGCGAGATCAGCGTCGAGGTGCGCCAGGAAGGCAACGAGATCGGGCTGACCTTCTCCGACGACGGCGGTGGGCTCGACCTCGAGCGGATCCGCGCGCGCGCCGAGGCGGCCGGTCTGGTCTCTCCCGGCGTGCCGCTTTCGGACCGCGAGCTGGCCGAGCTGATGTTCGCCCCCGGCTTCACGACCGCCGACAAGGTCACCGAACTCTACGGACGCGGCGTCGGCATGGACGTGGTGCGCGCCGAGACGGTGGCACTGGGCGGACGCATCGAAACCGAATCGCGGCCCGGTGCCGGCACCCGCTTCACGGTGCGGCTGCCGCTGACCCTGGCGATCGCGCAGGTCGTGCTGGTCAGCGCCGGTGCGCTGCGCTATGCGGTGCCGTCGTCCAGCGTCGAGCAGGTGCTGCAGTTCAAGCCGCAGACATTGGCTGCCGCCTACTCGCAGGGGCATGTCGAATGGCAGGGCGCGAAGGTGCCGATGTTCTACCTCGGCGCGCTGGTCGACAGCCCCGATGCGAGCCCGGCCGCGCAGCATTATTCGCCGGTCGTCATCGTGCGCTCGGGCAACCAGCGCATCGCGCTGCATGTCGACGAGGTGACGCGCAACCAGGAGGTGGTCGTCAAGAACGTCGGCCCGCAGGTTGCGCAGGTGCGCGGCGTTTCCGGTGCGACGGTGATGGGCAACGGCGACATCGTGCTGATCATCAACCCCGTGCTGCTCGCGCAGAGCGCGGCGGGCTCGGCGATCGATCTGCTGTCGCTCGCCAGCGGCGCACGCAATGCCACCCGCCTGCAGCTTCCGACCTCGGTGATGGTGGTCGACGATTCGCTGACGGTGCGCAAGGCCACGCAGCGCCTGCTGACCCGCGAGGGCTATCAGGTGACCTTGGCCAAGGACGGCGTCGATGCGCTGCGCCAGTTGCAGGATGGCGTGCCCGACATCATGCTGGTCGACATCGAGATGCCGCGGATGGACGGCTTCGATCTGACCCGCAACGTGCGGGCCGACGAACGCTATCGCCACGTGCCGATCGTGATGATCACCTCGCGCACCGCCGACAAGCACCGCGACTATGCGTTGTCGCTGGGCGTCGATGCGTACATGGGCAAGCCCTACGGCGAGGACGAGCTGCTGTCGACGATCGCCGGCTTCGTTGCCCGCGCCAGGCCCGCGCTGGCGGCAACCTGACCGCCGCGGACGACCTGCGAGGGTCGTCCGCTCCGGTGACCGTCGGCGTTCAGCGTCCGACGACGCCGTAGCGTTCGAGCGCCTGCTTCCTCGCCTCGTCGTGATCGACGATCGGCGCCGGATAATTCTCGCCGAGCTTCACGCCCGCGTCCGCGAGCTGCTGCGGCGAGGCGAGCCACGGCGCATGGATCGTCGTGTCGGGCAGCCTGGCCAGCACCGGCAGGTGACGCCGGATGAACGCACCCTGCGGATCGAACTTCTTCGACTGCGTGACCGGATTGAAGATCCGGAACCACGGCTGCGCATCGCAGCCGGTGGAGGCTGCCCACTGCCAGCCGCCGTTGTTCGCCGCCAGGTCATAGTCGTTCAGCAGCAGCGCGAAGTGCCGCTCGCCATCCTGCCAGCGGATGCCCAGGTCCTTCGTCAGGAACGACGCGCTGACCATCCGCAGCCGGTTGTGCATGTAGCCGGTGGTGACGAGCTGCAGCATCGCCGCGTCGACCAGCGGATAGCCGGTGCGGCCCTCGCGCCAGGCGTCGAAGGCCGCCGGCGCATGACGCCAGCGCACCTGGTCGTAGGCCGGCTTGAACGCATGATCGACGACGTGCGGATGGTGATGCAGCACCTGGAAGTAGAAGTCGCGCCAGATCAGCTCCGACAGCCAGGTCTGCGCACCCTGCGCCGCCGCCGGCTCGCCGATCGCGCGCTGATGCGCGAAGCGCGCGAGCTGCCGGATCGACACCGTGCCGAAGCGCAGATGCACCGACAGGCCCGAGGTGCCGCGTGCGGCCGGATAGTCGCGCCGCTCGTGATAGTCGGCGATCCGCTGCTCGAAGCGCTCGAACAGCCGCCGGCCGCCCGACATGCCCGACGGAATCTTCAACGCGGCGAGGTCGGTACGCTCGAAGCCGATCGATTCCAGTGTCGGCACGCCGAACCGCACGCCAAGCTGCACGCCGCGCGGCGCACGCGCCAGGCGTTCGCCGAAGACGACGCGATGGGGCGACAGATCCTCCGGCTGCAGCCGCGCGAGCCAGGCGCGCCGATATGGCGTGAATACCGAGTAGGGCGTGCCGCCGGCGGTCAGCAACTCATCGGTGTCGAAGATCGCCTGGTCCTTGACGAGCAGCAGCTCGCGGCCCTGCGCCTGCAGCGAGTGGCACACCGCCTCGTCGCGCGCGCAGGCCGCCGGCTCGTAATCGCGGGCGGCCACCACCCGATCGACCGACAGCCGCTCGGCCAGCCGCGGGATCAGTTCCTGCGGCCGGCCATGCTCGACGATCAGGCCGCCGCCGGCCTCGACCAGCGCCGCATGCAGCTCGCCGATCGCCTGATGGATGAACTCCACCCGCCGGTCGCGGCGGGGCAGCGGATCGAGGATCTCCCGGTCGAACACGAACACGCACCACACCCGCCCGGCCGCGCGCAATGCATGCGACAGCGCCGCATGGTCGAAGCTGCGCAGATCGCGGCGGAACCAGACCAGGGCGGCATCCATGGGCATCGCGAGGGTTTTCCGTGGAGGGCGGGCCGCCTGCGGTTGCCACGCGACGGGTGCGTCGGCTGCGATTGTGCCGGCGCTCCGGCCTCTCTACAATTGGGCAAATGCCGGAAACACCCTCCGCGAATCTGACCAACCACTTCCTGGTGGCGATGCCGGGTCTGGCCGACTCCAACTTCGGCGGCTCGGTGGTCTTCGTGGCCGAACACACCGCCAAGGGTGCGCTCGGCCTGGTGATCAACCGCCCGATGGAGCTCGATCTGCAGTCGCTGTTCGAGCGGATCGACCTGTTGCTGCCGCCCTCGGAGTTCGCCGGCTCGCCGGTCTACTACGGCGGCCCGGTGCAGACCGATCGCGGGTTCGTGCTCCATACCCCCGTGGGCAACTGGGGTTCGACGGTGACCGTCGGCGACGACGTGGGGCTGACTTCGTCCAAGGACGTGCTCGAAGCCGTCGCTCGCGGTGACGGCCCGAGCAAGCTGCTGGTGACCCTCGGCTACTCGGGCTGGGGCCCCGGTCAGCTCGAGGAGGAACTGGCGCGCAACTCGTGGCTGACGATGGCCGCCGACCCGGCGGTGATCTTCGAAGCCCCTCCCGAGGAGCGGCTGCTGCGCGCCTACGGCCTGCTGGGCATCAATCCCGCATTTCTGTCGTCGGCCGCCGGCCACGCATGACGGGTCGCACGGCCGACACCGTCCTCGCCTTCGATTTCGGCCTGAAGCGCATCGGCGTGGCCGTGGGCAGCCGGCTGACCGGCGGTGCGCAGCCGCTGGCGACGATCGAAGCCGCATCCGACCCGCTGCGCTTCGACCGGATCGCCGCGCTGATCGGCGAGTGGCAGCCGCAGCGGCTGGTGGTGGGCCGGCCCACGCATCCGGACGGCCGTCCGCTGCCGGTCACCGTCCGCTGCGAACGGTTCGCCCGGCAGCTTCATGGCCGGTTCGGGTTGCCGGTGGACCTGGTCGACGAGAACTACAGCTCGGTCGAGGCCGACCGCGAGGCGGCCGGCGAGGCCTGGGATGCACCGACCGGGGGCAGGCAGGATGGCAGAGGTGGCGCCCGCCCGCGACGGATCCCGTCGTCCGGGAGC
>DAISWF010000250.1:0-8617 GCA_036826495.1 Burkholderiaceae bacterium
CCCCACCGGCTGGACGATGCCGGCCGGGCAGTTGCGCGAGCTCGCACGGCACTGCGCGCGGCTGGGCGTGTGGCTGATCTGCGACGAGGCATACGAACGACTGGTGTTCGACGGCAACGTCTGCGCGCCGTCGATCCTCGACGAGCAGCAGGCGGGCGACCGGGTCATCGTCGCCAACACCTTCTCCAAGACCTGGCAGATGACCGGCTGGCGACTCGGCTGGCTGACGGTGCCGGCCTCGCTGACCGCCGATCTGGCCAAGCTGGTCGAGTTCAACACCTCGTGCGCGCCCGGTTTCGTGCAGCAGGCGGGGGTCGCCGCGATCGCCGGCGGCGAGGCGCCGATCCGCGTGTTCACCGACGCGCTGCGGGAACGCCGCGATGCGCTGGTGGCGCTGCTGTCGGCGCTGCCGGCGGTGACCCTGGGCGTGCCCGACGGTGCGATGTACCTGTTCTTCCGGCTCGACGGCGAAGCCGACAGCCTGGCGCTGGCCAGGCGGCTGGTCCGCGACGCGAAGCTGGGTCTGGCGCCGGGCATCGCGTTCGGCCCCGAGGGCGAAGGCTTCCTCAGGTGGTGTTTCGCGCGGCCGGTGGAGCAATTGCACGAGGGCGCGCGGCGGCTGCGGACGGCGCTCGGCCAGACCGCAGGCCCAAACACGATGTGACCCCCCCCTGGCGGATCGGCACCGACGCGGCGCGCGGAGCCCGCCGCAGACGCCGTCACCGGACCTGCAGCGCCGTCCCCCCCCCCCGACGGGAGGCCGGAGTCACTTTCCTCCGCCCCGCCCCGGCACCCCGCGGTTCGCCAGCCGGTCGGCCCGCTCGTTCTCGGCATGGCCGTTGTGTCCGCGCACCCAGTGCCAGGTCACGTCGTGGCCGGCCACCAGCGCTTCCAGCTCGCGCCACAGGTCGGCGTTCTTCACCGGCTTGTTGTCGGCGGTCTTCCAGCCGCGCCGCTTCCAGCCGGGCAGCCACTCGCTGATGCCCTTCTGCACGTACTGCGAGTCGGTGTGCACGGCGACCGAACAGCGGCGGGTCAGCGCCTGCAGCGCGCGGATCACCGCCAGCAGCTCCATCCGGTTGTTGGTAGTCTGTTCCTCGCCGCCGAACAGTTCCTTTTCCTGGTCGCCGAAGCGCAGCAATACGCCCCAGCCGCCGGGGCCGGGGTTGCCCTTGCAGGCGCCGTCGGTGTAAATGTGTACCTGTGAGGTGGTCATCGTTCCGTTGTCTGAAGCGGTCAGACCGTAATGATCGCACCGGTTTCGCAGGTAGTTCGAGGGGGAAGCGATGCTCGAGAAGCAGGTCATAAAATTCCTGGAAGGCGTGAGGGCGCAGCGGCCGATGCCGCTGAAGGTCGAGCTGTGGGACGGCAGCGTCGTGCCGCTGGCCGACAACACGCCGGTGACGATCCGGCTCAACAAGTCGTCGGCAGCCCGGCATTTCATGAAGCCGTCGCTGTCGTCGCTGGGCGAAGCGTTCGTCGAGGGCGAGCTCGATGTCACCGGCGACATGCGCCGGGTGGTGGACGTCGCCGAATCGCTGTCCCGGCTCGGCGACGAACAGCATCGGCTCGGCAAGCTGCCCAGCCACTGGCTGGGCCGGCACACCCGGCGCACCGACAAGAAGGCGATCGAGTACCACTACGACGTGTCCAACGAGTTCTATGCGCTGTGGCTCGATCCGTCGATGGTCTATTCGTGCGCGTACTTCGACACCGGCGAGGAGCCGCTGGAGGTCGCGCAGACCCGCAAGCTCGATCATGTCTGCCGCAAGCTGCGGCTGGAGCCGGGCCAGACGCTGCTGGACATCGGCTGCGGCTGGGGTGCGATGGCCATGCACGCGGCACGCCACTACGGCGTCAAGGCGGTCGGCATCACGCTGTCGCAGAACCAGTTCGCGCTCGCCACCGAGCGGGTCAGGCAGGCCGGGCTGGCCGATCAGGTCGAGATCCGGCTGCAGGACTATCGCGAGGTGCCGGGCGAAGGCGTCTACGACCGGATCTCGTCGATTGGCATGTTCGAGCACGTGGGCCTCAAGAACCTGCGCGCCTATTTCGACGTGGTGCACCGGCTGCTGAAGCCCGGCGGCGTCGCGCTGAACCACGGCATCACCTCGTCCGACATCGACAGCCGTTCGGTGGGCCTGGGCGCCGGCGACTTCATCGACCGCTACGTGTTTCCGGACGGCGAGGTGCCGCACGTGGCGCTGGCGATCCGCGAGCTGTCGGCCAGCGGCCTGGAGCTGACCGATGCCGAGTCGCTGCGCCGGCACTACGGCCGCACGCTGTGGCGCTGGTCGGCGGCCTTCGAACGCAATCTGGACAAGCTGACCGAACTGGCCGGAGAACGCCGCGCGCGGATCTGGCGGGTCTATCTGGCCGGCTGCGCCCATGCGTTCGACCACGGCTGGGTCAACATCTATCAGTTGCAGGCGATCAAGCCGGAGATCCGGCCGGACGGCGCCTGGTCGCCGCTGCCGCTGACCCGCGACTACATGTACGTAGCCGCTGCTGCCGGTTTCAGCCCGGGCCGCGCCGGCTGATCACGTTCTCACGCTCCGGCGGCGCGAACTGCGGCGCGGCGACCACCGCGCGCGGGCGGGTCGCCGGATCGCGCTTCCATGCCGGACCGATCAGCCGCATCCCGCGCACCCGCTTGACCGCGGCGACGAAATACACCGCGCCGCAGATCGGCCACCAGCGATCGCCGGCCTTCTCCATGAACTCGGTGCGCTGCAGCCAGCGCTCGGTGCGGCACGGCGGCCGATAGCAGCCATAGCGGCCGCGCTCGTAGTCGAAGCTCAGCAGCTTGAACCAGTCGCGCAGCCGCGGCAGGCCGATCAGCTTCGAGCGGCGCGGCAGGAACGGCCGCGGCATGATCTGCCGCGCCCCCCACAGGCTGATCGGGTTCAGGCCCGACAGCAGCACGCGGCCTTCGGGACGCAGCACCCGGTTGACCTCGCGCAGCACCTCGTGCGGATCTTCGGCGAATTCCAGCACGTGCGGCATCACGATCAGATCGATCGACTGCTCGGCGAACGGCAGCTCCTCGAAGCGCTCGAGGATCAGGCGGCTGCCGGCGCCGACCGCCTCCGCGGGCTCCGGGCCCGGCCGCGCCGGCACCTCGGCCAACGGCGGCCGCGCGCGCAGCGGCTCGGTATGCGGCCAGATGGTCGGCGGCCCCTCCATCACCGGTTCGGCCTGCGCCAGCGCCAGGATGCGCGTCGGCATACGGTTGTTGCGCAGCGCATCGAGCTGGCCGAAGCCGAGCTGGATCGCATGGAAACCGAACACGTCGCTTACCGCCGCATCGAAGCACTGCTGCTCCCAGTCGAGCAGATACCGGCCCGGCGCGGACGCCAGCCAGTCGCTCCACTCGCGCCGGGAGCGCTCGGAATCGCCTGGAATGCCGCCCTGCATCAAATCGTGCCATCCTTCGAATGGAATACCCTGCCGGGATTCTACCGGCTGGCAAAGCCGTAACGTCCGTATATCGAGCCGGCTTGACCGGCTGCCGACGATTCAGTAGCATCGATCGGATTCGGCCGTAAAATCAAAGCGTTACCGCAAGCTGTCAACACGCCCGCGACCATACTGTCAATCCCCGGAGGGACATGCGGTCGGCGGGTCCGGAGGGGCGTCGTCGCCCGGCCCTGCGCAGTTGCGGCGCCACCGTACTTCGGGAGCCCGTGTTGAGTCTTGCCGGCAACATCCTGTCATGCGATCGCCATGATCGCTCCCGTCCCTTTCCCTTTCGCACCCCCGTACGCCGCACCGTCGCGCTGACGATGGTGGCGGCCGCCGCCTGGCTGGCCGGCTGCGCATCGACCGGTCCGCAGGCCCCTGCGGCCGGCACGGCCGCACCATCGGCCGCCCCCGGCACGGCCGCCGCCGGCGCGTCGGCCGCAGCGCAGTCAGGTGGGGGCGGTTCGACCGCGGCACAGCCCGGCTCCGGCGGCGTGTCCGGCTCCCAGGCCGCCTCCTCCGCTGCTCAGACCGCCGCTGCTCAAGCCTCCGCCGCTCAGGGCGCGGGTGTCGCAGCCGGCGCCCCGGCATCGGGCTACCAGGCAGGCGCTGCGGCCGGCAGAGCGCGGACGGGCAGTGCCGTCGAATCCGCCGCCGGCCGCGCCGCCGGTGCGCATGCCGCCGGCACAGCGTCACCCGCCGGCGCCGGTACGTCGGCCGCTACCGGCAGCGGCGCAGCGCAATCAGCCGCCGGCGATCCGCACGGCACCGGATCGGTCGCCGCCCCCGGGGCGCCGGTGATCCAGGCCACGGTGCCCGGCGCCGACTCGGCCACCGTCGTGGTGCGCCCGGCGCCCGCCGCCCCTGGCAGCCTTTGGGACCGGATCCGCGCCGGCTTCGCGTTCCCCGATCTCGACACGCCGCTGGTCGCCGAGAAGGAACGGTTCTACCTGCAGCGGCCCGACTACCTGCAGCGGATGTTCTCGCGCGGCAGCCGCTACCTGTACTACATCGTCGACGAGGTCGAGAAGCGCGGCCTGCCCACCGAGCTGGCGCTGCTGCCGTTCGTGGAAAGCGCGATGAATCCGGTGGCGCTGTCGTCCGCCCAGGCAGCCGGGCTGTGGCAGTTCATCCCGTCGACCGGCAAGTCGTACAACCTGTCGCAGAACTGGTGGGTCGACAATCGCCGCGACATCGTCCATTCGACGCAGGCGGCACTCGACTACCTGCAGAAGATCCATGCGATGCAGGACGACGACTGGTTCCTCGCGCTGGCTTCGTACAACTGGGGCGAGAACGCGGTGGCCCGCGCGGTCAGCCGCAACCGCGCGCGCGGCCGCCCGGCCGACTATCTGCACCTGGACATGCCGGCCGAGACCCGGCACTACGTGCCGAAGCTGATCGCGCTGAAGAACATCGTCAAGCGCTCGCAGGAGCTCGGCCTGCAGCTTCCCGAGCTGCCGAACAAGCCCTATTTCGTGACGATCGAGAAGACCCGGCCGATCGATCTGAAGCTCGCCGCGCAGTTCGCCGGCATGACGGTCGAGGAGTTCGTCGCGCTGAACCCGGCGCACAACCGGCCGGTGATCGCCGCCTCCAAGAACAACGAGATCAAGCTGCCGGCCGACCGGCTCGATGCGTTCATCGAGGCAGTCGAGCGCCACGGCGAAGCCCGCAAGGCGTTCGCCACCTGGCAGCCGCACACGCTGGCGCCCGGCGAGACGCTGACATCGGTCGCCGAGCGCGGCGGCGTGACCGTCGCCGAGCTGCAGAAGGCCAACGGTCTGCGGCCGGGTGCGCACATCCTGCCGGGCACGCGGATCATCGCGCCGAGCCGCCGGGCGGTCGACGACGAGCTGCGCGTCGAATCGTTCGTCGCGCCGCGGGTATACGAGAAAGTCGAGCGGCCGGCCGTCTACCATCACGTCGCGCCGAAGGACTCGCTGATGTCGATCGCCCGGCGCTACGGCGTGTCGGCGGCCACGCTGGCGGCCTGGAATCATCTCAAGGCCGGCGTCAAGCGCGGCACGATGCTGCTGGTGCGGCCGGCGACCTCGCACACGCTGCTGACCGACGAGCGCGGCAGCCAGCAGATCATCGCGGGCCCTGCCGTCGAGGTGCAGCGGGTCGCGGCGGAACCGGCGAACGAAGCCTCGCAGGCGAAGCCGCAGCCGGCGGTGGCCACTGCGAAGAGCGCGCCGGCGGTGACGACGGCGGCCGCCCGGCCGGCGGCGACGAGCAGCCCCGCACCGTCCGGCCGCACCCCGGTCGCGAGAACCGGACGTCCGAAGGCAGCGGCCCCGACCGGCCGGGCGCATACCGTCGTCCCGGCCAGAGCGGCGCAGCCGGCTGCCAGGGCGGGCACACAGCCGGCCGCGGCTAAAGCCGCGGCCAAGGCGGCGGCCAAAGCGCCGGTGAAGGCGGCGCAACCGGCCAAGGCGCCGGCACGGGCGAACGCCGCGCCACGCAAGCCGGAGCGCATCGCCGTCGATCATCGCCCCCCGCGGACCTGAGCTCGTGTCCGCATAACCCAGGTCACGGCCCCGCCGTCACCCATGCGACAATAGCCGCCCATCTGATTCCGGAGCACGGCGCATGGGGTTTCTGGCAGGCAAACGCATCCTCGTCATGGGGCTGCTGTCGAACCGATCGATCGCTTACGGCATCGCCCGAAGCTGCCATGCGCAGGGCGCCGAACTGGCGTTCACTTACCAGAACGACCGCTTCAAGGATCGCGTGAGGGAGATGGCGGCGGAGTTCGGCTCGTCCATCATCGTCCCCTGCGACGTCGCCGACGATGCGCAGATCGCCGCGACGTTCGATGAGCTGAAGCGTCACTGGGATGGCCTGGACGGCCTCGTCCATGCGATCGCGTTCGCGCCGCGCGAGGCGATCTCCGGCGACTTCCTGTCCGGCATCAGCCGCGAAGCGTTCCGCATCGCGCAGGAGATCTCCGCCTACAGCTTCCCGGCGGTGACGAAGGCGGCGCTGCCGATGATGGAAGGGCGGCGCGCGTCGCTGCTCACGCTGACCTACATCGGCGCGGTGCGCGTGATTCCGCACTACAACACGATGGGGCTCGCGAAAGCGAGCCTGGAAGCCAGCGTCCGGTATCTGTGCGACAGCCTGGGGCCGCGCGGCATCCGCGTGAACGGCATCTCGGCCGGGCCGATCAAGACGCTGGCCGCCGCCGGCATCAAGGGCTTCTCGCGGATCCTCGACTTCGTCGAGGCCAAGGCGCCATTGCGGCGCAACGTCACGATCGACGACGTCGGCAACGTCGCCGCGTTCCTGCTGTCGGATCTGGCGGCCGGCGTCACCGGCGAGATCACCTACGTCGACGGCGGCTTCAATGCCACCGGCGGCATGGCGGGTCTGGAGAACGCGGCCGGCGAGGAAGCCTGACCGCGGGGAGCGCCGTGAGCCGCAGGCACACCTGCCGCGCCCGAAAGGCGGGCCCGCCGCGCAGCGAGAGGTTCTAAGCGACGGCGGCCGGCTCTGCCGCGAGCGAGTTCCAACCTTCGGAAGCCGGCACGTCGCCCGGCCGGCGGCCGGTCAGCAGGAATTCGATCAGCTCGCGGACCGAGCGGATCCGTTCGCCGAACGGCACCGACGCCGCGCCGCGGAAGAACAGCCCCTGCGACAGGTCGCCCTTCAACGCCGCGGCGAGCTGCGTGTCGATGCAGAACTGCCCGAACCGCGCGAGGCTGTCACGCAGCCCGCACACCGTCAGGCACTCCAGCCCCGCCGTGCATTTGCGCTCCTTGCAGGCGGCCGCCTTGATCTTCAGCAGCGGCTCGCGTTTCAGATAGCGCTGCAGCCACTGCGTCTTCACCGCGCGCGCCGGCAGACCGGCGACGCTGATGAACTCGACGATGTCGGCCGGGCCGGCGCCGGCCAGCACCCGCTTGAAATTCGGATGAGCGTCGCCCTCCTCGGTGACGGCGAACGCGGTGCCGAGCTGCACGGCCCGATAGCCGAGCTCGTACATCCGCGCGACCTTCTCGTCGTCGTTGATGCCGCCGGCGGCGATCAGCGGAATCGCCTGCGGGTCCAGCCCCAGCTCGCGCATCGACTGATGCACCTGCGCGATTACCGCGTCGAACTCGAAGCGCCCGTCACGCAGCTCGTCGATGCGGGTGGCGCCCAGGTGCCCCCCGGCATGCGCCGGATGCTCGATGACGATCGCATCGGGCAGCCGGTTCTTGCGCATCCATTTGCGCAGCAGCAAGGTGACGCCGCGCGCATCCGACAGGATCGGGATCAGCCAGACGTCGGGGAAATCGACGGTCATCTCCGGCAGGTCCAGCGGCAGGCCTGACGCACGAGCTGCGGATGCTGATCGACCGCCTTCATCACGTTGACGGCGATCGCCCCCTTGCCGTCGGACTGCTCGAGCGCCATCCGCACCTCGCGATCGAGCGCGGTCAGGTTCAGCGCATCGAGCTTGTCACGGTCGCGGCAGCCCTTGCCGGCGGCGATCAGGTCGGCGTGATGGTGGCGCAGGTCGACGCTGGCGACCGTGCCCATCGCACCGGCCCGCGCGACGGCCGATGCCAGCCGGTGCGCCGATACGCCGACCCCCATGCCGCCCTGGACGATAGGCACCAGCGGGCGGCCGCGGATCACCAGCGGCGAATAGCCGCGCTCTCGGAGAAGGTCCAGCATCGAGTAGGCAGCCCGGATACGGCCGCGGGTGGCTGAGATCGGGCGACTGTCGCACGGGCGGCAGGCGATCGCCTTGCTGCAGATCAAGGTCGCGGGACGCAAAGCGTGACAGCCACGCCACGAGCATGGCCGGCGTACACTGTGGCGCCTGCGATCGACCCGTTCGATCAAGCCTCTTCGCGAGACCCGAGATGAACGCTCCCGAAAAGCCGCCGGCCTCTGCCGCCCCTTCTGCCACCGATGCCGCCGCAGCCTCGACCCGGCCCGGCCAGCCGGCGCCGATGCGGCTGACCTCGTATTCGCATGGCGGCGGCTGCGGCTGCAAGATCGCACCCGGCGTGCTGTCCGAGATCCTGAAGAGCAGCGCGCGCTTTCCGGTGCCGCCGCAGCTCCTGGTCGGCATCGAGACCGCCGACGACGCGGCGGTCTACAAGCTCAACGACGAGCAGGCGCTGATCGCGACCACCGACTTCTTCATGCCGATCGT
>DAISWF010000251.1:0-909 GCA_036826495.1 Burkholderiaceae bacterium
ACAGCGCCGCGATCAGCGCGATGACGAAGAAGACGATGGCGTAGTGCAACATGAAGGATCCTCCAGGCATTCCGTTGTCGGGCAATCGATGCGATTGCCATGCAAGGGAGAATAGGTTTGCGGTGCAGCCGCCGGAATGGGACGTGACCGCGTCGCGGTGTCAGCGGGTCGACCGTCGGCGATGTAGGAAGGCTCCGACAGGCGCGGGAGCCGGTCAGGCGGGCTGCCGCAGCGGCAGCGCGACCTCCACCGTCGTGCCGGCATTCGCGGCCGACGTCACCTGCAGGCTGCCGCCTTCGGCCCGCACCCGCAGGCCGAGCGCCAGTAGTCCGGGCGTACGCAGGTCGGGCTGCCCGGCGGCGAAGCCGATGCCGTCGTCGCTGATGCGCAGACGGGCGCGGTCGCCCTCGGGCGCCAGCGTCACACGGACCCGCGCCGCCTGGGCGTGCCGTTCGACGTTGTCCAGAGCCTCCTGCACCAGCCGGAACACCGTCAACTGCGTATCGCGGGCGAGCTCGACCGGTTCCAGGTCCATGTCGGCCTGCACACCGGTGCGCTCACCGAACTCGCCGACCAGGATCTCCAGCGCCGCCGGCAGGCCCAGGTTGTCGAGCGACGAAGGATGCAGGTCCTCGATCACCCGACGCTTCAGCGCGATGGCCTGGTTCAGCGCCTCGTCCATGTGGCGCAGCCGATCGAGCACCTCGGGCAGCACCGGCTGCGGCAGCCGCGAACGCACCCGCGCCGCATCGAGCTTGGCCGCGGTCAGCAGCGCGCCCAGCTCGTCGTGCAGTTCGCGCGCGAGCCGGTGGCGCTCCACTTCGCGCCGCGACTGCAGGTGGCTGACCAGCCTTTCGAGCGAGCCGTCGGCGGCGCGACCCGAGCCGCCGGAGACAGGCGCATCGACCA
>DAISWF010000251.1:919-1207 GCA_036826495.1 Burkholderiaceae bacterium
GCCTGCACCGACCGCGGCCCCCCCGGCGCCGACGGGGTCGGACGGGCCATCCCGGCCCGCCGCGCCGCCGTCCCCGGACGCCACCGTTTCCTCGACCGGCGCGGCGGCACCGCCGGCGAGCCGCCAGAGCCAACCCAGCGCGATCGCAGCGAGCGCGGCCATCGCCCACAGCAGAGGGCGGGCCAGCGTCAGCGCATCGGCGAGCCCGGGCCCGCCCGATGCGGCGGCGGCCGGCCACAGGATCCGTGCGGCCCGGGCGCTGCGGTCGTGGACAGGGCCGTCGGTCTT
>DAISWF010000251.1:1217-8609 GCA_036826495.1 Burkholderiaceae bacterium
GCCCCCCCCCGGGCGGGGCGCGCCCGCCGTCCGTCCGCGCGTCGCGGCGCCGGCCCCCCGCCCCCCCGCCACGCGCCCGGCGCCGGCAAGGCCCCGCCGCCCGCCTCGGCGTTTCATGACACGGCCGCTCCGAAGCCACTAAACTGGCGGCTGGGCAGCACCCCGTGCGGGGAAGTCAGATGATTCGAATCGCGATCGTCGACGATCACCAGATCGTCCGCAGCGGGCTGCGGGGGTTCTTCTCCGACCAGTCGGACTTCGAGGTGACGGCCGAGGCCGCCACCGGGCGAGAGGCGATCGACATCGTGCGGCGCGGCGAGGTCGACGTGATCCTGATGGACATCTCGCTGCCTGACCAGAGCGGCGTCGAGACGCTGGCGGCGATCAAGGCCCGCGCGCCGGACATCCCGGTGCTGGTGCTGAGCGGCTTTCCCGAGACCCACTACGCGACGATGCTGATCAAGCAGGGCGCCAGCGGCTACCTGAACAAGGAATGCGCGCCCGAGGAGATCGTCAAGGCGATCCGCGTCGTCGCGCAGGGCCGGCGCTACATCACGCCGGCGGTGGCCGAGCTGCTGGCCGACGGCCTGACCTCCAGCGACAAGCCGCCGCACGAGCTGCTGTCCGAACGCGAGACGCAGGTGTTCCTGCGGCTGGCCAAGGGCGAGACGATAGGCCACATCGCCGAGCAGATGTTCCTCAGCGTCAAGACCGTCAGCACCTATCGCACGCGCATCCTGAACAAGCTGCAGCTTCAATCGAACAGCGACCTCACCTATTACGCACTGAAGAACGGGCTGATCCAGTAGACGAGCGCCGGCTGCCGGAGGGGCCGCGCCCGCGTCTTCGCTCACGCGTGGTCTGCGCTCAACTGCGCGCAGTAGCCGATCAGCGCATCGATCTCGTCGGGCTTGTCGAACACCCGATCGGCGCCCAGCGCCAGACAGCGCTTGCGCAGCGCCGGATTCGCATAGTTGCTGAGGACCACCAGCTTGGCCGGCAGGTTCGCCTCGCGGGCCGACTGCAGCACGCCCAGGCCGCTGCCGCCCTTCAGGAAGATGTCGATGATGACGATCCCGCAGTCGCGGCCGTGGGCCGACAGCCAGGCCACCGCACTCGCCTCGTCTTCGGCGGTGGCGGCGACCTGCAGACCGACCATCTCCTCGAGCGTTTCGGTCAGGCGCCGACGGATCAGCGGGCTGTCTTCGACGAGAAAACACTTCATCACGGGGTGGACAGAGTGGCGACCTGCGGTGGCGAACTTCCGCATGTCGCGGCGATCGCGCTGATGCGGCTTGGGCTGCATCGTCGCCCGCCGGCCGCCCGGTGACAATCGGTGCCTGCCGCCGCGAGCTGTAGGAAGCATCCTACGGCCGGCGTGCGCGGCACGGTCACACGCCGCACAGTTCGATGGCGGCCTGGAACAACGGACTGGTGGGCTGCGCGAGCTGCCCCACCACGGTGAAGTGATTGAAGCCCGGCATCGGCACGTCGGCGCGCAGATTGCGCGGCCAGCGCTCGCCGAGCAACCCGGTCTGCCGCCGGAACTCGCTGCTCTCCTCGCCGCCGACCGCGGTGATCACCGGCGCCGACGTGGCCGGCGTCATCCAGGCCGGGCTCAGCCGCTCGACCTGCACGCGGTCCAGCCGCAGGTCGGCGTTGAGGAACTCCGCGTGCATGATCGGTTCCAGGTCATACAGCCCGCTGATCGCCAGGCCCGACTTCACCAGATCGGCCGGCAGGTCGGGCGCCACGTCGGGAAAGCGCGCGCACAGCATCATCGCCGTCAGATGGCCGCCGGCCGAATGGCCGCCGACATGGATCCGGTCGCCGTCGTAGCCGAACCGCCCGGCCTCGCGGTACAGCCAGGCCAGCGCATGGACGTTCTGCATCACGATCTGGTCGATCCGCACCGCCGGACACAAGTCGTAGTTGACCACCGCGACGCTGACGCCGGCCGCCACCAGCGCGGGCGCCACGAACGAGAAGTCGGCCTTGTCGAGCGACCGCCAGTAGCCGCCATGGATGAACACGAACAGCGGCCCGCCGGGCGTCTGCGCAGGGAACAGGTCGAGCTTTTCGGCCTGCCCCGGCCCATAGTGCAGATCCAGGCTCGCCGACAGTTCCTGCCGGGCCTGCCGAGATCGCGCGTCCCACTCTGCGAATATCCGCGGATGATCCGGCACCATTTCGCGGGCGTTGTATTCGCTTGCGTAGAACTCGGGCGACTGCATCACGATGAAGGCTCCGTCTGCGGGGTCGACAGGCAGTATGCCGCGTCTGCCGGCCGGTTGACCACCGTGTGCGCCGTCCCGGAATTTGGTATGATGGCCGGCTTGTTGGGGCGGTAGCTCAGCTGGGAGAGCGTAGCGTTCGCAATGCTAAGGTCGGGAGTTCGATCCTCCTCCGCTCCACCACCAACCAAAAGCCCGGCCGCTATCGGTCGGGCTTTCTCTTGTCCGAAACACCGTCATCGCACGGTTTCCGGTGGCGCCCTCTCCGCCTCGCGCGATCACGCGGTGGGAACCGTACCGCCGTCGATGACGAACTCCGTCCCCGTCACCGAGCCCGCGCGTGGTGAGACGACGAACGCGATGAGGTCGGCAACCTCGCGCGGCCTGGCCGGGCGCCCGAGCGGGATGCCGCCGAGCGCCTTCATGATGATCCGCTTGCCGCCCTCCAGGTCGGTGCCTGCATCGGCCGCGAGGCGCTCTGCCATATGCACGGCAGCCTCGGTCTCGACCCAGCCGGGCGACACACGCACCACGCGCACGCCTTTCGGCGTCACCTCCTTCGACAGCGCTTTGCTGTACGTGGACAGCGCCGCCTTCGCCGCCGCATACGCCGTTGTCGATTCGGGCAGCGGCAGCTCGTGCTGGATGGACGTGACATGCACGATGACGCCCGATCCCCGCGCGAGCATCGACGGCAGCAGCGCGCGGTCGAGCCGCACGGCAGGCATCAGGTTCAGGTTCAGTTCGTCCTGCCACTCGCCGTCGCCCAGCGCCGCGAAACCGCCGGGCGGCGCTTTCGATCCGCCGAGCACGTTCACGACGATGTCGATGCCGCCGAGGCGGGCAAGCGCCTCGCGCGCGACGAGTTCGCACCCTGCCGCCGTCGTGACATCGGCAGCGACGTAGTGGATGCCGGGCGAGCCGCCCGGCACCGCGCGCGCCGTGGCGACCACGTTCAGGCCGGCTTCGACGAGTGCGCAGACCACTGCCGCCCCGACGCCCTTAGTGCCGCCCGTGACGAGCGCGCGTTGTCCTTCCAGCCCGAGATCAAAGCTCATGGCGCACGACGGCATCCCCGCTCAAGTGTGGTTTGCATATCGCACAAGATAGGGAGTACCGTCCCTGTGCGCAAGAACGAACGAAAAAGTGGGGTACATACCTTTGGGTAAGCATGATCATCACACGCCCGCCACGGCGGCCAGCGGTATCGAAGGCGCCATCCAGATGCTCGAAGGGCGCTGGAAACTGGTCATCCTCTTTCATCTGTTCGGCGGCAGGAAGCTGCGCTTCTCCGAGCTGGAGCGCGCCATCCCTGCCATCTCGCAGAAGATGCTCATCCAGCAGCTTCGTCAGTTGGAGCAGGACGGCATCGTCGCGCGCATCGTGCATCCGCAAGTGCCGCCGAAGGTCGAGTACCACATGACCGACTGGGGCCAGTCGCTATGCCCGGCCCTCGACGAACTGTTGACCTGGGCCGAGCAGCGACCGGTGCCGAAGCGTCAGCGCGCGGCGTCCCAAGCCCGGTGACTCCGACCCCCAGCTCCAGCCGAATGCACCTTTCGCGTGCGGCACGCTGCGCTCCCGCGGCGCGCTCACTAGACTGGAGCGCATGAATCCCCGCTACTTCCGTCATGCCCGGCGCGCGCTGCTCGCGTTCGCAGCGGCACTCTTCGTGACCGGCACGCCCGCCCAGCAACCGACCCTGCGCATCATTCTCGGCTATCCGCCCGGAGGATCCACCGATGTCGTCGCCCGTATCCTGCAGCCGCGCCTGAACGCCGAACTGGGCGTGCCGGTCGTGGTGGAGACCAGGGCCGGCGCCAACGGCACCATCGGCGTGGATGCTGTCGCCAAGGCCGCACCCGACGGCAACACGTTGCTGCTGATCACGTCGAGCCCGCTGGTGGTGGTGCCGCACGTGCAGAAGACGCCGTACGACACGCTGCGCGACCTGGCGCCGATCACCCTGATCGGCCAGACGCCGGAGGCGCTGGGCGTGCACCCCTCGTCGCCGGCGACCGACCTGCAGCAGTTCCTGGACCGCGCCAGGCGGGAGGATCTGCGCCTGGCCTCCTCCGGCAACGGCGGCCTGCCGCACCTGGCCATCGAACTGCTCAAGTCCAGCACCGGCGGCCGCGTGATCCACGTCCCGTACAAGGGCGGCGGCCCGGCGATCACCGATGCGCTGGCCGGTCACGTCGACGGCGTCGTGATGGACCTCGCCGCGCTGCTGCCGCACTTCAAGACCGGCAAGCTGCGCCCGCTGGTGGTCACCGCCGCGCAGCGCGATCCCTTTCTGCCCGACGTGCCGAGCTCCCGCGAAGCGGGGCTGGGCTCGTTCGAGGCGGTCAACTGGATGGGCGGGTACGCGCCGGCGAAGACGCCCGCCCCGGTGGTGGAGCGGCTGCACAAGGTGCTGGTGAAGATCCTGGCCGAGGCCGACACGATAGAGAAGTTGCGCAACGTGGCGCTGCAGCCGGTGAGCTCGGGCAGCCCTGCGGAGTTCTCGAAGTTCGTCGCGGCCGAGTTCACGCGCTGGGGCAAGGTGGCCAAGGACGCGGGGCTTCGCAATGAGTGAGGCGGTGGATGACCTGGGGGCCGAGGTGATCGTGCCGCGCGGCGGCATCGCGCTGGCGGCTTCCAACCGGCCCGATGCCCCGCCGCTACGCTGATACATCGCTGGGCCAGGTCCATCTCCGGGTGCAGGGGCGGGGCCCGGCCCTGCTGCTGCTCGGTTCGGCGGGCCGCTCGCTGCGCGTGTTCGACCCACTCGTTCCGCTGCTCGACGGCGCATTCACGGTGGTCGCGCCGGACCTGCCCGGCAGCGGCAACTCGGACCCGCTGCCGCCCGGCGCCGGCATCACGGCACTGGCGGCCTGCATGGTCGAGGTGCTGGCCTCGCTGGACATCGCGCGCACCCATGTGTACGGCTTTCACACCGGCAACAAGATCGGCGCGGCCCTGGCTGCCGGCTGGCCGCAGCGCGTCGACCGGCTGGTGCTGGCGGGCCAGAGCCATTCACTCATTCCCGTGAACGAGGAGCGCAATGGCGTGATCCGCGGGCGCACCCGCAACTACTTCGCCGGCCAGGACATGCGCGGTTCCGAGGCGAAGGCGGCTGGCGACTGGCAGACGCTGCAGCGCAACGTGAACGATCTCTGGTGGCCAGCGGGTTCGACGAACGAGGGTCCGCTGCGCGCCGGCGCGCTGGCGCAGGCACGACGCCAGGTGCTCGACGAGATCCAGTGCTTCGACGGCATCCCGACGCTGTACGAGGCCAATTTCGCCTACGATTTCCATGCCGACCTGCAGCGCATCGCGGCACCGACCCTGGTGCTGGAGGTCGAAACACCCGACGAGAACCGCAAGCTCGGCCCCCAGGCGGAGCGGGTGTGCGCGCTGATCGGGCACGCGGTCTCGCGCGCTCTGCGGGCCGACGGCTTCCGCCTGACGCTGGAGGACCAGGCGGACGAGCTCGCCGCCGTGCTGCGCGAGTTTCTCGCCGGTTGATGAAAGACCGAAAAAGGACTACGTTCGGCCCGCCTGCGACACGAACGAGACCACTCCATTGCAAAAGCCCCTGCCCTGCCCGGTCACCGTGCTCGGCGGCTACCTCGGGGCCGGCAAGACCACGGTGCTGAATCACCTGCTGCGGCACGCCGGCGGGCGCCGCATCGCGGTGGTGATCAACGACTTCGGCGAGCTGAACATCGATGCCGACCTCGTCGAAGGGCGTACCGACGACATGATCAGCATCGCCGGCGGCTGCGTCTGCTGCGGCTTCGGCGATGACCTGCTGGACACGCTGCAACGGCTACGCGACGCGCCCGAACCGTTCGACCACGTGGTGATCGAGACCAGCGGCGTGGCGTTGCCGCGCAACCTGCGCGCCGCGATCTCGCTGGCACCCGGGCTCGCGGTCGCGGCGACGATCGTGCTCGCCGACGCCGAGTCGGTGCGCCGGCAGGCCGCCGACCGCTACATGGGCGACACGGTGCGCGATCAGCTCGAATCGGCCGATCTGCTGCTGCTGACCAAGTGCGACCTGCTGCCCGCCGTCGAGGTCGACGCGGTCCAGACCTGGCTGTCCGGGCAGGCGCCGGCCCCGGTGCTGCGCACGGTGCGCGGCGAGGTGCCGATCGAGGTGCTGCTCGGCGACTTCGAACGCACAGCACCACGACCGGCGGCACCCGTCGCGAACGCACCCGGCACGGACGCGCTTGCCGCGGATGCGCCGCCCCGCACGAGTCGGCTGCTCGGCTCCGCCGCCGGCACGCTGCGTCCGCCGGCCCATGCCACGGCACGCTACGACACCGCGGCCTTCACCGTGCCGGCGCCGGTCGATCCGCCGCGGCTGGCCGCCGCGCTGGCACGGCTGGCTCCGCCACTGGTGCGCGCGAAGGGTCTGGTGCCGGCAGCCGACGGGCGTCTGCAGGCGGTGCAGCTCGTCGGGCGCCGTTGGAGCGTCGATCCGGCTCCTGCCGGCGCGGCCGGCGAGGGGCGACTGGTGGCGATCGCGGCGGGCGAACCGCTGGATCGCGACGCGGTGCGCACCGCGATCGCGCAGGCGCGGCTCGATCCGTGACCCGGGACGCCGCCACCGCGCGCACCATCGGCGCGAACGGCGCACACGACTGGGGTTTTCCCGATCCCGGCTGGCCCAATCGAAGCGGGTGGACTGGTACTACCGACCCACTCACCCCTCGTCTACTCTGATCGGCGCACACGCGACATCCATTGCGCGCGTCAACGGCGCAGATCAGGAGGACCCATATGACGATCAGATCCATCGGCCGGCGCGCGTTGTGCGTCGCCCTGCTCGGGGCAACGACCGCCGTGCTCCCTGCGTTCGCCCAGGACGCCAAGGGCGGTGGCACGCTGATCATCGGCTCCACGCAGACGCCCCGCCACCTGAACGGCGCGGTGCAGTCCGGGGTGGCCACGGCGGTACCCTCCGCGCAGTTGTTCGCGAGCCCGCTGCGCTTCGACGACAAGTGGAATGCGCAGCCCTATCTGGCCGAGCGCTGGACGCTGGCGCCCGACGGCAAGTCGCTGACGTTGAACCTGCGCAAGGACGCGGTCTTCCACGACGGCAAGCCCGTCACGTCGGCCGACGTCGCCTACTCGATCATGGCGATCAAGGCCAACCATCCGTTCC
>DAISWF010000252.1:0-7104 GCA_036826495.1 Burkholderiaceae bacterium
GCGACGCGACGCTGGTCGAGCGGATGGGAGCTGCCGGATCGGTCATCGTCGGCGCGCTCAACATGGACGAATTCGCCTACGGCTTCACCACCGAGAACAGCCATGCCGGGCCGACCCGCAATCCGCACGACACCGGACGTTCGGCCGGCGGCTCGTCCGGCGGCAGCGCCGCGGCGGTCGCCGCAGGGCTGGTGCCGCTGTCGCTGGGCTCCGATACAAACGGTTCGATCCGCGTGCCCGCGTCGCTGTGCGGCATCTTCGGGCTGAAGCCCACCTACGGACGGCTGTCGCGCGCCCGCAGCTACCCGTTCGTGCACAGTCTCGATCACCTCGGTCCGTTCGCCCGCTGCCCGGCCGACCTGGCGGCCGCCTACGATGCGATGATCGGCGCCGACCCGGACGATCCGGCCCAGGTGCCGCGCGAAGCGATGCCGGTCTCGCCGACGCTCGATTCCGGCATCGGCGGCCTGCGGATCGCGCTGGCCGGCGGCTATTTCGCCGACAACGCCTCGGCCCGGGTCACCGGCACGCTGGCCGAGGTGGCGGCGGCGCTCGAGATCCGGCGCAAGGTCGATCTGCCCGAGGCCGCGCGCGGCCGGGCCGCAGCCTTCCTCATCACCAATGCCGAAGGCGCGCAGTTGCACCTCGACCACCTGCGCACGCGCTTCGCCGACATGGAGCCGCTGTCGCGCGAGCGCTTCCTGGCCGGCGCGCTGCTGCCGGCGGCCTGGTACGTCGGCGCTCAGCGCTTCCGCCGCTGGTACCACGACCGGGTCCTCGAACTGTTCGCCGACGTCGACGTGATCCTCGCGCCGGCCACGCCGCGCAGCGCGCTGCCGCTGGGCCAGGAGACCTTCGAGCTGAACGGCCGGACGGTGCCGACGCGGCCGTCGATGGGACTGCTGACCCAGCCGATCTCCTGCATCGGATTGCCGGTGGCGGTCGCGCCGATTCAGGGCGGCGGCGACGAGGGGCTGCCGGTCGGCATCCAGATCATCGCCGCGCCCTGGCGCGAGGATCTGTGCCTGCGCGTGGCGCGCACGCTGCAGCGGCTCGGCGTCGCACGTGCGCCGGTGGCGCCGGCGTTCGCCTGACGAACAGGAGAACGACGATGGCCGATGCCGACGACGCGCCGACGGTGCCTGTCAACCTGCCCGACGTATACGACGAGGTGTCGCAGGCGTTCGCCCGCTACGAACGCGCGCTGATCGACAACGACGTCGCCACGCTGGACGAACTGTTCTGCCGCGGCCCGCACACGATCCGCTTCGGCGTCGCCGAGAACCTGTACGGCTACGATGCGATCGCGGCGTTTCGCGCCGCCCGCTCGCCGGCCGGCCTGCAGCGCACGCTGCGCAACACGGTGATCACGACCTACGGCCGCGACTTCGCGACCGCGATGACCGAGTTCGTCCGCGAGAGCTTCGTGCGCGACGGGCGGCTCGCGCGCATCGGCCGGCAGAGCCAGACCTGGCTGCGCACCGCCGACGGCTGGCGCGTGGTGGCCGCGCACGTGAGCCTGATGGAGGTCGAACCATGACCCGCACCGTTCTGCTGCGGCTGCTGTCGGCGGTGCCGAACCTGATCGGCGTCGTCGTGGTCACGTTCCTGCTGACCCGGGCGCTGCCCGGCGACCCGGCGGCCTTCTTCGCAGGGGCGGCGGCCACGCCCGAGGCGGTCGAGCAGGTGCGCGCCAAGCTCGGTCTGAACAGGCCGCTGGTGGAGCAGTTCCTCGTCTACGTCGGCGAGCTGGCGCGCGGCGAGCTCGGCGATTCGCTGAGCACCGGCCAGCCGGTGGCGACCGAGCTGCGCCAGCGGCTGCCCGCGTCGCTCGAACTGACCTTCTGTGCACTGGCGTTCGCGTTGGCGGTATCAGTGCCGCTGGGCGTCGCCGCGGCGGTGCGGCCGGGATCGTGGATCGATCATCTGTGCCGGCTGATCACGACCGCCGGCGTATCGCTGCCGACCTTCTTCACCGGGCTGCTGCTCAGCTACCTCTTCTACTTCGTGCTCGGCTGGGCGCCGTCGCCGCTCGGCCGGCTCGACCCGTCGTTCCCGCCGCCGCCGGGGGTCACCCACATGTACCTGATCGACAGCCTGCTGACCGGCGACCTGGAGCTTACCCGCGCCGCCGCCGCGCAACTTCTGCTGCCGGCGGTGACGATGGGCCTGTTCGTGCTGGCGCCGCTGGCGCGGATGACGCGCGCCTCGATGATCGCGGTGCTGTCGTCGGACTTCATCCGTACCGCGCGGGCCAGCGGCCTCGGCCCGTTCACGGTGCTGATCCGCTACGGGCTGCGCAACGCGATGCTGCCGATCATCACGACGATGGGCATGGTGTTCTCGTTCCTGCTCGGCTCCAACGTGCTGGTCGAGAAGGTGTTCGCCTGGCCCGGCATCGGCTCCTATGCGATCGAGTCGCTGACGGCGTCGGACTACGCGCCGATCCAGGGCTTCGTGCTGATGATGGGCGCGATGTACGTGGTGCTGAACCTGCTGATCGACCTGGCGTACGCGGTCATCGATCCGCGGGTACGGGTCGAAGGGTGAACGGGTGCCGGACGGATGCGAGACGGACGCGAACCGGGCACACACCGGACCCGAAGCGGATACGAAGCACGCACGAAACGGACGCGAAACGGACTGTGAGGCGATCGATGAGCACGTCGGCCACCTGGAACCACGTCAGGTACGTCCTGTCGGACAACCCGCTGACCTTGCTGGCCGCGGTGCTGTTCGCGGTCTTCGTGCTGTTCGGGCTGTTCGGGCCCTGGATCGCGCCGTACGATCCGCTGGTGAGCGACGTCTCGCAGGCGATGCGGCCGCCGTCCCCGGCGCACTGGTTCGGCACCGACGCGCTGGGCCGCGACATCCTGTCGCGGGTGATCGTCGCGACCCGGCTCGACCTGGGCATCGCCGTGTCGGCTGTGCTGCTGTCGTTCGTGATCGGCGTGCCGCTGGGGCTGGTCGCCGGCTTCAACGGCGGCTGGGCGGACCGGCTGATCAGCCGCACCGCCGACACGATCATGGCGTTCCCGCTGTTCGTGCTGGGGATGGGCATCGTCGCGGCGCTGGGCAACGCGGTGGCCAACATCACGCTGGCCGCCGCGATCATCAACCTGCCGTTCTACGTCCGGGTGGCACGCGCCGAAGCCGCGGTGCGCCGCGAAGCGGGCTTCATCGAGGCGGCCCGGCTGGCCGGCAACTCCGGCGGCTCGCTGCTGATGTTCCACGTGTTCCCGAACATCCTGCCGCCGGCGATCGTGCAGGTGTCGCTGAACATGGGCTGGGCGATCCTCAATGCCGCCGGGCTGTCGTTCATCGGCCTGGGCGTGCGGCCGCCGACGCCCGAATGGGGCATCCTGGTCGCCGAAGGCGCGCAGTACATCGTCTCCGGCGAATGGTGGGTGGCCCTCTTTCCCGGTGCGGTGCTGATGCTCGCGGTGTTCTGCTTCAACCTGCTGGGCGACGGCCTGCGCGACATCTTCGATCCCAGGAGACGGACGTGAGTGCACCGGCCATCGGCAGCCCGCCGCTGCTGCGCATCGAGAACCTGTCGCTGGAGTTCCGCACGCGCGGCGGCATCGTCCGCGCGATCGACGACGTCAGCCTGTCGCTGCACAAGGGCGAGGTCGTCGCGCTGGTCGGCGAGTCGGGTTCAGGCAAGTCGGTGCTGTCGTATGCGATGCTCGGCATCTCCGACCGCGCCGCGCGCGTGACCGGCGGCCGCGTGCTGTTCGACGGCCATGACCTGCTGACGCTCGGCG
The DNA here is from genome assembly GCA_036826495.1 of Burkholderiaceae bacterium. GTDB lineage: Bacteria > Pseudomonadota > Gammaproteobacteria > Burkholderiales > Burkholderiaceae_E > DAISWF01. The sequence goes on from DAISWF010000252.1 coordinate 3,768, forward strand.
AGCGCGAGCTGTCGGCCATCCGCGGCCGCGAGATCTCGATGATCTTCCAGAACCCGCGGGTCGCATTGAACCCTATCCGCCGGATCGGCGCACAGATCGAGGACGTGCTGCGGCGGCACGCTGCGGTGCGCCGCGTCGACCTCGAGACGCGGGCGATCGAATGCCTGCGGCAGGTGGCCATCGCCGATCCGCAGCGGCGCTACCACGCCTATCCGTTCGAACTGTCGGGCGGCATGTGCCAGCGGGTGATGATCGCGCTCGCGCTGGCCTGCAGGCCGGCGCTGCTGATCGCCGACGAACCCACCACCGGGCTCGACGTGACCACGCAGGCGGCGATCCTCGATCTGGTGCAGGCGCTGGCCCGCGAGCGCAACATGGCCACGCTGCTGATCACGCACGACCTGAAGCTGGCGACCGAATACGCCGATCGCGTGCTGGTCATGCATGCCGGACATCTGGTGGAGTCGGCGCCGACCGCGGAACTGTGGCGCCGGCCGCGCCACCCGTACACCGCGCAGCTTCTGGGCGCCACGCCGGCCGATCACCACTCGATCGACCAACTGGTCGCCATCCCCGGCTCGCTGCCCGACCTCAGACGCGGCGACCTGCCCGCCTGCCGGTTCGCCGACCGCTGCGCGCGGGTCACCGACGGCTGCCGCCGGAAACTGGAGCACATCCCGGCCGCGGCCGTTCGCGGAGTCGCCTGCAACCATCCGCTGGAAGCGTCGGTGATCCCGCTGGAGAAAGTCGCGTGAACGCATTGCTGGAATCCGTGCGCCTGTGCCGGCGCTTCCCGGTGTCCGGTTCGCGCACCGCCCAGGTGTTCGCGGTCGACGACGTGTCGTTCACGATCGGCCGCGGCGAGGCGGTCGGACTGGTCGGCGAATCGGGCTGCGGCAAGTCGACGCTGGTCCGGATGCTGGCCCGCCTGATCGACACCAGCGCAGGCACGCTGCTGTTCGACGGACAGGACATCGCGGCGCTGCCGGCGGCCGGGTTTCCGCGTCATCCGCTGCGCTCGAAGATCCAGATGGTGTTCCAGGATCCGACCGACAGCCTGAATCCGCGGATGACCGCGCTGGAAACGATCGCCGAACCGCTGAAGCGGCTGCGCGGCATCGGCACGGAGACGCAGCGCCGGCCGCTGGCAGAGGAACTGGCGAACGCGGTGGGTCTGCCGGTGGAGCTGCTGTCGCGATTCCCGCACCAGCTTTCGGGCGGCCAGAAGGCTCGCGTCGGCATCGCGCGGGCGCTGGCCAGCGATCCGCGGCTGCTGATCCTCGATGAACCGACGTCGGCGCTGGATGTCTCGGTGCAGGCGATCATCCTGAAGCTGCTGGCCAGACTGCGGCGCGAACGCGGGCTGTCGTACCTGTTCGTGTCGCACGACCTGAACGTCGTCCGGCTGCTGTGCGACCGCCTCGTCGTGATGTACCTCGGGCGGATCGTCGAGACCGGCCCCACCGCCGACGTCTTCGCGTCGCCGAAGCATCCGTACACCCGGGCGCTGATCTCGGCGATCCCCGGCCACGGCGAACGGATCCGGCTCGCCGGCGAGGTGCGCAGCCCGATCGATCCGCCGCCGACGGTATGCCGCTTCTACGGACGCTGCCCGCGCGGCGAGCTGCGCTGCGCCGAGGCGATGCCGCAGCTCGCGACGATCGGCGAACGGCAGGTGGCCTGTCACTTCGCGTAAACTGGAACGCACCTCCGAGCCCGCCGTCCATCATGAAAATCGACCTTTCGCAAGCGGCGGATCGTGCGCGGCCGTCCAAACGCGTGTCGTCGGAGAACCTGGCCGCGCGCGTATTCGCGCAGATCAAGCAGGACATCTTCGACTTCCGGCTGCTGCCCGGCGACCGCTTCACCGAAGGCGAGATCGCCGAACGGATGCAGGTGAGCCGCACGCCGGTGCGCGAGGCGCTGTACCAGCTCGAACGCGAAGCGCACGTCGAAGTGCTGTTCCGCTCCGGCTGGCGCGTGCGCCCATTCGACTTCCAGCGCTTCGAGAACCTCTACGACGTGCGCATCGTGCTGGAGCTGGCGGCCGTCCGGCGCATCTGCGAGCTGCCGGTGCGCCCGCCCGAACTGGAGGCGCTGCGGACGACCTGGCTGGTGACCGCCGCCGAGCGGGTGCGCGACGGCCGCGCCGCGGCGGCGCTGGACGAGTCGTTCCATGCCGACCTGCTGCGCGCCAGCGGCAACGACGAGATGGCGCGCATCCATGCAGACATCACCGACCGGATACGGATCATCCGGCGGCTCGATTTCACCAAGGATGCGCGGGTCGATGCGACCTACGTGGAGCACGCCAAGATCCTGCGCGCGCTGCTGCAGCGGCGCAGCGACCCGGCGCAACTGATGCTGCGGGCCCACATCGAGGAAAGCAAGGCCGAGGTTCGCAAGATCACGATCCACATGCTGCACGAGGCCCGCAGCGAGGGCAGGCGCCGGCATCGCGACGCCGGCTGACGCGGCGGCTGCTCGACAACCGGCGCGACACCCGCCGCCGCGGCCGAGAACAACGAACGCACCCCGCCGCGCCCCCCCCACCGCTGCAATCCCCCGCATCCGCCCGGCCGCGGGTCGCCATCCGGTTGCCGATGCAGCGGCCTCTGTCAGTGGCACGCCTCTTGCACCGATTCTTGTATGCAAGCTTGTGCGCACCCGCATGGGGCAAACCGGCGTGCAACTCACCCGTAACGCACATTTTCCGGATAAGCACGGAGGCCCGAATGTCCTTTGATCGTCGTTCTGCACTGAAAACGCTCGGCGCTGCCGGCCTGGTGTCTACGTACGGCACGCCGCTGCGGGCCGCCGACAAGATCACCGTCGGCGTGCTCTACGTCGGGCCGCGCGACGACTTCGGCTACAACCAGGCGCAGGCGCAGGCCGCCGCGATGCTGAAGAAGACGCCGAACGTCAAAGTCGTCGAGGAGGAGAAGGTTCCAGAGACGGTGGCGGTGCAGAAGTCGATGGAGGCGATGATCAGGCAGGACAAGGCGTCGCTGATCTTCGCGACCTCGTTCGGCTATTTCGATCCGCACATGCTGAAGCTGGCGCAGGACTTCCCGAACGTGCGCTTCGCCCATTGCGGCGGCATGTGGACCGAAGGCAAGCATCCGAAGAACGCCGGCTCGTATTTCGGCTACATCGACGGCGCGCAGTACGTATCGGGCGTCGTCGCCGGCCACATGAGCAAGTCGAAGAAGATCGGCTTCGTCGCCGCCAAGCCGATCCCGCAGGTGCTGCGCAACTGCAACGCGTTCCTGATGGGCGCGCGCAGCGTCGATCCGAAGATCACCTGCCAGGTGATCTTCACCGGCGACTGGTCGCT
>DAISWF010000252.1:7114-8594 GCA_036826495.1 Burkholderiaceae bacterium
ACGTGGTGACCTGCCACGTCGACGGCCCGAAGGTCGTCGTCGAGACCGCCGAGAAGCGCGGCATCATGACCTGCGGCTATCACGCGAGCCAGGCCAGGCTCGCGCCCAAGGGCTACCTGACCGGCGCCGAATGGGACTGGTCGACGCCGTACAAGATCCTGGTGGGCGCGGCGATGGAAGGCAAGCCGATGCCCAACTTCCTGCGCGGCGGATTGAAGGAAGGCTTCGTCAAGATGTCGCCGTACGGGCCGGCGGTGACGCCGGCCGCCAAGACCGCCGGCGACGCCGCGAAGGCGGCGTTCATGAAAGGCGACTTCGCGATCTTCAAGGGGCCGCTGAAGGACAACAAGGGCAACACCGTGATCGCCGGCGGCACCGCATACGAGATGACCAACATCGAACTGGAGAAGATGAACTATCTGGTCGACGGCGTGATCGGCGCAATTCCGGCCTGACCGAGGCGCAGCGGCGATGCGCAGTTCCGCACTCGAAAGTCTGACCTTGAGCCTGTTCGCGCTGGTGGCCGGCCTGCTGCTGTTCGGGCTGTTCGTCGGCGCGCTGGGCCGCAACCCGCTCGAGGTGTTTCAGACGATCATCGAAGGTGGATTCGGCAGCGACTTCGCCTGGCAGAATACGCTGCTGCGGGCGGCGCCGCTGATCCTGACCGGGCTGGCGGTGGCGATTCCGGCACAGGCCGGGCTGGTCGTCATCGGCGGCGAAGGCACGCTGGCGCTGGGCGGCCTGGCCGCCAGTGCGATGGCGGTGCCGCTGGTCGGGGCCGGGCCGGTCGTCGTCATCGTCGCCGGGGTGCTGGCCGGCGCCGCGATGGGCGCCGCCTGGTTCGCGCTGACCGGCTGGCTGCGCGTGAAGCGGGGGATCAACGAGACGATCGCGAGCCTGCTGCTGTCGTATATCGCGATCGCGCTGTTCAACCACGTCGTCGAAGGCGCGCTGCGCGATCCGGCGAGCCTGAACAAGCCGGCCACCCACAACGTCGGCGCAGACAACATGATCCCGCTGATCCCCGGCCTCGGCGTGCACTGGGGTCTGCTGATCGGCGTGGTGCTGTGCGTGATCGCGCAGATCGTGCTGTCGAAGACCACCTGGGGATTCGCGCTGCGGGTGGCCGGCGGCAACGCGCGCGCCGCGCGGCTGGTCGGTCTGCCGTTCGCCGGCATCCTGATCGCCGCCTGCGCGCTGGGCGGCGTCGCGGCCGGCGCGGCCGGCGCGATCGAGGTGCTGGCGGTGCACGGCACCGCCAACGGGTCGCTGATCGGCGGCTACGGCTACACCGGCATCCTGGTGGCGTTCATGGCGCGCCAGCAGCCGCTGGCGGTGGTGCCGGTGGCGATCCTGATGGGCGGCATCGCGGCGGCCGGCAGCCTGCTGCAGCGGCGGCTGGATCTGCCCGATGCGACGACGATGGTGCTGCAGGGGCTGCTGTTCATGTCGATCCTGACCAGCGAGACGCTGAACGGGC
>DAISWF010000253.1:0-1512 GCA_036826495.1 Burkholderiaceae bacterium
CCATCTCATGAACACCGCCGCGCAAGCCGCTCCGGACCTGACCGCGATCAAGGCCCGCCAACAGACCGTCTGGGCGTCGGGCGACTACTCCAACGTCGGCACCCGCCTGGTCATCATCAGCGAGCAGCTTTGCGAAGCCGTCGATCTGCGCGCCGGCGAGCGGGTGCTCGACATCGCCACCGGCAACGGCATCACCGCGCTGGCCGCGGCGCGGCGCTATGCCGACGTGACCGGCATCGACTACGTGCCGTCGCTGATCGAACGGGCGCAGGCGCGTGCGACGGCGGACCGGCTGCCGGTCGCCTTCCAGGTCGCCGACGCCGAGGCGCTGCCGTTCGCCGACGGATCGTTCGACGTCGTGCTGTCCACCGTCGGCATCATGTTCGCGCCCGACCAGTCGCGCGCCGCCGGGCAGCTTCTGCGCGTGTGCCGGTCGGGCGGCCGCATCGGGCTCGCAAGCTGGACGCCCGAAGGTTTTCTCGGTCGGCTGTTCAAGCTGATCGCCGCCTATGCGCCGCCGCCCGCCGGGCTGCAATCGCCGATGCGCTGGGGCAGCGAAGACGCGTTGCGCGAGCTGCTGGGCGACGGCGTGCGCACGCTGGACGTCACGCGGCGCCTGTACAACTTCCGCCATCACGATGCGGCGCACTGGATCGCCGAGTTCCGCGCGACCTACGGGCCGGTCCACAAGCTGTTCGCCGGGCTCGACGGCGACCGGCAGTCGGCGCTCGAACGCGAACTGACGACCTTGCTGAACGGCCACGACATCGGCGGCGGCAAGGGGCTGGTCGTGCCGGCGGAGTATCTGGAGGTGGTCGCGCAGCGCCGCTGACCCGAACGCTGACGCCGAACGACACCGACCTCGATCCCGATCTCGATCTCGATCCTCGAAAGGAGACTGTGATGTCCGCAGCAATGCCCGCCGGGCCGTCGATTCCGCAGGAGTCCTCGGCCGCGCCGTCCGCAGCCGAGGCCGGCACCCGCGTCGCCGATGCGCTCGCGCGGATGCGCAAGGTGTTCGACGCCCGGCCGGAGGCCGCCATCAACGACGACGCGGCGGCCACCGCATCGCTGCAGACGGGCGCCCGGATGCGCATCGCCGCGGACGACGGCTACACCGTCGTCAGCGACATGCCGGCGCCGGCCGGCGAGGGCGCCGGCCCGACGCCCGCCTGGTACTTCCGTGCCGGGCTGGCCGCCTGCACCGCCACCGCGCTGCGCCTGTATGCGGTGGAGCGCGGCGTGCCGCTCGATGCGCTCGAGGTTCGGGTCACCAGCCGCTCGGACAAGCGCGGGCTGCTGCGCATCGGCGACATCAGCGCGGCGCTGGACCTGCGTGTCGAGGTCCGGCTGTCGGCCGCGGGCGTGCCCGATGAGGTGCTGCACGACCTGGCCCGCGAGGCCCACCGCTTCTCGCCGACCAATGCGACGTTGCTGGCCGGCCGGCCCGGCGAATTGCACGTGTCTATCGTGCGCTGAGGTCCGCGATGGATGCACGGCTGCAGCGGCGGG
>DAISWF010000253.1:1522-8558 GCA_036826495.1 Burkholderiaceae bacterium
GTCCAGCGCTACGGCTGGGACCGCGCCGCCGATCGCTACGACACCGCCTGGGACGCGGCGCTGGCCCCGGCACGGACCAGGCTGTTCGAGCATGCGGACATCCGGCCGGGCGACCACGTGCTGGACGTCGCCTGCGGCACCGGCGCGGTGACGTTGCAGGCCGCCCGCCAGGTCGGGCCGGCCGGGTCGGTGCTGGCCACCGACCTGTCCGATCGGATGGTGACGCTGTGTCGCCAGGCGGCGGCCGACGCCGGACTGGACCGGGTGGTGGTGCAGCGGGCCGACGGCGAACAGCCGGTCGCCCGCCGCGCCGCCTTCGATGTCGCGCTGTGCGCGCTCGGCCTGATGTATATGCCCGAGCCCGAGCGGGCGCTGATCGAGATGACGGCGGCGCTGCGGCCCAGCGGCCGCCTGGCGGTGGCGGTCTGGGGCGAGCGCCGCCGCTGCGGATGGGCGGCGGTGTTCGGCATCGTCGACGCACGGGTCGCCAGCGAAGTGTGCCCGCTGTTCTTCCGGCTCGGCGCGCCGCCGGTGCTGCGCGAGGCGATGCAGGCCGCCGGGCTGCGCGACGTCAGGCTGGACAGCATCGAGGCCACGCTCGGCTACGCGTCGCTGGAGCAGGCCTGCGAGGCGGCGCTGGATGCCGGCCCGGTGGCGCTGGCGCTGTCCCGGTTCGACGACGACACCCGCCGGGCGGTGCAGGCCGAATACGCCGAATCGATCGCGCCCTGGCGCACCGCCGATGGATACCGGATCCCGGCGCAGTTCGTCATCGCCTCGGGCGTCGCCGGCTGACCCGTCCCGGCGACGTTCGCGGTCGCGGGGTTGAACGCAGATAATGGACGGGTACGCCCGCACGGTCAGGACGGTATCGATCGGATCGACAACCAGATTGACGTTTACGTAAACGTCAACTGATTCTAGAATGTGCCGCCTGCCCGCGTGACGCCTGCCCGTACCGCGGCTCGAACCCGGAGACACCATGACCGACCTGTCCGAAGCCAAGAAACTCGCCGAGTACCGGGCGACCAACAAGGTCCGCTTCGTGACGGCCGCGTCGCTGTTCGACGGCCACGATGCATCGATCAACATCATGCGGCGGATCCTGCAGTCGATGGGCTGCGAGGTGATCCACCTCGGTCACAACCGGTCGGTGCAGGAGGTCGTCAACTGCGCATTGCAGGAGGATGCACAGGGCATCGCGATCAGCTCGTACCAGGGCGGCCATGTCGAGTACTTCAAGTACATGATCGACCTGCTGCGTCAGAACGGCGCGAGTCACATCAAGGTGTTCGGCGGCGGCGGCGGCGTCATCGTGCCCTCGGAGATCGCCGAGCTGCACGCGTACGGCGTATCGCGGATCTACTCGCCCGAAGACGGCCAGCGGATGGGCCTGGCCGGCATGATCGGCGACATGATCCAGCGCTGCGACGTCGATCTGTCGCAGTATTCGCCGACCTCGCTCGACGAGGTGGCCGGCTGCGCGAGGGCGAATGCCGACGGCACCGGCGTCACCGCATTCGGCGCCTGCCGCCCGCTGGCCAAGCTGCTGACCGCGCTGGAGAACGCCAAGGCCGATCCGGCGCTGCGCAACGCGCTGCATCAGCGCGCCGACACGCTGAAGGTGCCGACCCTGGGCATCACCGGCACCGGCGGCGCCGGCAAGTCGTCGCTGACCGACGAGCTGATCCGGCGGCTGCGCCTCGATCATGCCGATTCGCTGAAACTGGCGATCATCTCGGTCGACCCCACGCGCCGCAAATCGGGCGGCGCGCTGCTCGGCGACCGCATCCGGATGAACGCGATCGAGCATCCGAACATCTTCATGCGGTCGCTGGCGACCCGTGACGCCGGCAGCGAGATCAGCCAGGCGCTGCCCGACGTGATCGCCGCCTGCAAGGTGGCCGGCTTCGATCTGATCCTGGTCGAGACCTCCGGCATCGGCCAGGGCGATGCGGCGATCGTGCCGCTGGTCGATGCGACGCTGTACGTGATGACCCCCGAATTCGGCGCCGCCAGCCAGCTCGAGAAGATCGACATGCTGGACTTCGCCGACTTCGTCGCGATCAACAAGTTCGACCGCAAGGGCGCGATGGATGCGCTGCGCGACGTCAGCAAGCAGTACCAGCGCAACCGCGAGCTGTTCAGCCAGCCGCCCGACCGCATGCCGGTGTTCGGCACCCAGGCATCGCGCTTCAACGACGACGGCGTCACCGCGCTGTATCAGGCGATGCTGCCGAAGCTGGTCGAGCTGGGATTGCCCGAGAGCGGCGGCCGGCGATTGCCGAAGGTCGATACCCGGCATTCGTCGAGCCAGGTGCGCATCGTGCCGCCGGCCCGCGTGCGCTATCTGGCCGAGATCGCCGACACCGTGCGCACGTACAAGAGGCGTGCCCGCGAGCAGGCGGCGATCGCCCGCGAACGCCAGCAGCTCGGCGCTACCCGCGACATGCTGTCGAAGGAATCCGCCGCGCTGCTCGACGCGTCGGCCGCCGGCACCACGGTGGCCGCCGGTCTGAAGGCGCTGATCGACGATCGCGACAGCCGGCTCGGCGCCGCCGAACGCAAGCAGCTCGCGATGTGGGACGACCTGCAGCAGGCGTATTCGGGCGACGACTACGTGGTGAAGATCCGCGACAAGGAGATCCGCACCCGGCTCACCACCCAGTCGCTGTCGGGCACCCGGATCCGCAAGGTGTCGCTGCCGCGCTTCGAGGATGATGGCGAACGGCTGAAGTGGCTGCTGCTCGAGAACGTGCCAGGTTCCTTCCCCTATACCGCCGGCGTGTTCGCGTTCAAGCGCGAAGGCGAGGACCCGACCCGGATGTTCGCCGGCGAAGGCGACGCCTTCCGCACCAACCGCCGCTTCAAGATGGTGTCCGAAGGGATGCCGGCCAAGCGTCTGTCGACCGCGTTCGATTCGGTGACCCTGTACGGCCACGACCCCGATCTGCGCCCCGACATCTACGGCAAGGTCGGCAACTCCGGCGTGTCGATCGCGACCCTGGACGACATGAAGGTGCTGTACGGCGGCTTCGACCTGTGCGACCCGGCGACCAGCGTGTCGATGACGATCAACGGCCCGGCGCCGACGATCCTGGCGATGTTCATGAACACCGCGATCGATCAGCAGATCGACCGGTTCGTCGCCGACAACAGGCGCCAGCCCACCGACGACGAGATCGCCAAGATCCGCGCGTGGACGCTGGCCAACGTGCGCGGCACCGTGCAGGCCGACATCCTGAAGGAGGACCAGGGCCAGAACACCTGCATCTTCTCGACCGAGTTCTCGCTGAAGGTGATGGGCGACATCCAGGAATACTTCGTGCACCACGGGGTGCGCAACTTCTACTCGGTATCGATCTCCGGCTATCACATCGCCGAAGCCGGCGCGAACCCGATCAGCCAGCTCGCGTTCACCTTGTCGAACGGCTTCACGTTCGTCGAGGCGTACCTGGCGCGCGGCATGCACATCGACGACTTCGCGCCGAACCTGTCGTTCTTCTTCTCCAACGGCATGGACCCCGAGTACACGGTGATGGGCCGGGTGGCCCGCCGCATCTGGGCGGTGGCGATGCGCGACAAGTACGGCGCCAACGACCGCAGCCAGAAGCTGAAGTACCACTGCCAGACCAGCGGCCGTTCGCTGCACGCGCAGGAGATCGACTTCAACGACATCCGCACGACCCTGCAGGCGCTGATCGCCACCTACGACAACGCCAACAGCCTGCACACCAACGCGTTCGACGAGGCGATCACGACGCCCACCGAAGCGTCGGTGCGCCGCGCGATGGCGATCCAGATGATCATCAACCGCGAATGGGGGCTCGCCAAGAACGAGAACCCGAACCAGGGCAGCTTCATCATCGACGAGCTGACCGAGCTGGTCGAGGAGGCGGTGCTGTCGGAATTCGAGCGGATCGCCGAACGCGGCGGCGTGCTCGGCGCGATGGAGACCGGCTATCAACGCGGCAAGATCCAGGACGAGAGCATGCACTACGAGATGCTCAAGCACACCGGCGAGTATCCGATCATCGGCGTCAACACGTTCAGGAACCCGCACGGTGACCCGACGCCGCAGACGCTGGAGCTGGCCCGCTCGACCGAGGAGGAGAAGCAGTCGCAGCTCGAGCGCCTCGGGGCGTTCCAGACCGGGCACGCGGCCGAGGCGCCGGCGATGGCCGAACGCCTGCGTCAGGCGGTGATCGAGAACCGCAACGTGTTCGAGGTGCTGATGGATGCGGTGCGGGTGTGCTCGCTCGGTCAGATCACGAAGACGCTGTTCGAGGTGGGTGGGCAGTACCGCCGCAGCATGTAAGCCCGTGGGCTCGTTGCAGGCGAGCCCGGGGCCGGCTCATCCGGGCCGATAGACCCCTCGCTCGTCCACCTGCACCCTGCCTTCGGCCAGGAGCTCGGCGAGGTGCTGGGAAATCGTACGGGTCTCGGCATCGACCACCCAGGTCGCCTCGAAGCCCGGCGGGTACAGCAGTCTTCGCTCGACCATCTGCTCCAGCGTCTTCGGTGACTCGTTCAGCCATTCCAGGAGCCGCTGCTCGCGCTCGTCGAGCCTGGCGGTGAACGCGGCGAGGTCCCGCAGGAAGCGCTCCCGGTCGGTATAGACACCCCGGTGGTGTGACGTGACCCACACCTTCGCCGGAACGTCGGGCAACCGGGCCAGGCTCAGACGGAAGTCGCGCAGGCTCGAACAGGCGTCGCCGTAGTACGGCCCGAAGCCGGTCAGATCGATGTCGCCGGTGAAGGCGACGCCTTCCGGCTCGACCAGCAGGACCGAATGACCCGCGGTATGGCCGGGCATGTGGAATGCGCGGATCGTCGATTGGCCGACGTCCCAGCGCATGCCGTCCTCGTAGCCCTGTGCGTCGGGCCGCGGTGCGTAGAAGAAATCACGCTGGAACTTGGCCAGCGTCTGTGCGTTGCGGGCCTCGTCCGTGATGCCCATCGACGTGCGCAGCCCCTCCCAGCTTCGCGCCGCCGGCAGGTCGGCTTCGTGCACATGCACGCGGGCATCCGGGAGGCGGTGCAGGCCCGCCATGTGGTCCTCATGCACGTGGCCCATGACCACCAGCTCGGTGGCATCGAACTCGCGCCCGATGTGGTTGGAGACGATGGGCGTGTCGAACGCCGCGCGAGTGTCCGAGCCGCGCACGAGCACCTGGTTGCCGTCGGGGTACTTGCCGCTCTTCTCGCCGAAGAACACCGACACACGGCCGAAGTCCACGCGCGGAATGCAGGCGTGCGGGCCGGGATGGGGTGCGACGGCGCTCATGCTGAGGGTTCTCTTTCGTTCGCGATGCTTGCTCCGCAGCCACTATAGCGAGAAACTCCCTGTCGATCATGCGGGCTGCCCGACGCCTTGCAGGCAGGGGCGGCGATCCTGCGCCGGGGTTCGGCCGAGCAACCCCGCAACCGGAGAGGACTACATGTTTGACCACATGGGATTCGGCGTGACCAATCTCGGTGAGAGCAAGGCTTTCTTCCTCGCGGCGCTTCAGCCCCTCGGCGTGGCGGTGGCGATGGAGGGCCCTTACGGCGTGGGGCTGGGGGTTGGCAACAAGCCGTCGCTCTGGTTGTCCGAGACGAAGCAGGCCCCCGCACACCTTCACCTCGCGTTCGCCGCCGGTTCGCGCGCCGAGGTCGACGCGTTCTACCGGGCAGCGCTGGCCGCCGGCGGCAAGGACAACGGCGCGCCCGGGTTGAGGCCTCACTACCACGCCAACTACTACGGCGCATTCGTCATCGGGCCCGACGGGCACAACATCGAAGCCGTGTGCCACAAAGCCGAGTAGCTGGCCGCGTTGCGAAGCTGCGCCGCATCTCGACGATGTCTTGCGAAGCGAATAGTGATGAACCAGGCCGGGCGGCACGCCAAGGAGGCCGGCAGTTGCGCCCACATGGCGGGGGCGGAGGTGATCGTGCGATCGCGCGTACTCAGTAGCCGGTGAATCGACCGCCCACGAGCGCCGCCGCGGAGGGTGACAGAAGCCGCCTCGGGTCACGCATCAAGCCGGGGCGAGCTACGCGGTGCGAAACACGCCGTAAGCCCGATGAAGGCACGCGCGGATCCGTACCCGAAATTCGTTGTCTCGTGGGGGTGGGTTTAGTAGAATACTGTATTTATGATCAGTGTTCGAGGACATCATGCTCGACGCAATCCCCTCCCCCTCCGGGCCCTTCTTGCCCATCGCCCCGGCCACCGTCTCGGCCACCGTCTCGGCCGCCTCCTCGGCCAGGCTCTCCCGCGCCGAGCTCGAATCCCAGATCACTGCACTGGCCGGTCACCTGAATGCCGCCAGTCACCGCTTCCTCGTGCTCGTCGCCGAGTTCGACCGCCGCGAAGGCTGGGGCGGCGACGGCGCCACTCGCTCCTGCGCCCACTGGCTAAGCTGGAAGTGCGGCATCGAGCAGGGCGCCGCGCGCGAGAAGGTCCGCGTAGCCCGAGCATTGGAGGGCCTGCCGCTGATCTCCGCCGCCATGGCCCGCGGTGAGCTGAGCTACTCCAAGGTCCGGGCACTGACCCGGGTGGCCACGCCGGATACCGAGGACGATCTGCTGATGATCGCGCTGCACGGCACCGCCGAGCATGTCGAGCGCACGGTGCGGCTGTACCGCCGGGCGCTGGAGGCGGTCGAGCTCGGCCGCGAGGCGCAGCAGGTGGCCAATCGCGGCGTTCGTTATCACTACGATGACGACGGATCGCTGGTGCTCAGTGCACGGCTGCCGGCCGAGGCGGGGGCGGTGCTGGTCAAGGCGCTGGATGTAGCAGTGGGGGCGCTGCGCAAGGAGAAGGAGGCGGTGAAGCCTTCAGAGGGCGCTGCGCATCCGCAGGGGGCTGCGGCCTCGGACCCTGCGGCCTCGTCAGCGAAAACCGTTCCCGCGGGAACGGAAACGCCCGCCGCGGCCGCTCGCCTCCTGCCCCCCGGCCTGTACACGAAAGAGGACCGGCCCACATTGGCCCAGGAACGCGCCGACGCGCTGGCCCTGTTCGCCGACGCATTCCTGCAGCACGGCCCCGGGT
>DAISWF010000254.1:0-8545 GCA_036826495.1 Burkholderiaceae bacterium
CGCCGCTCGCGCAGGAGGCGCGGCTGTTCGACTACAAGTGGTATGCGGCGCTCGACTACATCCGGGTCAACCGGCTGAACCACACGGTCATCGATTCGCCGAACGCATGGTTCGGCATCGTCACCGGGGGCAAGGCCTATCTCGACACCCGGCAGGCGCTGGAGGATCTGGGCCTGGATCGCGACACCTGCTCGCGGATCGGCATCCGCGTGTTCAAGTGCGGCGTCGTCTGGCCGCTGGAGGCGCAGACGGTGCGCGAGTTCGCCACCGGGCTGGAGGAGATCCTCGTCGTCGAGGAGAAGCGCCAGTTGATGGAGTACGCGCTGAAGGAGGAGCTGTACAACTGGCGCGACGACGTGCGCCCGAAGGTGTACGGAAAGTTCGACGAGAAGGACGGCCGCGGCGGCGAGTGGTCGATGCCGATGGGCCAGTGGCTGCTGCCGGCGCACTACGAGCTGTCGCCGGCGATCATCGCCAAGGCGATCGCCGGCCGGCTGCTGAACCCCGGCAAGTACGGCTCGCGCTTCGAGCTGCCGTCGGACCTGCGCGCGCGGATCGAGGCGCGGGTGGCGATCATCGAGGCGAAGGAGAAGGCGCTCGCCGAACCGCGGCTGACGGTCAACCGCACGCCGACCTTCTGCTCGGGCTGCCCGCACAACACCTCGACGCACGTGCCCGAGGGCTCGCGGGCGGTGGCCGGCATCGGCTGCCATTACATGGCCACCTGGATGCCGGAGCGGCGCACCGAGACCTTCACGCAGATGGGCGGCGAGGGCGTGCCGTGGATCGGCCAGGCGCCGTTCACCGACGAGACGCACATCTTCGCGAACCTGGGCGACGGCACCTACTTCCACTCCGGCATGCTGGCGATCCGCGCATCGATCGCCGCCGGCGTCAACATCACCTACAAGATCCTGTACAACGACGCGGTCGCGATGACCGGCGGCCAGCCGATCGACGGCACGCTGACGGTGCCGCAGATCGTCGCGCAGCTCACCGCCGAGGGCGCGAAGAAGATCGTCATCGCAACAGACGAGCCGCAGCAGTACGATGCACTGCGTGGCGATCCGCTGATGCGCGGCGTCGAGATCCATCACCGCGATCATCTGGACTGGCTGCAGCGGCAGCTTCGCGAGATCCCCGGCTGCACGATCCTGGTCTACGACCAGACCTGCGCGTCGGAGAAGCGCCGCCGCCGCAAGAAGATCGTCGACGGCAAGCCCGGCTTCCCCGATCCGGCCCGCCGGGTCGTCATCAACGAGGCGGTCTGCGAGGGCTGCGGCGACTGCAGCGTGCAGTCGTCGTGCGTGTCGGTCGAGCCGGTCGAGACCGAGTTCGGCCGCAAGCGGCGGATCAACCAGTCGTCATGCAACAAGGACTATTCGTGCCTGAAGGGCTTCTGTCCGAGCTTCGTGACGGTCGAGGGCGGCCGGCTGCGCAAGCGGCGCGGGGCGGTTGCGCGCGCCGCTGACGCCGAACAGGCGCCGCTGCCCGAACCGGTCCGCGTGTCGATCGCCGATTCCGGCAGCGCCAGCTATGGCGTGCTGGTCACCGGCGTCGGCGGCACCGGCGTAGTGACGATCGGCCAGTTGCTGGGCATGGCCGCGCACCTGGAAGGCAAGGGCGTGTCGGTGCTCGACATGGCCGGGCTCGCGCAGAAGGGCGGCGCGGTATTCTCGCACGTGCAGATCGCCGAGCATCCGGACCAGCTCCATTCGACCCGGATCGCCACCGGCGAGGCCGATCTGCTGATCGGCTGCGACCTGGTGGTCAGCGCCGGCAACGAGGCGCTGTCGAAGATGCGCCGCACCGTCACCCGCGCGGTCATCAACAACGACGTGTCGCCGACCTCGGACTTCCTGCGCGACCCGGACTGGTCGCTGCCGGCCGGCGAGCTGAAGCGCAACATCCTCGATGCGGCCGGCGACCAGGACATCGACTTCGTCGCGGCCGGCGAGGTGGCCCAGTCGCTGATGGGCGATGCGCTGTACACCAATCCGCTGCTGCTGGGCTATGCGTGGCAGAAGGGCTGGCTGCCGCTCGCGCGCACCTCGCTCACGCGGGCGATCGAGCTGAACGGCATCGCGGTGGCCGCCAACCTGGCAGCCTTCGACTGGGGCCGGCAGCTCGCCGAGCATCCGTCGGAGGTGCTGCGCGCGGCCGGCGTGTCGGGTGCCGCGAGCCTGCCGCCCGGCGTGCAGATCCTGGAATTCAAGCGGCCGGCGGCGGCGGTGCGCAGCGAGCGGGGGCGCGTGGACGGGGTGGGTGAAGGCATCGACCTGGCGAGCGCCCGTTATGCGAAGCGCTACCAGGCGCTGGTCGAGCGGGTGCGGCGGGTCGAGAACGACCGGATGGGGCCGGCCGGCCGCGGCCGCCTGACCGAGGCGGTGGCGCGCTATCTCTACAAGCTGATGGCCTACAAGGACGAGTACGAGGTCGCTCGGCTGCACGCCGATCCGGCGTTCCGCGCGAGGATCGAGGAACAGTTCGAAGGCGACTTCGTGCTGAACTTCCATCTGGCGCCGCCGATGCTGGCCCGCGTCGACGACAAGACCGGCCGGCCGCGCAAGATGACGTTCGGGCCGTGGCTCGGCCGCGCGTTCCGCTGGCTCGCGCCGCTGAAGGTGCTGCGCGGCACGCCGTTCGATCCGTTCGGCCGCACCGGCGAACGCCGCACCGAGCGGGCGCTGATCGTCGAGTACGAGGCGCTGATCGACCGGCTGCTGGCGAAGCTCGATGCATCGAACCATGCGACCGCGGTGCAGCTCGCGAAGCTGCCCGACGGAATCCGCGGCTACGGCCCGGTCAAGGAGCGCACGCTGGCGGCGGTGCGCGGCGAATGGAAGACCTTGCTCGACCGCTTCGAGGGCAGGGTGGCCGCGACGGTGACGCCGATCCGCGCTGCGTGAAGCGGCACCGGCCGATCAGCGGTCGTTCTCGAAACGGACGCTGTCGTCGACCACCGCCTCGCCGGACATCGGCGTGCCCGGATAGTACTTCGCGAAATCCTCGCGGATCTTCGCCATCGGCAGGTCCGACCAGGTGCCGTGGTCGGCCAGGTACTGCATGTGCAGCCGGTCGTTGACGTCGTACTCCTGATAGAGCGCGTCGACGGTGCCATCGAACTCGGTGGGATGCACGCCGAAGCGGGTGCACAGCTCGATGTTGAACGCCGGCACCGCCTTGACCCAGCGGCCGTCCAGGTGCAGCGCGGCATAGCCATGGTCGTAGAACACGCTGACGCCGCCCATCCGCTCGCGCAGCTTCTCGGTCGTCAGGTGATTCACCACGTCGGCCAGGCCGATCGCCGACGGGATGCCGACCGCGCGGGCGCAGGCCGACAGCAGCACCGCCTTCGGAATGCACCAGCCGTAGCCCTTGTCGATCACGCTGCTGGCGGTGTACGCCTCGTCGGACCAGGCGATCCGGTAGGGGTCGTAGCGGATGCGGTCGCGCACCGCGTAGAACAGCCGCACCGCCCGCTCGCGCGGCGTGGCCGCATCACCGATCGCGTCGGCGACGAACTGCTGCACCCGCGGGTGGCGGTAGTCGTGGAAGAAGGTTTCGGCCAGATGGCCTTCGGTGGAGGCGGGCAGGCCGGGGTGGTGGATCAGGGGCACGAGGAGGTCTCCGGGTCAGAACGTGAGGATGAACCTGCTGCGCGATGCGACCTCGGGCCGCTCGCCACGGTTTCCTCACACGCTCTCGAGGCTCCGATTGTGCCACCGTTCACCGGGCCGTCCCCCGCAGCCTGGCCACGCGCTCGGCGGTCAGCGGGTGGGTGGACCACAGGCCGCTGCCGCCTTCGCCGCCATGGCGTGCCTGCAGCGACTCCAGCAGATCGGCCAATGGCGCGGTCGGGATGCCGGCCGCGCGCAGCCGCTCGATCGCGTAGGCATCGGATTCGTTCTCGAAGTCGCGCGAGTAGCTCAACGTCGCCAGCGTCGTCGTGACCGAAGCCAGCAGGCTCGACGCATCGCCCAGCCACAGACCGATCGCCGCGCCGATCGCCGCGCTCTGCACCAGGTTGCGCAGCGTGTGGCGATGGGCGACGTGGCCGAGCTCATGGGCCAGCACGCCCAGCAGCGCGTCGTCGTCGCGGCTGAGCGCCACCAGCTCGTCGGTCATCACGATCAGGCCGCCGGGCAGCGCGAACGCGTTCGGTCCCATGGCGCGGCCGGCGCGGAACTCCAGCCGCCACGGCGGTGCCGCGCCGCCGGCCGCGACCAGCCGCTCGAACCGTTCGGACAGCGCGGCGCGGCGGGCGTCGGTCAGCCGGCTGGGGCCGAACATCTGCCCGTCGAGCAGCGCCCAGGCCTGGTCGCCGAGGCTGCGCTCGACCGTCTCAGGCACCCAGCGCGACACCTTGTCGGCCCCCCACGGCAGCAGGTACAGATAGCCGGACCAGCCCAGGCCGATGATCAGCAGCAGCGCCGCCGTCACCGCGAGCCAGCTCCGTTCGGCCCGTTCCACGGTGCCGGGCCGGATGCCGGCCTGCGCCAGCATCGCGGCCAGCGCCGGCTTGTCGGCCACCTCCAGCGACGCGCCGTCGCCCAGCTCGATGCGCTGCGGCGCATGGCGCGGCGCCGGCTGGAAGTCGATTCCCGCGAGCGGGCGGCGCAGCGGCGGCAGGCCGGCCTCGTCGATCACGAGCTGTTCGTCGGCAATCGAGATCCGCACCGGCCGGGCGCGGGTGCTGCGGCCGTCGAAGTACACCGCGGCAATCATCGCCGTCTGCAACTCCCTGCGACTCCCTGCACGCCTGGCAAGCCCTTGCGATCCGCGCCGGCCTACAGCGACAGGTCGATGCCCAGCAGGTCCATCGCCTCGGAACCCACCGCCACGTCGCGGCTGGCGGCGATCGACGCGAGGATGTCGTCCACGCTGCCGTCGGGAACCAGCGAAAGCGCGGTGACCCGCATCCGCGCGGTGGCCACCGCGGCGAACGGCCGGTACAGGCCCAAGGTGATCACCGTCAGCACCAGGTTCGTAAGCTGCAGCCGCACGAATGCCGCGACCGGCAGGCGGCTGACCAGCCGGTGCGGCCCGATCCGGGTCCGGCTCAAGCTCAGATTCTGCACGCGCGCGGTGATGATCGGGGTGATCGCCGCCGCCGTGGCATAGAGCAGCAGGCCGGCGGTGAACACCAGCGTACGGGCCAGCGGGCTGTCGTCGGCACCGCCCACTCCGAACAGCGACGACGCGGTGCCGCTCAGCGCGAACACCGCCGCCACCGCCAGCAGCACCGCCATCCAGGCGCCGACCGCCAGCAGGTAGATCCAGACGAACTCGCGCCGCCGAAGCTGCACGCCGAACGCCTCGACGCCGAAGCGGGCATGGTCGATGACGAAGCGACGCCAGCTCGCATGCATCATCGGGAACATCAGCATCAGGCCCAGCACCAGCAGCGGGGTCAGCGCCGCGCCCAGCGCCGAGGTGCGAACCACCAGCGACAGCAGGCCGCCCATCACCAGCAGCCACAGCGCGGCCGCCGCCAGGTAGCCGCCGAAGAGCTTGTAAGCACCCCCGGCGGTGCCGGTGAACGAGAACCGCACGCCGCGGTAGCTGGTGTTGGCCAGCCGGAATCGCAGCGACCGCTGCATCAGCAGCGGCAGTAGCGCGAGCAGCAGCAAGGTGGCGATGCCGCGTACCGCCGGCGGCACGAAGTCGAGCTGCGCCAGCGCCAGCAGCGCGAACGCGATCAGCCGACCCCGCAGGATCACCATCGGCCGGCCGTGATAGTCGAAGCTGGCGCCGGCCAGCCGGGTGTTCTGGTGGAAGAACTTCTCGCGGCGCACCTTGGCCCAGGCCGAATAGATGCCCAGGGTCAGCACCGTCAGCAGCAGGTTCACCAGCCAGATCCGCAGGTATTCGCTGCCCGAACCGGTGAAGCGGAACGCGAGCTCGCCCGGGGCGGGCTTGCCGGACAGGGTGATGTCGGGGGCACCGGGTACGGTGCTGTCGGGCGAAATGGGCGCGGCGGGCAGGATCATGGTCCGTGGTGCCCGCGTCTTCGGTCACTCGAGCAGGCAGACACCGATCATAAGGCTGCGGCCGCGCGGCGCGCGTCAACTGTGCAACATTTCCTGCACGATTTCCGCGATCGCCAGCGACGCCGTCAGCCCCGGCGACTCGATGCCGAACAGGTTCACCAGGCCCGGCACGCCATGGTCGGCCGGGCCGGCGATCACGAAGTCGCGCGCCGGCTCGCCGGGCGCCTGCAGCTTCGGGCGGATGCCGGCATAAGCCGGCTGCAGCGCGCCGTCGGGCAACGCCGGCCAGTAGCGGCGGATCTCCTGGTAGAAACCGTCGGCGCGGGCCGGATCGACCGAATAGTCGATCGCCGGTATCCACTGGACGTCGGGGCCGAAGCGCGCCTGCCCGGCCAGGTCGATCGTCAGATGCACGCCCAGGCCGGCCGCCTCGGGCACCGGGTAGATCAGCCGGGAGAACGGCGAACGGCCGGCGAGCGAGTAGTAGTTGCCCTTCGCATAGAGCGTCGCCGGCACCCGTTCGGCCGGCAGCCCGGCGATCCGCCCGGCCACCTGCGAGGCGTGCAGCCCGGCGGCGTTGACCCCCCGCCGGCTCAGCAGCTCCATCGGTTCGTCGCCGCCCACGCCGAGCACGATGCCGTCGGCGGTGACCCGGGCCGATTCGATCGGCGAGGCGAACGCGACCATGCCGCCGGCCGCCTCCAGGTCGCCCTGCAGCGCCAGCATCAGGCCGTGGCTGTCGACGATGCCGGTGGACGGCGAGTGCAGCGCCGCGACGCACGACAGCGCCGGCTCCTGCGCGCTCGCCTCGTCGGCGGTCAGCGGAACCAGATCGGTCACGCCGTTGTCGGCCGCCTGCCGGCGGATCCCCGCCAGCGCCCCGATCTCCTCGGCGCGGGTGGCGACGATGAGCTTGCCGCAGCGCCGGTGCGCGACGCCGTGGGCGGCGCAGTACGCATACAGCAGTTCCTTGCCGTGCACGCACAGCCGCGCCTTCAGCGATCCGCGCGGATAGTAGATGCCGGCGTGGATCACCTCGCTGTTGCGCGAGCTGGTGCCGCTGCCGATCAGCGTCTCGCGCTCCAGCACCAGCGTGTCGTGGCCGGCCTGCGCCAGCGCGCGCGCCACCGCCAGGCCGACGACGCCGGCGCCGATCACCACGCAGTCGATGTCGGTGGTCATGCGGTCTGGTCGGTCGTGCTCACCGGGCGTGCCGGCCGCGGCCGTATCGGTGCCGGGCGTGCCATGTCAATCCAGCTTGGCCCCGGAGGCCTTGACCACCTTGTCCCAGCGCTCCAGCTCGCCCTTCAGGAAACGGCTGAAGCTGTCGCTGTCGAGGTAGGCCGGGTCTGCGCCCTGCTGCACCATCCGGCTGCGCACTTCCGGCGTATCCAGCACCTGGGCAAACGCCTGCGACAGCTTCTGCACCACGTCGCGCGGCGTGCCGGCGGGCGCGAGGAAGCCGTAGAAGCCGTTGACGGCGACCACCTCGAAATCCTTCAGACCCGCCTCGATCAGCGTCGGCGTATCGGGCAACGCCGGGTTGCGCTGGCGGCTGGTGACGCCGAGCGCGCGGACCTTACCCTGTTTGACGTACTGAGTGACCTGCGGAATCGACTCGGCCATGAACTGCGCATGACCGGCCAGCAGGTCGGAGAACGCGGGGGCGCTGCCGCGGTACGGGATGTGCACCATGTACAGACCCGCCGCCTGCTTGAACATCTCCGGCACCAGGTGCGAGATGCCGCCGTTGCCGGCCGATGCATAGTTCAGCTTGCCGGGATTGGCCTTGGCATAGGCGATGAATTCGCGCAGGTTCTGCGCCGGCACCGACGGATTGATCACCAGCGCCAGCGGCTGCTGGGCGGTACGTGCGACCGGGACGAAGTCGCGCAGCGTCTGGTAGGGCAGCCGGGTGTACAGCGCCGGATTGATCACCATGGTGCCGGTGTTCGCCAGCAGCAAGGTATAGCCGTCAGGCGTCGACTTGGCGACGAATTCCGCGCCGATCGAGCCGCCGGCGCCGGCCTTGTAGTCGACGATCACCTGCTGACCCAGCACCGCCGACAGCCGCTCGGTCAACAGCCGCGCATGGCCGTCCAGCGGGCCGCCGGCAGGGAAGCCGATGATGATCCGGATCGGCTTGTCCGGCCAGGCCGCCCGGGCGGCCCGCGGCGCCAGGCCGAGCCCGGCCAGCGCGGCCGCGCCGGCCAGCATTCCGGCGGAAAAGCCCCGGCGCGGTGCGCGGGGCGGCGAAGCGGGGCGCGGTCGGCGGAAATTCATGGCGGATGCTGTTCACGGACGCGAAGGGAGCCGATGATAGCCGAGCGGCGATCAGTGCTCTGTCGGGCGGGCCGATCGCGGTCGGCCGGCCGGCCGGTCGGTTTGGGCACGGGCCGCTCCCGGGCCGCCCCGCGGGCCGGTCGGGGCCGGCTCCGCGCTCGGACAGTCTGTTGGATCGCTGCCGCGGGCATCACGCCGTCGAGCGGATCGGAAAGGCCGGTCGCGCGGCAGCGACCGAACGGCAGGGACGTCGACGCGCGCAAGCAGAG
>DAISWF010000255.1:0-8510 GCA_036826495.1 Burkholderiaceae bacterium
CCACCTCCGATCGCGCCGCCGCCTCCGATCGCGCCACCGCCTCCGATCGCGCCATCGGCTCCGAGCTCGTCGGCGGCTCCACTCGGGCCGCCGGCTTCGACCATGTCGCATTGCGCGCCGGCGGGCTGCCCGCGATGCGCGCGCGCCTCGCGGCATCGGGCATCGCCTGGCACGAACAGCCGGTGCCCGGCCTGCCGTTGCTGCAGATGTTCGTCTCCGATCCGTGCGGCGCGCGGCTCGAGCTCGCGTTCGATCTGCTCGACGAGGCGGCCGCCGTCGCGGCCGCGGCGCCGCTGCATGTCCACGACGCGAACGGCACGCGGACCGCCTGCAGAATCATCGGTTCCGGCCCGCCGCTGCTGCTGATGCACGGTGGCGAGGCCGATCACTCGATGTTCGCGGCGCTGGCCGACCGGCTCGCCGAGCGTTTCACGGTGATCGCCTACGACCAGCGCGATTGCGGCGCGACGTCGAATCCACCGTCGCCGTATTCGCTGGCCGACCTGGCCGACGATGCCGCGGCGCTGCTCGATGCGCTCGGCATCCCGCGCTGCCACGTATACGGCACGTCGCTCGGGGGGCAGGTCGCGCAGACGTTCGCCTGCCGGCATCCGGCGCGTGTCGGGCGGCTGATCCTCGGCAGCACCTGGCGGGTCGGCCGCGGGCTGGCCGACATCGCGCCGGCGACGGCGCGCGAGCTGGCGCGGCTGCGCGGCAACCCGGGCGTCAATGCGGCGGAGATCGCAAGCCACTTCTTTCCACCGCTGCTGCTGGGCCTGCGCCCATCGCTGGCCGCGATCTTCGCCGGCGGCGGCCGCAGCGCCGAGCAGCGCGCGCGGCGCGCGGCAGTGCTCGCCAATCCGCCGGACATCGACCTGCGCCGCATCGCCGCGCCGACCCTGCTGCTGCTCGGCGGCGAAGACCGGCTCGTGCCGAATGCCGCGAGCGCCGCCCTGGCCGACGAGATCGCCGGTGCGTCGATCGACGTGATGCCGGGCATCGGGCACGTCGCGGCGCTGCAGGATCCGTGGACGCTGGCCGCGCGGATCGAACGCTTTCTGAGTGGATGACGACATGGCCGGCCGGATGACGATGCGCCGGCCGGATGACGATGTGCTGACTGGATGACGATGCGCTAACCGAATGACGATGCGCTGACCCGACGACGGCGCCCCGGACCGGATGACGATGCACCGGTCGGCTGCGCCGCATCGATCGAACGAGGAGGAGACCAGATGAACCGTCGAACGATGATCGGCTGCGCGACGGGCAGCCTGGCGATCGGCTCGATGCTCGGAGCTTCGATCCGCCCGCTGCGCGCCGAGCCGCCCTGGCCGTCGAAGCCGCTGCGGCTGATCTTTCCGTTTCCGCCCGGCAACCAGTCCGAGGTGTTCCTGCGCACGCTCGGCCAGCGGCTGCACGAGTCGCTCGGCCAGCCGCTGGTCGTCGACTATCGTCCGGGCGCGACCGGCATGATCGGCAGCACCGCGGCAAAGATCGCGCCGCCCGACGGCTACACGCTGCTGTTCGCCGCCAACAGCAGCCTGGTGATCAGCCCGATGCTGCTGTTGAAGCCGCCCTACGACGCGCAGCGCGACTTCACGCCGGTGACGATGCTGCTGCGCTATCCGTTCTACCTGGTGGTCAACAAGGATCTGCCGGTGTCGAACGTCGGCGAGCTGATCGCGCTGGCCAAGGCCCGGCCGGGCAAGCTGAACGTCGCCAGCATCGGCCAGGGCAGCGGCACCCATCTGATCGCCGAGCTGTTCAAGGCGCGGGCCGGCGTGGCGATCACGCACGTGCCGTACAAGAATCCCGGCACGGCGGTGCTGGCCGTCAGCACCGGCGAGGCCGATCTGTACTTCGACAGCGTCTCTTCGGCGCTGCCGTTCGTGCAGGCCGGCAAGGTGAAGGCGCTGGCCGTCACCGGGCCCCGGCGGCTGGCGGTCGTGCCCGATACGCCGACGCTCGCCGAAGCGGCCGGGCTCGAAGGCTTCGATGCCACGATCTGGTGGGGCATCGTCGCGCCGCTCGGCACGCCGCAACCGATCGTGCGCCGGTTGAGCGACGAGATCCAGCGGATCGTCGCGATGCCCGACATGCGGACGCGGATGGATTCACAGGGCTGGGAGCCGTTCGGCGGCGGCCCGGAGCACTTCGCCGCCTACGTGCGCGCGGAGACGCCACAGTGGGCGAACCTGATCAAGGAGCTGGATCTGAAGCAGCAGTGAGAGCGGCGCGGCGCCGACCGCATGCGGTGATCGCCGACCGCAGGCGGTGATGACCGCCTGGGGAAAGTAGTGATCCCGCTTCCCCGGCGCCGGAACCAGGCAGGCAAGCCCCTCCTGCGCAACGACCGGAAGCCGCTGGTTCGGGTACTTGCTGGCGTTCGGGTGCGCCAGCAGGCCGCTCAGCCCGGCGAGTACGGCGCCGCCAGCCCGGCGTAAGGCTTCGGCAGCGGCGCCGCGTAGTCCCCGCGTTTGCTGGTGCCCAGCCCCAGGCTCACGAGGCTCTCGGCGAGCTTGACCGCCACCGTGACGCCGTCGATCACCGGCACGCCCAGGCGCTGCTGGAGCGACGTGCACAGATCGGCCATGCCGGCGCAGCCGAGCACGATCGCGCCGCTGCGATCGCGCGCGAGCGCCTGCTCGGCGCAGTCGAGGATGCGCGCCCGGGCGTTGCTGGCCGGATCCTCGAGTTCGAGCACCGCGATGTCGGTGCCGTGGATGCCGCGGCAGCGGCGTTCGAAGCCGTACTGCACGACGAGGTGCTCGGCGATCACGCAGGTGCGCGCCAGGGTCGTCACGACCGAAAAGCCGGTGGCGACCAGCGACGCGGCGTGGAAGGCCGCCTCGGCGATGCCGATCACCGGCCCGCGCGCCAGCTCGCGCGCGGCGTGCAGGCCGGGGTCGCCGAAGCAGGCGATGACGTGGGCGTCGGCGCCGAGCGCCTCGCCGGCGCGCACCTGCTCGGCCACCCCGGCGGCGGCCCAGACGTCATCGTGGTGCCCTTCGATCGACGGCGCGCCGAAGCTCGGCTGCACCGCGTCGATCCGCGTGCCCGGCGCGGCGACGGCGCGCGCCGCGGCCCCGATCAGCGCGGTCATCGAGGCGGTCGTGTTGGGGTTGACGAGGCGCAGCAGCATCGTGGGGAGTCTCCCGATCGCGGTCCGCTCGCATACGAGGAAACCGGGCAAGCAAGGCGAGCCGGCAAAGCGAGCAAGTCGCGCGCCTGCGGAGGCGGCCGCCGACGCCCCAAGTCCGGGCAGCCCGTCGCTGCGAGGGACGGTCGTGGTGCGGCGGCGGAGTGTCGCGGTGCATGTCGCCGCCAAACCGGATGGCACATGCGTTGCATACCGGTCCGCCATGGCCGCCGACTCCACGCTGGAACTCGTCCACGTCACCAAGCGCTACGGCGAGACTACGGCGGTCGATCGCATCGACCTGAAGATCGCCGCCGCCAGCTACTGCTGCCTGCTCGGTCCGTCGGGCTGCGGCAAGACCTCGACGCTGCGCATGATCGCCGGCCACGAGCTCGCCAGCGAAGGCGACATCCTGCTCGGCGGGCGCAACATCACCAGCCTGCCGGCGTCCGAACGCGGCACGGCGATGATGTTCCAGAGCTACGCGCTCTTCCCGCATCTGTCGGCGCTCGACAACGTCGCCTTCAGCCTGAAGATGCGCGGCGTCGACAAGGCGGCGCGGCACGGGAAGGCCGCCGACCTGCTCGCGCGCGTCTCGCTCGGCCACCTCGCGCACCGCAAGCCGGCCGAACTGTCGGGCGGGCAGCAGCAGCGCGTCGCGCTCGCACGCGCACTGATCACCGAGCCGAAGGTGCTGCTGCTCGACGAGCCGCTGTCGGCGCTCGACCCCTTCCTGCGCATCAAGATGCGCGCCGAGCTGAAGGGCTGGCAGAAGGCGCTCGGCATGACCTTCGTTCACGTCACGCACTCGCAGGAAGAGGCGATGGCGCTCGCCGACCAGGTCGTCGTGATGAGCAACGGCCGCATCGAGCAGGACGCCGATCCGCACGCGCTTTTCAACGCGCCGCGCAGCGAGTTCGTCGCGCGCTTCATCGGCGGCCACAACATCGTTCCGGCCGCCACCGGCAAGGCCGCGGTGCGTGCCGACAAGACACGCCTGAGCCGCGAGCTCCTTCCTGCGAGCGACACCGCGCTGCCCGCCACCGTGCGCGGCGTCGAGTACCAGGGCAGCTACGTGCTGCTGACTCTCACCAGCGAGCCGGTCGCCGAGCTGGCCGTGATGCTGCCCGAAGCCGAGTTCGACGCGTCGCCCTGGCAGCCGGGCGACAGCGCCTGCGCGCACTGGAGCGCTGCCGACGTTCACCCGCTGGCCGCCTGACCGCGGCTGTTCAACACCGAGGAGAAAGACATGTCCGACCCGACCCGCCGCAGCCTGATCACGGGCACCGCCGGCATCCTGGCGAGCGGCCTGTTCCCCGCGATCCACGCGCAGGAGAAGATCACGTTGCGCTACCTGGGCACCGCGGTGAACCAGGACAAGGCGATCGCCGAGAAGTTCAAGGCCGACACCGGCATCACGATCCAGTACGTGGCGGTCAACACCGACGAGGTGACCAAACGCGCGGTGACGTCGCCCAACAGCTTCGACCTGATCGACACCGAGTACTT
Source organism: Burkholderiaceae bacterium (assembly GCA_036826495.1). Lineage (GTDB taxonomy): Bacteria > Pseudomonadota > Gammaproteobacteria > Burkholderiales > Burkholderiaceae_E > DAISWF01. Next base: position 4,652 of record DAISWF010000255.1, read on the forward strand.
CTCGCTGAAGAAGATCGTGCCGACCGGCAACCTGAAGGGCATCGACACGAAGCGCATCAAGAACGCCGACAAGATCACGACGCTGTTCACGACCGGCATGGTGGCAGGCAAGGCGGTCGGCGACCAGGGCACCGCGCCGAAGAAGGTGATCTACCTCGAGGGCGAGAAGAGCAAGGTGTTCGCGAAGACGCCGACGCAGTTCATGTCGCTGATCCCGACGGTCTACAACGCCGACACGCTGGGCATCCGCCCCGATCTGATCAAGCGCCCGATCGACAGCTGGGCCGAGCTGCTGAACCCGGACTTCAAGGGCAAGGCGGCGATCCTGAACATCCCGTCGATCGGCATCATGGACGCGGCGATGGTCGTCGAGGCCAAGGGGCTGTACAAGTACCCCGACAAGGGCAACATGACCCGGAAGGAGATCGACCTCACGATCAAGACGCTGATCGACGCGAAGAAGGCGGGCCAGTTCCGCTCGTTGTGGAAGGACTTCAACGAGAGCGTCAACCTGATGGCCTCGGGCGAGGTGGTGATCCAGTCGATGTGGTCGCCGGCGGTGACGGCGGTGCGCACCAAGGGCATCCCCTGCGTGTTCCAGCCGTTGAAGGAAGGTTATCGCGCCTGGGCGGCCGGCTTCGGCCTGCCGGCCACGCTGAGCGGCAGGAAGCTCGACGGCGCCTACGAGTTCATCAACTGGTTCCTCGACGGCTGGGCCGGCGCCTACCTGAACCGCCAGGGCTACTACAGCGCCGTGCTCGAGACCGCCCAGGCGAAGATGGAGGCCTACGAGTGGGCCTACTGGATGGAAGGCAAGCCCGCGACGCAGGACATCAAGGCGCCCAACGGCGAGCTGCTCGCCAAGGCCGGCAGCTCGCGCGACGGCGGCTCGTACGAACAGCGCATGGGCGGCATCGCCTGCTGGAACGCGCTGATGGACGAGAACACCTACATGGTCCAGAAGTGGAACGAGTTCGTCGCCGCCTGACGGACGAGAACACCCCGCCGTGAGCGCGACGACGAAGGAGCTGCGAACCGGCCCGCCGGCCTGGCTGCAGTCGCTGCCGTTCGCGGCGGTGTTCCTGTTCTTCTTCGTCGCGCCGCTGCTGCTGATCGCCGCGGTCAGCTTCTGGCCGACCAGCGACTACGAGCTGATCCCGGGCTTCACGGCGCAGAACTACGTGTCGATCTTCGAGGGCTGCGCGAACCTCGCCGAGCCCTGCGTGACGCTGAAGACCTACGGGTCGACGCTGCGCTTCTCGCTGCTGACCTGGGCCTGCGCACTGGTGCTCGGCTTCACGATCGCCTACTTCCTCGCCTTCCACGTGCGCTCGCCCGGCATGCAAACGCTGCTGTTCGTGATATGCACGATCCCGTTCTGGACCAGCAACGTGATCCGCATGATCTCGTGGGTGCCGCTGCTCGGGCGTAACGGGCTGGTGAATCAGGGGCTGATGGCCGTCGGCGCGGTCGGCGAGCCGGTCGAGTGGCTGCTGTTCTCCGAGTTCTCGGTGGTGCTCGCCTTCGTGCATCTGTACACGATGTTCATGCTGGTGCCGATCTTCAACTCGATGATGCGCATCGACCGCGCGCTGCTCGAAGCCGCCGACGACTGCGGCGCGTCGGGCTGGCAGACCCTGTGGAACGTGATCGTGCCGCTGTCGCGCACCGGCATCGTGATCGGCTCGATCTTCGTCATCACGATCGTCATGGGCGACTTCGTCACCGTCGGCGTAATGGGCGGGCAGCAGATCGCTTCGGTGGGCAAGGTGATCCAGGTGCAGACGAGCTACCTGCAGTTCCCGCTCGCGGCGGCGAACGCGGTCGTGCTGCTCGCGGTCGTGCTGATGATCATCGCCGCGCTGACGCGCATGGTCGATCTGCGGAAGGAGCTCTGATCATGGCGCGGGAGGGCAGGGCAAAGGGCTTCTGGCCGCTGGCCTTCGTGTTCGCGCTGTTCGTGCTGTTCCTCTACGGCCCGGTGATCACGATCTTCGTGCTCAGCTTCCAGGGCCCCGAAGGCGGCCTGACGTTCCCGATGCGCGGCTGGTCGGCGCACTGGTACCGCGAGCTGTGGCAGGGCCTGGGCGTCGTCGACATCGGCGCCGCGCTGCGCCGTTCGCTCGCGCTCGGCGTCGTCGTGATGATCCTGACCGTGCTGCTCTCGCTCAGCGCCGGCCTGGCGTTCCGCAAGAAGCTCGCCGGCGCGAACCTGCTGTTCTACGTCACGGTGGCGAGCCTGATCATGCCGTCGATCATCGTCTCGCTCGGCATCGGCCTGCAGTTCCGCCTGCTCGACGGCGCGATCAAGTGGCTGCTCGAAGCAGCCGGCGCGACCGGCACGCTGGAAAGCTACACGACGTCGCTGGGACTCTACACCTCGGGCCTGGGGGCGCACCTGACCTGGACACTGCCCTTCGGCCTGCTGATCATGTTCGCGGTCTTCAACCGCTTCAACCCGGCCTACGAAGAGGCCGCGATCGACCAGGGGGCGACGCCCTGGCAGACCTTCCTGCACGTCGTGCTGCCGCTGATCGGCCCGTCGGTGGTGGGCATCGGCATGTTCGGCTTCACGCTGAGCTGGGACGAGATCGCACGGTCCTCGCAGGCGATCGGCGACCTGAACACCTTGCCGCTCGAACTGCAGGGCCTGACGACGACGGTGACGACGCCGTCGATCTATGCGCTGGGCACGGTGACGACCGGCATCTCGCTGCTCGTCATCGCACTCGCGCTGGCCGCAGCCGCGGCGCTGCGGCGGCGGCGCCGCGCCGGCTGAAGCAGCCGTTGCTGCACGCGCACCGCGCCGGCGGCCGCGGCAAGGCAGACCAAGAGAGGCGACCGCGAGCAGCGTGCCTCAGGCCGTTACCGACGCCGTGCCGAACGATGCGGAATCCGCGGAAGGAGTCAGATCGAGCGCGGCGACCAGCTCGCCGCGGTCACGTGCGAGCAGCGCGAGCATCGCGCTGCGGCGTTCGGGGGAAGGATCGACCAGGCCGACCGCCCGCGCGCACCGCACCAGCCGCTCCGCGGTGGCCAGCGGCATCACGCCGTTGTCGGTCCAGACCTGCCATCGGCCCTCGATGAAGTCCCATTGGAACGACACCCGCTGCAACCCCGAGGGGTCGAACGAAGCGTCGATGTCCGAAAGAAAGTACGTGGCGCGGATCAAGACTCCCTCCCGATCGCTTCACTTCCAGTTCATTCTACAGAAGTCGGACGACGGTCGGCCGTCGTCCGACTGGCGGGTCTCCTCGCGCCAGCGGTGCGGAAACGCTGTCGGTTGCTACTGGAGCTTGATCTCGACGTCGACGCCGGCCGGCAGATCCAGCTTCATCAGCGCGTCGACCGTCTTGTCGGTCGGATCGACGATGTCCATCAGCCGCAGGTGCGTGCGCATCTCGAACTGGTCGCGCGACGTCTTGTTGACGTGCGGCGAACGCAGCACGTCGTAGCGCTGGATCTTGGTCGGCAGCGGCACCGGCCCGCGCACCACGGCGCCGGTGCGCTTGGCGGTGTCGACGATCTCCGCGGCCGACTGGTCGATCAATTTGTAATCGAACGCTTTCAGCCGGATTCTGATCTTCTGGTTGTTCATTTCACAACTACCTTTTCAAAGAACGATGGGGCGAAGCCCCGGGTTACTGGAGGGAAGCGGTGGACCCGGCTTTGCCGGGCCACCTGCTTCGCCCATGGGGAAGCGCCGAAGGCGCTTCGGGGGGGCCTGCTATCTTCGGGGGGTTATTTCAATACTTTGGACACGACGCCGGCGCCGACGGTGCGCCCGCCCTCGCGGATCGCGAACCGCAGCCCCTGCTCCATCGCGATCGGCGCAATCAGCGTCACCGTCATCTTCACG
>DAISWF010000256.1:0-8416 GCA_036826495.1 Burkholderiaceae bacterium
GGGCCCGCCGGCGGCCACCAGCAGCACGTCCTCGGGCAGGTCGGGAACGCTGCCGTCGTTGTAGAGATCGACGGCGGCGGTGACCGGCTGTCCCCACCGGTACTTGGGGAGGGTCCGCACAACCTGCCTCGGTACGCTCGGTTCGATCATCGCGCCCTCCACAGGTTCTCAACGGATCGACGCCAGCAGCGCCGCCCGATCGCCGAGCCGCGCCAGCACCTCTTCGGGAAGCTGGTCCAGCGTGCACAGTTCCTTCGCGCGCATGCCGACACGGTGACCGGTGCCTACGAAGTCCACCGCGTAGATGTAGAACTGCTGCAGGAAGGTGCCGACCGAGCAGACGACCCCGACGTCGCCGCGCGACACCAGCACGTCGCCGATGTCGCGGCCGCGGTAGGTGCCGTCGTTGCGGATCACCGAGCGGCTGATGACCCGTTCGCCGATCGCGAAGCGCGGCGGCATCGCGATCTCGACGGCGTCGTCGTCACGGCTGATGTCGGACATCGGCGGCCCCGGCTCACAGGCGGCGGATCGAGGCGGCCGACACCGTCGCGGTCGACGGTGCGCCGGCTTGCGACGAGCTGGCGCAGCCGCAGGCCGCCGCGTTCGGGTTGTGGAACGTCAGGCCCGACTGCGTCGGCGTGTCGGCGAAATCGATCGTGACCCCATCGAGCAGCAGGCGGCTGGCAGCCGGCAAAAACAGGTGCAACCCGTTCACCGCCAGTTCGGCATCGCCCTGGCGCGGCGCCGCCTCGACGGTGAACTCCGATGCGTAGCCCGAGCAGCCGCCCGGCGACACGGTGAGACGGAACCCGCCGCCCGGATGGTCGGAGAACCGCACCATCCGGCGGATGAACTTCTCGGCGGCCGGCGTGATCGTCAGCGTGGGCAGGATCATCGTTCACACCTTCCGGATGCAGCCGTCGACCGGGCACACCGCGATGCACTGCGGTGAATCGAAGTGACCCTCGCACTCGGTGCACTTGGCGGGATTGATGATGAACACGCCGCCCTTCTCGCGGATCGCGACGTTCGGGCATTCGGGTTCACAGGCCGAGCAGCCTGTGCACATGGAGGCAACGATCTTCAGTGCCATGACGATCTCCTGACGGGTGGATGAAGCAGGCGCATGACGCGGCGGAGCGCCTCAGGCAGCCGCTTCGCCGGTGAATGCCCCCTGCCGGATGCGGGCGTCGCCGCGCGGGCGGTGCACGATGTCGCCGCGGGCGATGCGTTCGACGTAGTCGGCGAACCATTGCAGCACCGCCTGTTCGATGAACTGGTGCGCGTAGCGCTCGACCGGTTCGATGCCGGCCGCCTGCAGCTCGTCGCGCGGGCAGCGGCCGATCTTCGCCACCAGCACCGCATGGCAGTCGTTGATCGCCTCGACGATCGACGGCAGATGTTCGTCCTCGCCCCAGCCGCCCTGGCAGTACAGATCGACCCGGCGATGGCCGATGAACGTGACCTGCGTGCGGCCCACCTCGTAGATCTGGAACTCGGCGGCATGGCCGAAATGCTCGTTGATCCGGCCATGCCCTTTGGTGGCCACCGCCACCAGCACGGTGAGATCGCCCGGCGCGGCACCATCGCCCATCGCAGAGCGACCACCCGTCGCAGAGCGATCACTCGTCGCCGCGCGATCACCCGTCGCGACCGCGGCCTGCAACTGCGTCAGCATCTGCTGCCGGGCCACATGCTGCGCCTGCCGTTCGGCTTCCACCTGCTGCTGGTAGGCCCGCCGCCCCTCCAGGTCGTACACCCCTTCACGCCGTTCGATCCTGTCCAGCGTGAACTCGGCGCTGCGGTCCTCGCCCAGCAGACCCACGGCGTCGGCGCGGCACTGGCGGCAATGGCGCATCAGGTTCGCGCCGCCGGCGCAGGCGTCCTGCACCGCCTTCAGTTCCTGCGCCGACGGACCGCGCTGGCCGATCAGCCCGAACACCGTACCGTGTGCCGGGTCGCTGATCAGCGGCATGATGTTGTGCAGGAACGCGCCGCGCTTCTTGACCTCGCGGTTCACCTCGACCAGATGCTCGTCGTTGATGCCGGGGATCAGCACCGAGTTGATCTTGGTCAGCACGCCGCGGGCGGTCAGCATCTCCAGCCCGCGCATCTGCTGCGCGTGCAGGATGCGCGCGGCCTCGATGCCGGTGACCCGCCGGTGGTCCCAGAAGATCCACGGATAGATCTTCGCGCCGATCTCGGGGTCGACCATGTTGATCGTGATCGTCACGTGGTCGACGTTGTAGCGACAGATGTCGTCGACCATCGCCGGCAGCGCCAGCCCGTTGGTGGACAGGCACAGCTTGATGTCGGGCGCCTGCTGCTGCAGCATCCGGAAGGTTTCGAAGGTCTTCGTCGGATTGGCCAGCGCGTCGCCCGGGCCGGCGATGCCCAGCACCGTCATCTGCGGGATCTCGCTGGCCACCGCCACCACCTTCCTCACCGCCTGCTCGGGGGTCAGCTTCTGGCTGACGACGCCGGGCCGCGACTCGTTCGAGCAGTCGTACTTGCGGTTGCAGTAGTTGCACTGGATATTGCAGGCCGGCGCCACCGCCACGTGCATCCGCGCATAGTGGTGATGGGCCTGCTCCGAATAGCACGGATGGTTCTTCACCTTGTCCCAGATCTCGGCCGGCATGTCGTCCGGGCCGCCGCTGGCGCCGCAGCTCGCCTTGCCGGCTCCGCCGCTGGTGGAGCAGCCGCCCGCCGCCGCGGTGCCGGGAATGCGGCTGACGGCCTGGCGGTCACGGGCCAGGCCGTCGATCGACACGAAGGTGGTGGTGCTCATGTTCCCGTCCCGGTGGCGTGCTGTCGGACAAGCCGGTATTGCGAGAGCCGTGCCAACCGCACGGGACCGGAAAATCAAGCACTTGCAGACGGCGGGTGACGCGCGCCGATGTGGCGTTCGCGACAATCCGGACACGGCGACGGTCGGCGATCGTCGGGAAGGCACCGGTCGGCCATCGTCGGACGGCACGGTCGACCGCCGTCGGAAGGCAGGCGGTCGGCCGCCGTCGGAAGGCAGGCCCTCAGCGGTCGTCGGAAGGCGGCGGCGACTTGGCTGCAGGACCGGCGGGCACGCGGGCGGCAGGCACGCGGGCGGAAGGCACGGGGGCGACGGGCTCAGGGCCGGCTGGCCCAGGACCGGCTGGCACGGGCAGGTCTTCGAACAACGGCAGCGTGGCCGTGGTCGCCAACAGATCGGTCGGCGACGGTTCGGCCGCACCGGAAGGCGCACCGCCACGCACCGGCCGGACCCTGCGGGTGGCGGCCTTGCCCGCAGACGCCCCGGCCTGCTGCGGAAGGCGTTCGTCCGGCTCCAGACGATCCTCGGCCACCAGCGCCTCGGCCCGCACGCCCAGCAGCCTGATCCGGCGCGCGAGATCGACCCGCTTCAGGCACTCGCCGGCCGCACGCCGGATCGCCGCCGCATCGCCGGTCGCCTGCGGCAAGGTGACGACCCGCGTGACGGTGCGGAAATCGTCGAACCGCAGCTTGATGCCGATCGAGCGGCTCAGGTAGCGCTTGCGGGCCAGGTCGTCGGCCAGGTGCTCGCACAGGTCGGTGAACAGCGCCGACAATTCGGCGCGGTCGCGCACCGCATGCAGGTCGCGCTCGAACGTGGTCTCGCGGCTGATCGACTGCGGTTCGCTGCTGGTGACCACCGGCCGGTCGTCGAGCCCGTGCGCGGCGGCATGCAGCCAGGCGCCGTAGCTGCGGCCGAACTGGGCGACCAGCCAGGCCGGGTCGCGTGCCGCCAGGTCGGCGATCGTCACGATGCCGAACGACTGCAGCTTCAGATAGGCTTTCGGCCCGATGCCGTTGATGCGGCTGGCCGGCAGCGGCTGGATGCGCTGCTCGACGTCGGCCGGGCGCAGCACCGTCAGGCCGTCGGGCTTGTCGAGCTCGGACGCGATCTTCGACAGCAGCTTGTTCGACGTGATGCCGATCGAGCAGGTGAGCCCGGTGGCGTTCTTCACCGCCGCCTTGATCGCGCGCGCGACGTCGCGCACCGCCCACCAGGGATCGTCGACGTCGCCGACGACGTCGGTCAGGTCGATGTAGATCTCGTCGACGCCGCGATCCTCGACGAGCGGCGCGATCGCACGGACCGCGGCCTTGAACAGGCGCGACAGGCGGCGGTACTCGTCCATGTCGATCGGCAGCAGCACCGCCTGCGGCGCGAGCCTGGCGGCCTTCATCAGCCCCATGCCCGAGCGGACGCCGAAGTCGCGCGCCGGATAGGTGGCGGTGGTGATCACGCCGCGGCCGACGTAATCGCCGAGCCTGGCGAACACGCGGCGCGGCTCGCCGGTCAGCGGATCTTCCTCGAGCACCGGCGCATGACGGCGGCCGCCGCCGATCACCACCGGCAGCCCGCTCAGCTCCGGATAACGCAACAGCTCGACGCTCGCGTAGAACGCGTCCATGTCGAGATGCGCGATCAGTCGTTGGCGGTCGGGCACGATGCGCGATTCTACTGTACGAATGAACAGCCTGAGCGTGCTCGCAGGAACGCGGTTTGCCAGATCGCGTCGGCGCAGCACGCCGGTCGATCGCGCGGACGTGCAGGCACGCTTCGGAGGCATCATCAGCGACCACCCGGGATCCCCACAAGCGCTTGCGACGCCCCCGATCGAGCCGATGCTCGCCCGGATCGCCGACGCGTTGCCGGCCGAACCCGGCTTCCTCTTCGAGCCGAAGTGGGACGGCTTTCGGACGATCGTCTTCCGCACCGGCGACGACCTGCTGTTGCAGAGCCGCGATCTGAAGTCCTTGAACCGCTACTTCCCCGAGCTCGAGCGCGCACTGCTCGATTCGCTGCCCGAGGGCTCCATACTGGACGGCGAGATCGTCGTCCCTTCGCCGCGCGGTCTCGATTTCGACGCTCTGCAGCAGAGGATCCACCCCGCCGCGTCGCGCATCGCGAAGCTGGCGGCCGAGACGCCGGCCCACTTCGTCGCATTCGATCTCCTCGCCGCCGGCGGCAGGTCGACGATGGCGCTGCCGCAGGGCGAACGGCGTGCGCGGCTCGAGCGTCTGCTGGGCAGCCCCTCGCCGCCGCTGCACCTCACGCCGACGACGCGCGACCCTGCCGAGGCCGGACGCTGGCTGCGGCAGTTCGAGGGTGCCGGTCTGGACGGCGTCGTTGCGAAGCTCGAATCGGCGCCCTACCAGCCGGGCAAGCGCGCGATGCTGAAGATCAAGCACGCCAGGACTGCCGACTGCGTCGTCGCCGGATTCCGCTGGTACAAGGACCGCGCCGATGCGGTCGGCTCGCTGCTGCTGGGGCTGTACGACGATGCCGGCACGCTGCACCACGTCGGCGTGACCTCGTCGTTCACCCTCGCAAGGCGCCGGGAGCTGCTGACGGAGCTGGCGCCTCTTCGCGAGCGGGCGATCGACACGCATCCGTGGCGCGATTGGGCCGGCGCCGTGGTCGGCGATGCGCAGCGGATGCCCGGCGCGCAGAGCCGCTGGAGCGGAGGCAAGAACCTGAGCTGGGAACCGTTGCGCCCGGAGCGGGTCTGCGAAGTCCGGTACGACCATCTCCAGGGCCGGCGTTTCCGGCACGCGACGACGTTCATGCGCTGGCGCTCCGACAAGCCGGCGCGGGACTGCCGCTACGACCAGCTCGAGGTGACGACGCCGTACGAGCTGGCCAGGGTGTTCAGCGCCTGACGCTTCAGCCGGGTTTCGGAACGTCCGGCCGCAACGCCGGCGGAACGTTGACGAGATTTATCCGCACGCGGTACCAGAGCGACGAGCTGCCGCGCATGCGGTCGATCAGCACATCGTGCGGGTCGAGGTGGCCGGCGGCTTTCGGATGAGCGGCCTTCCAGGCTTCGGCGGCGGCCAGCGCATCGGCTTCGCGCTCGACGCGGGCGATCTCGATCAGCGGTATGTTGCCGTGCCTGCCCGACGGCGGCTTTCGCTTCGGTTCGCCGGCGGCCTTGCGATAGTGCGGCGGCCAGGGCGCGTCGCCCCGACCTTCGGCCTCGTGACGCGCCGACAGCTCCAGCAGCGATTCGAGCGAGCCGGCATGGTCATCGATCGCCGCATGCGGATCACCGATCGATTGCCAGCGCCCGGGAAGCGTCCAGAGCGTGAAGTCCGCCGGATCGCATTCGTCCAGTTCCTGCCAGCTTACCGGCGTCGAGACCCGCGCGTCCGGCTTGGGCCGCACCGAGTAGGCCGAGCAGACGGTCCGGTCCTTCGCGTTCTGGTTGTAGTCGATGAACACCCCGTGGCGCTCTTCCTTCCACCAGGCGCTGGTGGCGAGGTCCGGCGCGCGGCGCTCCACGTCGCGCGCGCGCGCCAGCGCCGCCCGCCGCACCTGCACGAAATTCCAGCGGCGCTCGATGCGGATCAGCACGTGCACGCCGCGGGATCCGGACGTCTTGGGCCAGCCGGTGAGGCCCACCTCGGCGAGCGCCTCGCGGACGACGCGGGCGACCTGCTGGATCTGCGGCCACGTGACACCCGGCACCGGGTCGAGATCGATGCGCAGCTCATCGGGATGCTCCAGGTCATCGGCGCGCACCGGATGCGGATGCAGCTCGAGACAGGCCAGATTGGCCAGCCATGCGAGATCGGCCGGCCGGCGCGGCACGACCTCGTCGGCCGCGCGGCCGGACGGGAACCGGATGGCCGTCACCTCCAGCTCTGCGGGGCGCTTGCCCGGCGCGCGCTTCTGGAAGAAGAAGTCGCCGTCTATCCCCTCCGGGTAGCGGACGAGCATGCAGGGACGGCCGCCGGCGCCGCGCAACGCGCCCTCGGCGATCGCGAGGTAGTAGTCGACCAGATCGAGCTTGCGCACCCGGGCCTGGGGAATCAGCAGCTTGTCCGGATGCGTGACGACCACTGCCCGGTCACCGACCTGGAGCGTCACGTCGCCGTCGGACAGTGCCATGATGCGGGCACTGGCAATTCTCCTGCCCGATGTCGGCCCCCGGCGGCCCTGGACGGATGCGCGGACGCGCGGTGACCGCGCTCCGGCTCGCCGCCGCGTCAGCCCTGCCGCGTCAGCCCGCCGCCGCTGCAGCCAGCGACCGGTCGATGTCCCACAGGATGTCGTCGATGTGCTCGAGCCCCACCGAGATCCGGACCATGTCGGGCAGGACGCCGGCGGCGAGCTGCTGCTCGGTATCGAGCTGCCGGTGGGTGGTGCTGGCCGGATGGCTGATCAACGTGCGGGTGTCGCCGATGTTGACCAGGTGGCTCATGAACTCGGCCGCCTCGATGAAGCGCACGCCGGCCGCCTCTCCGCCCTTGACGCCGAATGCCAGCAGGCCCGACGCACCGCGCATCTGTCGCTTCAGCAGCGCATGCTGCGGATGGTCTTCGAGACCGGGATACGCGACGAAGCTGACCCGCGGATCGTCCTTCAGGAAGCGGGCGACCGCCAGCGCGTTCGAGCAGTGCCGCTCCATCCGCAGCGGCAGTGTTTCCACCCCCTGCAGGATCTGCCAGGCGGCCATCGGCGCGAGCGCCGCGCCGTACACCCGCAGGTTCTCCATCCGGCAGCGCATCGTGAAGCCGAAATCGCCGAAGGTCTCGTACCAGCGTACGCCGTGATAGCCGAGCGAAGGTTCGGTCATGCCGGGGAACTTGCCGTTGTCCCACGGGAAGCGGCCGCTCTCGACGACGATGCCGCCCAAGGTCGTGCCGTGACCGGCCAGGTACTTGGTCGCGCTGTGCACGACGATGTCGGCGCCGAACGCGAACGGATTGCACAGCGCCGGGCTGGGCACGGTGTTGTCGACGATCAGCGGCACGCCGTGCGCATGGGCGATGTCGGCCAGCGCGGCGATGTCGGCCAGCACCAGGCTCGGATTGCCCAGGCTCTCGACGTACAGCGCGCGGGTCGACGGGCGGATCGCGGCGGCGAACGCGTCCGGCTTCGTGGCATCGACGAAGGTGGTCTCGATGCCGAACTTGCGCAGGTTGACCGCCAGCATCGTCACGCTGCCGCCGTACAGCGCGCCGGCCGCCACCACGTGATCGCCGGACTGCAGGATCGTCATCAGCGCCATCGTCTCGGCGGCCATGCCGCTTGCGCTGGCCACCGCGGCCCGCCCGCCCTCGAGCGCCGCGACCCGTTCCTCCAACGCCGCGACGGTCGGGTTCGACAGCCGCGAATAGACGTTGCCGAAGGTCTGCAGGTTGAACAGGCTCGCCGCATGCTCGGCGCTGTCGAACACGAAGCTGGTCGTCTGGTAGATCGGCAGCGCCCGCGCGCCGGTCTGCGCATCGGGAATCTGGCCGGCGTGGATCGCCAGCGTCTCCTGGCGGTATTGGTGGTCTGCCATGATCGGTTCGCTCAGTTCGCGACGACGCGCGGGCGCTTGGCCGAGATCACGCGGGTGTTCACGCCGACCCAGTTCAGGCCGCCGAACAGCCGCGCATG
>DAISWF010000257.1:0-8375 GCA_036826495.1 Burkholderiaceae bacterium
TCGCACGATGAACGTGTTCTCGCCCGAGCTGATCGATGCGCTCGAAGCGCTGCTGGATCGGGTCGACCGGGACGCCGGGGTCCGGGCCGTCGTGCTGACCTCCGGCAAGACCAGCTTCCTGGCGGGTGCCGATCTCTCGATGGTCCGCGAGTTCTGCCTGGCGGCCAGGAGGTCCACCCACCAGCAGATGTTCGAGCTGTGCGGCCGGCTCGGCCGGTTGTTCGTGCGCCTCGAGGAGAGCGCCAAGCCATGGATCGCGGCGGTCAACGGGCTTGCGCTGGGCGGCGGCCTCGAGCTGGCGCTGGCCTGTCGACACCGGATCGTCGGTGACGGGCCGAAGGTCCAGCTCGGCGTGCCGGAGATCAGGCTCGGCCTGTTGCCGGGAGCGGGCGGCACGCAGCGGCTTCCACGACTGGCCGGCTATGCGGCGGGCCTGGAGCTGTTGCTGAGCGGCCGCTCGATGAACCCGCAGGAGGCGGTGCGGCTGGGCGTGTTCGAGCAGGCGGTTCCGGCAGGCGACCTGCTGGAGGCGGCGCGCACGCTCGCCCGCGCCCGGATCGGCCAGCCGTACGACCCCGACGCCAAGTATCCCCACCTCGGGCAGCGCGACGTGCCGCCCTACAGCAAGGCGGTCGCCCGCACCGAGGCGCTGCGCGCCGGCATCGACGACTACACCTTCGATCACTATCCCGCCTATGGCGCGATCGTCGATGCGGTGCTGCAGGGGGCACGGCGCCCCCTGCCCGAAGCCAACACGGTCGAGATGCTGCAGTTCCTGCGGCTGATGTTCGACCCGGTCGCCGGCAGGATGGTGCGCACGCTGTTCCTGGAGCGGCTGCGCGCCGAGCGGGAGGCGGCCGCAGCGGCCGTCCGGCTCGGCACCGTTGCGCTGGGGCCGCTGAGCCCGCCATGCGAGGTCTGGCGACGGGCCACCGCGCGGCTGCAGCCCGGCTCCTCGGCGGCCACGACGGCCACGGCGGCCACGACGGCCACGGCGTCCTCGACGGCCGCGACGGCCGCGACGCAACCGATCGACACGATGACGATCTCCGATCCGGACGGTCAGTCGTCCACGGTCCGGTTGGGAACGATCGACTCGCCGGTCAGCGTCGGGCCCGGCGAGACCGCGGCCATCCTCGCGCCCGCCAGCGCCTGGGGACGGGTCATGGAGGTGCTGGGCTCCGACGCGTCGGCGAGCGCGCGTCTGTCGGCCGTCGCTTCGAGGATGGGTGTGCTGCCGTGGGCATCGGAGTCGGACAGGAGCCTGCTCGCGGAATCGGCCGGGCAGCCGATCGAACGGCAGGCCGCCCTCGCACTGCGACACCTGACCGCACACCCGGCCTGCGATCCGCTGCTGCTGGACGTCGCCGCCTGTCTGTCCGGCGCGGCACCGGGCTGGACCGGCGGGCCGCTCGCCTGGCTGTGGGACGAACGGCAGGCAGCCATCGACGGGCTCGACCCGTCTGCCCGGGACGCCTGGCATCGATGCCGGTCGCGTCTGCAGACGGCCTTTCAATCCGCATCCGGTTCCGGAGCCGCCTCATGATCAAGCGAGATCTCTTCAGCCAGGAACACGAGGCCTTCAGGGACGCGGTGCGACGCTTCATCGACCGGGAGATCGGCCCGCATCACGCCCGCTGGGAGCAGGAGGGACAGGTGCCGCGCGAGCTGTGGCGCAAGGCCGGAGAAGCCGGCATGCTGTGCTGCACGGTCCCGGAGGCCTATGGCGGACTCGGCGCCGACTATCTGTTCGACGTCGTCGTCTACGAGGAGCTGGCCCGATCGGGTTTCTCCGGGCCGGGCTTCCTGATCCATACCGATCTGGTGGCCACCTACATCAAGTCCTTCGGCAGCGAAGCGCAGAAGCGCGAATGGCTGCCGAAGATGGTGGCCGGCGAGGCGATCGGTTCGCTCGGCATGACCGAGCCGCATGCCGGATCCGATCTGAAGGCGATCAAGACCCGTGCGACGCGGCAGGGCGACGACTTCGTCATTTCCGGGCAGAAGGTGTTCATCTCGAACGGCCAGCTCTGCGACGTGATCGTGCTCGCCACGAAGACGGATTCGGCCGCCGGCGCCAAGGGCGTGACGCTCTTTCTGGTCGATGCCAGCCTGCCGGGATTCCGCCGCGGCAAGAATCTGCACAAGCTGGGCATGAAGGCCCAGGACACTTCCGAGCTGTTCTTCGATGACGTGCGGGTGCCCGCCACCGCGATGCTGGGCGACGAGGGTCGCGGCTTCGAGCTGATGATGACCAAGCTCGCGCAGGAGCGACTGGCCCAGGCGATCCGCTCCGCCGCCGTCTGCGAGACGGTCATCGACTACACGCTGGCCTATACCGCCGAGCGCAAGGCGTTCAATCAGACGATCGCCGATTTCCAGAACACCCAGTTCAAGCTGGCCGAGCTGAAGACCGAAGCGGTGGTCGGCCGCACCTTCACCGACCGCTGCATCCGGCTCTTCATGGACGGCAATCTGGACTCGGTCGACGCGGCGATGGCCAAGATGTGGCTGAGCAACCTGCACTGCAAGGTCGTCGACGAGTGCCTGCAGCTCTTCGGCGGCTGGGGCTACATGTGGGACTATCCGATCGCACGGGCCTATGCCGATGCCCGGATCGTCAAGATCGCCGGCGGTTCGATCGAGGTGATGAAGCACATCATCGGCCGCCAGATGCTCGCCGACTACCGCAGGCGCGTGAGCTGAATTGACCGACGACCGGAGGAGCGAGACATGGGCCCAGATGTATTCCGCGACGACGTGCTGGCAGGCAAGCGGATCCTGATCACCGGCGGCGGAACCGGGCTCGGCAAGGAGCTCGCGCGCACGTTCGCATCGCGAGGGGCAGCGGTCTACATCTGCGGGCGCCGCCAGCGCGTGCTGGACGAGGCGGTCCGCGAGATCCAGACAACGGCCGTCCACGGCGGATCGATCCAGGCGCTGATCTGCGACGTCCGGGACGCGGACCAGATCGAGGCGATGATCGACCGGATCTGGCAGGACGGCCCCCTGACCGGCCTCGTCAACAACGCCGCGGCCAACTTCATCTCGCCATCCACCGAGATCAGCCCGCGTGGATTCGCGGCGGTGCGATCGACGGTGATGGACGGAGCGCTGTTCTGCACGCTGGCCTGCGGGCGCCGCTGGATCGCGCAGGGCCTGCCCGGCTCCGTCGTCAGCATGCTGGTGACCTGGGTCTGGACCGGCTCAGCCTATGTGCTGCCCTCCGCGATGGCCAAGACGGCGGTCCATGCGATGACCATGTCGCTCGCCGTCGAATGGGGCCGGCACCGCATCCGGGTCAATGCCGTGGCGCCCGGACCTTTTCCGACGGAGAGCGCCTGGGAGAAGCTCGCACCGATTCCGAAAGCCAACGTCGGCGCCGCCTCCAGCGAACAGGTTCCGCTCGGACGCTACGGCCGGATGCCGGAGCTGTGCAACCTGCTGACCTTCCTGCAGTCCGACGCCTGCGACTACATCACCGGCGTGAACATCGCGATCGACGGCGGGCATCACCTCGCCGCCCCGAGCACCTTCGCAGAGCTGGGCGGGCTGACGCCGGCCGACTGGGCGCAGGCGAAGGCCCTGGTGCGCGGGCGCGCCGAGCAGGAGAAATCGCAGCGGACCTCCGGTTGAAGCGGTTCGCGACGGGACCCGCGACGGCAGTAGACGCCGGTCCCGCAGACCAGTCCAGGGAGGGTCCCTAGCGCCGGCTGGCCGCGTCGATCTCGGCCTGCCGGCGCCGCGCCGGCTCCGGCCAGCGGCTCTTGATCCAGGCCAGCACCGCCCGGATCTCGTCGTCCGACAGGCGCCCTTCGTACGCCGGCATGTCGCTGGGGTAACCGGCCCCCGCGAAGCGCTGCACACCGTACTTGGTGATCTCGAACAGCACCTGGTCCGGGTGATGCCAGGTGTGCCCGGTTTCGTCGTGCGGCGGCGCCGGCAGACGCCCGTCGGCACGCCGCTGTCGCCAGTCCGGCTGACCTTCCAGGTTCGCGCCGTGGCAGACCGCGCATTGCGCATCGTAGACCGCCTTGCCCCGCGTCAGCATCGCCTCGGTCGAGTCGCCGGAGCGCGAGCAGCCGGCAAGCAGCACGAGCGTGGCGAGGACGATGGAAAGGCTGCGACGGACCGACATTCCGTGCTTGCGGTCGGGCCGTTCCGATAGGGTCGCAATGGACATCGACCACGATGATAGTCCGGACTTATCGAAGTGACAGGGAATATCAACTGGACCGGGCCCATAGCACCGACTAATCTCCATTGCACCGATAACCACATCACGCAAAGGGAGCAGAGCGATGAGCCAAACAGAAGGCGCCGCAGCGCAGTGCCCGTTCCACCAGACCGCCCCCAGCGGCCCGTCCAATCGGGACTGGTGGCCGAACCAGCTCCGGCTGGATCTGTTGCACCAGCATTCCTCCAAGTCCGATCCGATGGGCGAGTCGTTCGACTATGCCAAGGAATTCAAGAGTCTCGATCTGGCAGCCGTCAAGCAGGATCTGCGCGCGCTGATGACCGACTCGCAGGACTGGTGGCCGGCCGACTTCGGCCACTACGGCCCGCTGTTCATCCGGATGGCCTGGCACAGTGCCGGCACCTATCGCGTCGGTGACGGCCGGGGCGGCGCCGGACGCGGCCAGCAGCGCTTCGCGCCGCTCAATAGCTGGCCCGACAACGCCAGCCTCGACAAGGCCCGCCGGCTGATCTGGCCGATCAAGAAGAAGTACGGCCGCAAGATCTCCTGGGCCGACCTCATGATCCTCGCCGGCAACGTCGCGCTGGAATCGATGGGCTTCAAGACCTTCGGCTTCGCGGGCGGCCGCCAGGACGTATGGGAGCCCGACCTGGATGTCTACTGGGGCGCCGAGAACGTCTGGCTGGCCGGCAACAAGCGCTACTCCGGCGAACGCAGCCTGGAGAATCCGCTGGCCGCGGTGCAGATGGGCTTGATCTACGTCAATCCGGAAGGCCCGGACGGCAATCCCGATCCGGTGGCGGCGGCACGCGACATCCGCGAGACGTTCGGCCGTATGGCAATGGACGATGAGGAGACGGTGGCGCTGATCGCCGGCGGCCACACGTTCGGCAAGACCCACGGCGCGGGGCCGGCTTCGCACGTCGGCGCCGATCCCGAAGGCGGCAGCCTGGAAGACCAGGGCCTGGGCTGGATCAGCAGCTACGGCACCGGCCGCGGCGGCGACACGATCACCAGCGGCCTGGAGGTCACCTGGACCACCACACCCACCAAGTGGAGCAACAACTTCTTCTGGAACCTGTTCGGCTACGAGTGGGAGCTGACCAAGAGCCCGGCCGGCGCGCACCAGTGGAAGCCCAAGCACGACATGGGCGCGAACACGGTGCCCGACGCCCATGATCCGTCCAGGCGTCATACGCCGATGATGCTGACCACCGACCTCGCGCTGCGCTTCGATCCGGCCTACGAGAAGATCTCGCGCCGCTTCCTGGAGAACCCCGACGCGTTCGCCGATGCGTTCGCCCGCGCCTGGTTCAAGCTGACGCACCGTGACATGGGTCCGCGTTCGCGTTACCTCGGCCCCGAAGTGCCGGCCGAGGAACTGATCTGGCAGGACCCGATCCCCGCCGTCGACCATCCGCTGATCGATGCCGACGATATCGCAGCGCTGAAGGAGAAGCTGCTGGGTGCGGGCCTGACGGTGTCGCAGCTCGTGTCCACCGCCTGGGCGTCGGCCTCCACGTTCCGCGGTTCCGACAAGCGCGGCGGCGCCAACGGCGCGCGCATCCGGCTGGCGCCGCAGAAGGACTGGGAAGTCAACCAGCCTGCGGAGCTCGCCAGGACGCTCGAGATTCTCGAAGGCATCCAGCGGTCGTTCAACGCGGCACAGACCGGCGGCAAGAAGGTATCGCTGGCCGATCTGATCGTGCTCGGCGGCTGCGCGGCCGTGGAGAAGGCCGCGAAGGATGCCGGCAACCCGGTGACCGTGCCGTTCACGCCCGGCCGCATGGACGCCTCGCAGGAGCAGACCGACGTCGTGTCGGTGGGCATGCTGGAGCCGCTGGCCGATGGCTTTCGGAACTATCAGAGGGCGACGGCGCCGGTACCGGCCGAGGTGATGCTGATCGACAAGTCGCAGCTTCTGACCCTGACCGCGCCGGAGATGACCGTGCTGATCGGCGGACTGCGGGTGCTGGGCGCCAACGTCGGCCAGACCACCCACGGCGTGCTGACCGACCGGCCCGGCAAGCTCACCAACGACTTCTTCGTGAACCTGCTCGACATGGGCACGGTGTGGAAACCGGTGTCCGAGGTCAAGGCGGTGTTCGAAGGGCTGGACCGCAAGACCGGCGAGAAGAAGTGGACCGGCAGCCGGGTCGATCTGGTGTTCGGTTCGAACTCGCAGCTTCGTGCACTGGCCGAGGTGTACGGCAGTTCGGATGCGCAGCAGAAGTTCGTCGAGGACTTCGCGGCCGCCTGGACCAAGGTGATGAACCTGGATCGCTTCGACATCGCCTGACGGCCGCCGGGTGTGTTCCCCGGGGCGCGCGATCGCCCGCGTGCCCCGGGGGCGAGACCGATCGACTCGGCCCGGTCCACCGCGAGCGCGATTGCCGCGTTATTTGAGCGAGGTCATTGCAGGTCGACGGCCTCACGGGCACGATCCCATGCAGCCAGCCTCGTGCAAGCCAGAAGAATTTCTCCTCCACTCCTCGAAGGACATTACATGCGTTTCGCACCTCTCGTCGTTGCCGCCTCCCTGCTCGCCGCGGGTTCCGCCTTTGCCGCCGGCCCCTGCGATCTGGAGATAGAAGGCACCGACGCAATGAAGTTCAGCAAGGACAGTCTCAGCGTTCCCTCGAGCTGCAAGAAGGTCACGCTCAAGCTGGTGCACAGCGGCAAGCTGCCGAAGGTCTCGATGGGCCACAACTGGGTGCTGACCAAGACTTCCGACATGGCATCCGTAGCCGCCGACGGCATTCCGGCCGGCGCGGACAAGGGCTACCTGAAACCCGGCGACGCACGCGTGCTGGCCGCCACCAAGCTGATCGGCGGCGGCGAGAACGACACCGTCAGCTTCGACACTTCGAAGCTGAAAGTCGGCGAGGCCTACAGCTTCTTCTGTTCCTTTCCTGGCCACAGCGCGCTGATGAAGGGGACGTTCGCGGTCACCAAGTAAGACCGAGGGCGCAACGCCCTCGCACCCGGCCATCATGTGCTCTCGGCGAGCCGCGATGGCCGGCCAGCAGACGCCGGCTGGCTGATCCGGCGCGCCGGGACGGTCCCTACATCCGTCCGTACCAGAGCGCCGCGAAGAAATGGCAGGCGCTGCCGCCGAGCACGAACAGATGCCAGACGAAATGCGCATAGCGGATGCGCTCGTCGAGCAGGAACACGATCGCGCCGACCGTGTAGCTGAGCCCGCCGGCCACCAGCCAGCCGAGCCCGGCCCCCGGCATGCGCTCGACCAGCGGCACCGCCGCCACCAGCGCGACCCAGCCCATCGCCAGATAGAGCGCCGTCGACACCAGCGGATGGCGCAGCCGGTGCAGCAGCTTGATCGTGACGCCGAATGCGGCCGTGCCCCAGACGATGCCGAACAGCGACCAGCCCCAGCCGCCGCGCAGCACGCCGAGCGTGAACGGCGTGTAGCTGCCGGCGATGAACAGATAGATCGCCGCATGGTCCAGGCGATTCAGCCAGTGCTTGGCGCGACCGGCGGGCATCGCGTGATAGAGCGCCGACACGAGATAGAGCACGATCATCGTCGACGCGAACACGCTGGCGGCGACGACGTCGACGGTGCCGCCGAGCCGCGCCGACTGCCAGACGAGGATCGGCAGGGAGGCGACGGCGAACAGGAAGCCCAGTCCGTGACTGATCGCGTTGGCGATCTCCTCGCCGACTGTCTGCTCGCGTGCGGCGGAGGGAACAACGGTGCGGGAGTTCATTGCGCCATTGTGCCAGCAGCCGGCAGCGGACCCGTGACGGGAACCGGCGCCGGGCCGGCGCAGCCGCTCAGGCCGTCGCTGCGCGGCCTCCACAGCACCGGGCCGAGGCGCGCCAGCAGCAGCAGATAGCCCAGGCTCCAGCCGCTGCCGGCCACCGCCATCAACGGTGCACCGCCCCACCAGGCGCTCGCTGCGCGCAGCAGCGCGGCACCGACGATCAGCGCCGCGCCGACCACCACCCACGGCCGCGCGTCGAGCGCCAGCCCGCAGTGCGAGCGCCCGGCGATGCAGATCACGAGGTAGATGTTCAGCCCGACCGCGCCCATCATCAGCAGATGCCGGCCGGCGCCGACGTTGCCGTCGCCGGCGAGCAGCGCGAGGCCGATCGTCCGATAGCCGAGCGCCATCAGCACATAGACGAGGGGCAGCAGCAGCGGCCAGCGGCG
>DAISWF010000258.1:0-8317 GCA_036826495.1 Burkholderiaceae bacterium
GAAGTCGACGTCAATCCGCTCGCGCTGACAAGCGGGGGCGAGGTGTTCGCGCTCGATTCGATGCTGGTTTTCAGAACGGAATCGCCTTCGGCCAAGGAGACCGCGACGTGAAACGCCGACGACTGCTGTTCGTGCGCATCGAGACCGGCTTCCGGGCGCGCGTGATCAGGGAATTCCAGGTGACCGCCGAATGACCCCCAGTACTCCCAGCATTCCCGGCGCCGGCGCGATGACCACGGCACCGGATCCACGCACCCGCCGCAGGCTGTCGTTCGCGCTGGCGTCGCTGCCCGTGCTGCTGCCGTTGCGTGCGCGGGCGCAGACGTACCCGTCCCGCCCGATCACGCTGGTCGTCGCGTTCGGTACCGGCGGCGTCACCGACACGCTGACGCGGATGATCGCGCGGCATCTGTCGGAGCGGCTGAAGGTGCCGGTGATCGTCGAGAACCGGCCGGGCGCCAGCCAGATCAACGGCATCCAGTACGTGAAGACGCGGCCGGCCGACGGTTACACGCTGCTGGTCGGCACCGGCAGCTCGCTGGTGCAGAATCCCGGCGTGCGCAAGGACCTGCCGTACGACCCCGACAAGGACTTCGTGCCGGTCGCGATGATCGGCATGCAGCCCGGCGTCATCAGCGTCGCACCGTCGGTGCCGGCTCGCACGCTGAAGGAGCTGATCGACTACGCGAAGCGCAATCCCGGCAAGCTGAACTTCGGTTCGCAGGGCGTGGGCTCGGCCGGCCATCTGGCGGCCGAGATCTTCATGGCCCGCACCGGCATCAGCATGGTCCACATCCCGCTGAAGTCGGACAACGACATCGTCATCGAGCTGTCGGAGAACCGCATCGACCTCGCGTTCATCACGCCCCAGTTCGCGGTGCCGCTGGCGAAGGAAGGCAAGCAGCGCATTCTCGCCGTCACCAGCACCGACCGGCTGCCGTTCCTGCCCGAGCTGCCGTCGCTGAACGAGGCCGGCATCGCCGCGCTGCGCGACCTCGATCCGTTCACGTTCTACGGGCTGGTCGCGCTGGCCGCGACGCCGCCCGAGGTCGTGCGTACCGTCAACGAGCAGGTCAACGAGATCCTGCAGACGCCGCAGATCGCCGAGCAGATGCGCACGACGTTCCGCGTCGAGCCCCGGCCGCAGTCGCCGCAGGCCTATCGCGAGTTCCTGCGGGCCGAGCTCGACAAATGGCGGGAGACCGGCGCACGGCTGAACCTCGATACGCGATAGAAGGACTCGAATTCGGGCAAACTGGAAGCTGGCACATCAACCGGGTTTGCACCGGGCACGTTCGATGAAGATCCAGGCTGCGGTTCCGACCAGCGCGATGGAGCGGCATTCCGCCGACGACGACTTCGAGCGGATCCGCCCGCCGCGCGCGTTCGAGGAGATCACCGCGCAGTTGCGTCAGCGCGTGATCCACGGCCGCCTGAAGCCCGGCGACCGGCTGCCGGCCGAACGCGAGCTGGCGGCCAAGCTCGGCGTCAGCCGCAATTCGGTCCGCGAGGCGCTGCGGGTGCTCGAGACGGCCGGCGTGCTGCGGCTGCAGAAAGGTGCGCACGGCGGCGCGTTCGTCGCGTCGCCGAACGGCCAGAGCGTCGCGACGGCGCTGCAGGACATGTTCCAGCTCGGCAGCGTGACACCGGCGCAGTTGACCGAGGCGCGGCTGCACATCACCGACTCGGTGGTCCGGCTGGCCTGCGGTCGCATCACCCCCGAGCAGCTCGCCGCGCTGGAACGCAATGTCGAACGGTCGCGCGCCGCCAGCGATGCCGGCGACTACCCGGAGCGCTCGCGAATCAACCTCGAGTTCCACAAGATCCTCGCACAGGCGACCGGCAATCCGGTGTTCGAGAGCGTGATGAGCGGCCTCGTCGCGATCATGCAGCACTTCGTCGACACGCTCGGGCCGCCGCACGGCGATGCGGTGTTCGAGTCGCGCGGCCGTTTCATCGCCAGGCTGCGCGCCGGCGACGCCCAGGCGGCGATCGACGAGATGACCGGATTCCTGAGGAGCGTTCACGAGCAATATCTGTCGGCGCTCGAATCGCGGGCCGGCGAACCGGCGCCCGCCGCGGCGGCGCCGCGCGGCGGGCGGCGCAAGGCCGCCGCGGTCAGGCGCTGAACGCCGGCGCCCCGTCACAACCCTGCTGCTTCAGCTCGACCTCGACGAAGATCAGCGGGTCGTCACTATCGTTGATCACGTTGTGTTCGACGCCTGCGTCGCGATAGTAGCTGTCGCCGGCGGCCAGCTTCACCGTCGAGGCGCCGGCGGCTGCTTCGACCTTCAGCGTCGCCGCGGTCCGATAGACCACCACGTAGTCCATCTCGTGGCGATGCCAGCCGGTTTCGCCGTGCGGCGGAAACGTCCATTCGGTGATGCGCACCCGGCGGCTCTCCTCGAGCAGGCGCGGCACCGCGCGCGGGCGCTGGTCGGTGGTCATCGTGTTCGCTCCGGTCAGTCGAGCGTGGCGTAGATCAGATTGCGATAGAGCGGCCGGTAGTAGTCGCGCTGTCCCGGCGCCTGCGTCAGCAGGATCGCGAAGAACTGCTCGGCCGGGTCGACCCAGAACGTCGTGCCGGCGATGCCGCCCCAATGCAGCGTGCCGGCCGAGCCGGCCATGTCCGACAGGCCGTTCTCGCGGCGCACCGCGAAGCCCAGGCCGAAGCCGGTGCCGCCGGGCAGCAGATCGGAGAGACTGGGGATCGTGCCCAGATGATCGGAGCCCATCAGCTCGAGGGTCTTGCGGCCCACCAGCCGTTCGCCGTCGAAGCGGCCGCCGTCCAGCACCATCTGCAGGAAGTTCGCGTAATCGGGCGCGGTCGACACCAGCCCGCCGCCGCCCGACTCGAACGCCGCCTCCCTGCGCACGTCGATCAGCCGCACCTCCTGTCTGCTGTCGGGGTCGGCCGCGAACGGCTCGGCGATCCGGCCGTGCTTGGCAGCCGGCACATGGAACGCGGTATCGACCATCCGCAGCGGCTCGAAGATCCGCCGGCGCAGGAATGCGCCGAGCGTGTCGCCGCCGACGACCTCGACGATGCGGCCCAGCACGTCGGTGGCCCGGCTGTATTCCCAGCGCTCGCCGGGCGATACGAACAACGGCAGTTTCGCCAGCGCATCGCAGAACTGCTCGTTGGTCCGGTTGCGGTCCGCCAGCCGGGCCTCGGAATACATCTGGTTGACCGGGCCGTTCGCGGTGAACTCGTAGGTGAACCCGGCGGTGTGACGCAACAGATCGCGGATCGTCGGCATCCGCGCCGGCCGCACCAGATCGAACTTCCCGTCGCGCTCGACGCCGACCCGCAGATCGCGGAACGCCGGCAGCACCGACGCGACCGGATCGCTCAGCAGCAGCCGCCCCTCCTCCAGCAGCATCATGACCGCCAGCGACACGATCGGCTTGGTCATCGAATAGATGCGGAAGATCGAATCGGTCTGCATCGCCGCGCCGCCGGCCGGATCGAGCAAGCCGTGACTGGTCAGCGAGGCGATCTGGCCGCGCCGCGCGACCAGCGACACGTAGCCGGGCAACCGGCCGCGGGCGACCTCCGACTGCAGCACCCGCTCGGCGCGCGCGAGCGCGGCATCCGACAGGCCGACGACGGCGGGCTTGGTGCGGGGCAACGTGGATGCGCTCATGCGGATTCTTTCGATGTGTTCCGACGCATTGTAGGGCGAACCCCGCGGCAGGCGCTGTCCGTCATAGAATCGCCGATCGCCATCGATCAGGCTGCCGACGATGCACAGGCTCCGGCCGCTCTCGTTCCGGCTGATCTCGTCCGGCCTGCTGCGGCGCTGGCCGCGGTCATCGCGGCAGTGCCCGCCCGCGCGGCCGGCCGGCGCGCTGCGGTCCGCGCTGCTCGCCTGCGCGCTCGCGGCGTCGCCTTCGGCGCATGGCCTGCTGGCATCCGCCTCGACGGCATTTGCGTCGGTCACGTTCGCGTCGGTCACGTGCGCGTCGATCATGCTTGCGTCGTTCACGTTCGCAACGGCCACGTACGCAGCGGCCGGCGGCCGCGGCGAGGACGACGACGATGACGACATGCTGCCGCCCGGCGTGGCGACGCTCGCGCGGACGTTCGAGCAGCACGACGACACGGCGTTCCTCGACACCGAACCGCTGCTGACGCATCCGCTGTGGCTCCATGCCGATCCGGGCTGGCGGGCCGCGATGCTGCGCCTGCCGCCCGACGCGCAACGGCTGCATGCGCAGGCCGCCGGCGCGATCGCCGGCGATGATTTCACCGCCGCCGCCGCGGCGCTCGACGAGGCCGCCGGCATCGTCCGGCGCGCCGGGGGCGACGACGATCCGGCGCTGCTGGTGCTGTGGCTGCTGCATGCGTCGCTCGACGAGAAACGCGGCGACTGGCCGGCGGTGCTGCGTCACCACCGCGCGGCGCGGATGCTGGCGGAGCGGGCGTTCGACGATCGCTCGCCATGGCGGGCCGAGCTGCTGTGGCGCGAGGCGGCGGCGCTGCTGAAGACCGGCGACCCGGCCGCGGCGGGGGTAGCCGGCGAACGGGCCGCCGCTGCGCTGTCCGGGCGCACCGCGGCATTCGACGAACGCGTCGCCGCGCTGAACAATGCCGCGATCCTGCGGCTGGCGGCCGGCGACGCGGCCGGCGCGCAACGCGGCTTCGAAGCGGCGCTGGCTGCGCTGCAGGCCTCACCGTCACCGACGCTCGCACCCGGTGACGGCTACTGGCTGCGCCCGCGCGTGCTGTCGAATCTGGGGCTGGCGCGCTGGTACCAGGGCGACGGCCCGGCCGCGCTGCGCCTCTACCGGCAGGCGCTCGCCGAACGCGCGCCCTGGCGCACCAGCGAAGCGCTCAGCGAGCGCGCGCACCTGCTGCTGAGCCAGGCCGCGGCGCCCGAGCTCGATGCGATCGCGACACTGGAACGTGGCAGCTTCCCCGCCAGCGACCCGCTGGGGCCGACGGCGCTGTTCGAACGCAAGGGCGCGCTGCTCGACCGGCAGTCGCGCGGGATGGCGGTGCTGCGCCAGTCGCTCGACACGCCGCCGCCGCGGGCCGGCGCGCTGTCCGGCGTGTTCACGCGGCTCTTCGATCCCGGCGGTCACGCGCAACGCCAGGCCGAGACGCTGATCGCCGACGCGTTCCGGCGCGCCGACCAGGACCTGCTGCACCGGATGCAGCAGACCCAGGGCGAACGGGTCCGTCTCGAGCAGCAGCGGCCGGTGACCGACGAGGAGATCGCCGGGCGGCGCGCCGCGATCGCCCGCGCCGACCGCGAGCTCGAGCGGCTCGAAGGCGAGCTCGCCCGGCGCCCGCGCGCGGCGCAGATGCGCGAGCAGATCGTGCGTCTGATGCGTGACGGCGTGCCGGCCCCGGCCCGCGACGACGCCGATCCGCGTGCTGCGGTGGCGCAAGCCTACGCCGAGCACGCGTCACGCGTGCAGCAGGAACGCGAAGCGCTGCTGGCGTCGGTCCGCGCGGCGATCGCGCCGACCGCGGTGCTGGTCGAGCTGTTCGTCTACCGGCCGCTGGCATCGGGGCCGACCGAAGCCGAGCCGCCGGCCCGCTATGCCGCATACCTGATGCGACAGGACGGTCCGGTCCACTTCGTCGATCTCGGCGAAGCGGCGCCGATCGACCGGCTGGTCGTCGAGCTGCGCCGCAGCGTGTCGCGGCCCGGCGAGCCGGCCAAGGCACGCGAGGCCGGCCGACGGCTCGACGAACGCCTGCTGCAGCCGCTGCGCGCGCTGTGGCAGGGCGCGAGCGAAGTGCTGCTGGCGCCCGAAGGGCAGTTGAACCTCGTGCCGTTCGCCGCGCTGGTCGACGAGGACGGCCGCTATCTGGTCGAACGCCACGTGTTCAACGTGCTGGCGAGCGGCCGTGATCTGATCCGGCAGGCGGCGCCGGCCCCTGCGCCGCGCAGCCCGCCGCTGATCATCGCGGCACCGAACTTCGGCGATCCCGATGCCGGCAACGCGCCGCAGCGCGCGCTGAACGTCGGCAACGCCCGCTTTCCGGCACTGCCGGGCACCGCCGTCGAGGCGGCGGCGATCCACCCGCTGCTGGGCGATGCGACCCTGCTGCTCGGCGCCCGCGCCACCGAATCCGCGCTGACCGCGGCCCGCGGGCCGAAGCTGCTGCACCTGGCCACCCACGGCTTCTTCCTGGAACCGGTGGGCCGGCCGCGCAGCCTGCACGATGCGATGCTGCGTTCGGGGCTGGTGTTCGCCGGCGTCAACCAGCGGCGTGCCGCCACCGGCGACGACGGCGTGCTGACCGCGCTGGAGGCGGCCGGCCTGGACCTGGCCGGCACCCGGCTGGCGGTGCTGAGCGCCTGCGACACCGGCCTGGGCGACGTCCGCAACGGCGAAGGCGTGTTCGGTCTGCGCCGGGCGCTGGTGGTGGCCGGCGCGCAGACGCTGGTGATGAGCCTGTGGGAGGTCGAGGACGACGCCACGCAGGCGCTGATGGTCGACTACTACCAGCGTCTGACCGCCGGCGCCGGCCGGGTCGCCGCGCTGCACCAGGCGCAGCGCGCGATGCTGGCGCAGCCGCGCTTCGCCCATCCGTTCTTCTGGGCCGCGTTCATCGCATCGGGCCAGTCGGGGCCGCTGCAGTAGCGCGGCATTGCGCCGCGCAGGCGACCGCGCGGCCGATGACCGCCCGATGACCGCCCGATGACCGCCCCATGAACGCCCCGATGACCACCGCGCCGACGGCTCTCGCCGATGCCGGTCGGGCCATCGCCGATAGCTTGCAACCGCTCAGGTCAGTCCCTTCTCCACCATGTCGATCAGCCGCTGCCCGAGCGCCTCGGCGTCCGGCTCGCCGATGCCGCGCAACGGTCCGTCGATCACCAGCAGCGCCATGCCGTGCACCGCCGACCAGGCCAGGAACTCCGCTGCCGGCCGGTGCGCCGCCGGCAGCGCGCCGGCGCGCATCATCTCGTCGAGCGCCGAACCCAGCAGCTCGAATGGATTGAGCCCGCCGCGGCCGGCACGCGCCGGGTCGGCGCCGAGGTCCGGGCCAGGCAGCGACGGCGCGAACGCGGTGCGGAAGAGCCCGGTCTCCCGACGGGCGAACCGCAGGTAGCCGGTGCCCACGCCGCGCAGCCGGGCGCGCGCCCTGCTCGCCATGCAGGCGGGATCGGCCTCGTCGACGAAGCGCGCGATCTCGGCCTCCATCGCATCGGCCAGCGCCGCCAGCGCCGCCGAGCGCACCGCGCCCAGCAGCGCGTCCCGGTTGGCGAAGTGGCGGTAGGCAGCATTGGGCACCACGCCGACCCGCCGCGTCGCCTCGCGCAGCACGATCGCATCGGGCCCGCCCTCGCGTGCCAGCTCCAGACCGGCCTGCAGCAGCGCGCGGTACAGATCGCCGTGGCGATAGGTGGCACGGCCCGGCGTGCTGCGCCTGACCGCCGGCCGCATGATCATCGGCATCGCATCCTCCGGAATCCTCGCCTCCACGGGCGCGGATAGACCCTGATGTGGACAGTGTCCATTATGCCTGATACGATTTGTGTACGGTGTCCACAAACAGCGGAGGTAACGATGCAATTCCAACCCTACCTGACCTTCAACGGCAATTGCGCCGAGGCGATGAAGACCTACGAACGCGTGCTCGGCGGCAAGCTCGAGAAGATCATGACGTTCGGCGACATGCCGCCCGAGATGGCGGCCGGCATGAGCGAAGCCTGCGAAGGCATGCCGGCCGGCCCGATGCCGGAGGCCGTCAAGAAGCTGGTGCTGCATGCGGCGCTCAGTTTCGAAGGCAGCATCCTGATGGCCTCCGACGCGATGCCCGGCATGACCTACGAAGGCATCAAGGGCGTCGGTGTGACGGTGTCGTTTCCGAGCGTCGACCGCGCGAAGCAGGTCTTCGAGCAGCTATCGGCCGGCGGCAAGGTCGAGATGCCGGCCGGCGAGACCTTCTGGGTGGAATGGTTCGCATCGGTCATCGACCGCTTCGGCACCACCTGGCTGATCAACGGCGGCAACATGAAGATGTGACGTCACGAGCGGACAAGCCCCGCGCGCGTTGCGGCACGTGCGGTCGGCGCGGGGCTTGACACCGGCGAGGCCGGCCATGTAATTTACCGACGAGTAGAACGATAGACGAAATAGTTAAAGACGGCCCGGCGCCGCCGCGCGGAACGCGCGTCACAGGAGACGTCGCAGCGATGAATGCGATCACCAGGGCGGCAGCGGCCGTCGAGTCGGGGTCCGGCTTCGAATTCGTGACGCCCGAGCAGCGGATGATCCGCGAGGCCGCGCTGCGCCTCGGCCAGGAGGTCATCGCGCCGACCGCCGCCGCCCGCGACCGCGACGCGCGGTG
>DAISWF010000259.1:0-8308 GCA_036826495.1 Burkholderiaceae bacterium
CTTCGACGACCTCGGAGCGCGCGCCGATGAAGCAGTTGTCCTCGATGATCGTCGGATTGGCCTGCAGCGGCTCCAATACGCCGCCGATCCCCACGCCACCCGACAAATGGACGTTCTTGCCGATCTGGGCGCAGGAACCGACGGTGGCCCAGGTGTCGACCATCGTCCCTTCGTCCACGTAAGCGCCGATATTCACATAGGACGGCATCAGCACGGCATTCCTGCCGATGAAGGCGCCCCGGCGAGCGACTGCCGGCGGTACCACCCGGTAGCCGCCGGCGGCGAAGTCGGCCGGGCCGAACCCGGCGAACTTGGTCGGCACCTTGTCGTAGAACCGGAACGGGTCGGCCGCGCCGCCGAACTGCATCGGCACGTTGTCCTCCAGCCGGAACGACAGCAGCACCGCCTTCTTGACCCACTGGTGCACCACCCATTCGCCCTTGAACTTCTCGGCGACCCGCAGGCGGCCGGCGTCCAGCTCGGCGATCACCTGGTCGACCGCTTCGCGGACGGCCGGCGGGGCGGATCTGGCGGACAGTTCGGCGCGGTTTTCCCAGGCCTGATCGATCGTTTGCTGCAGTGAACTCATCATTGTGATCCGGTGGCGGAGGCGAAAGCCTGGATGCGGCGGGCGCCCTCCAGGCAGCGGTCGATCGGCTCGACCAGCGCGATGCGCACGAAACCCCGGCCGGGATTGCCGGCCTCGGTATCGCGCGCCAGATAGCTGCCCGGCAGGGTCAGCACATTATATTGGCGGTACAGATCCCTCACGAACGCGGCATCGTCGCCGCCCGGCACCCGTGCCCACAGGTAGAAGCCGGCCTGCGGCTGGCCGGTGCCCAGCACCGATGCCACCAGCGGCGTCACCGCGGCGAACTTCTCGCGATAAGCGGCACGGTTCTCGCGCACATGCTCTTCGTCGTTCCAGGCGGCGATCGACGCCGCCTGCACCGCCGGGCTCATCGCGCCGCCCTGGTAAGTGCGGTACAGCAGGAAGGGCGCGATCAGCGCCGCGTCGCCGGCCACGTAGCCCGAGCGCATGCCGGGGCAGTTCGAGCGCTTCGACAGGCTGCCGAACACGATCAGCCGGCGGAAGTCGTCGCGGCCCAGCAGCCGGGCCGCCCCCAGGCCGCCCAGCGGCGGGCTGGATTCGTCGAAATAGATCTCCGAGTAGCACTCGTCGGAGCCGATCACGAAACCGTGGCGGTCGGACAGCTCGAACAAGGTGCGCCAGTCGTCCAGGCCCAGCACCGCGCCGGTGGGGTTGCCGGGCGTGCAGACGTAAAGAAGCTGGGTACGCGCCCAGACCCCGGCCGGCACCGACGCCCAGTCGCAGCGGAAGTCATCGGCCGGTTCCTGCGCGATGTAGAACGGCTCGGCCCCCGACAGCAGCGCCGCGCCCTCGTAGATCTGGTAGAACGGATTGGGGCTGACGACCACCGGCCGGGCACCGCCCGCCAGCGGCGTGCCGTCGATGACCGTCTGGGCGAACGCGAACAGTGCTTCGCGCGAGCCATTGATCGGCAAGACCTGGGTGCGGGCATCGAGCGACGCGAGCTGGTGGCGCCGCTGCAGCCAGCCGGCGATCGCCTGGCGCAGCGTGTCGCTGCCGGCGGTGGCCGGATACGACGACAGCCCGTCCAGCCCGGCGATCAGCGCGTTCTTCAGCAGCGCCGGCGTCGGATGGCGCGGCTCGCCGATCGACAGGTTGACCGGCGGCAGCGCCGGGTTCGCCGTGACCCCCTCCAGCAGCCCCCGCAGCCGTTCGAACGGGTACTGTTTGAGCAACTTCAGACGCGAATTCAAGAAGTCCCCGTAAATATTTGAATTATATGATTATAGATGATCAACGATTGGTTGACGAGTGGCGGTCGAATGTCGGCAGCGGCACCGCCGCCGCCGGACTCCACCCCACCTTGCGGTGTTCGGCCACGACATCGGTGAAGATGCCGCCGCGCACATACCACTTGGCGGTGATGCGACAGTAGCGCGGCTCGAGCGCCGCCACCAGGTCGTCGAGGATCCGGTTGGTCACCGCCTCATGGAACGCCCCCTCATTGCGGTAGGACCACATGTACAGCTTCAGGCTCTTCAGCTCGACGTTGCGCCGGTCGGCGATGTAGTCGATGACGATCGTCGCGAAATCGGGCTGGCCGGTCAGCGGGCATACGCAGGTGAACTCGGGCACCTCGATGTGCACGAGGTAGTCGCGCTGCGGGCTGGGATTGGCGAACGTGTCGAGCTGCTTCGACGGTGGGGTGGTCATGGCGGAGGAGGCGTAGAGCGGAAGACGTGGAGCGGGAAACCTGAAGCGGAAAACCTGGAGCGGCAGCAGGCGGAGGATCCGCCCCGGCGCGGCTGCCCGCGCACCGGATGCGCAGGGCGGGAGTAGGGTCGACGAGTGGTATTATAAGCGTCGGGTCGTCACCGGCCCATGAAGTCGCCGAGGCTTCACCAGCAGGGTCGTCCAGGGTTCATCCAGGTCTGTCGAAAAGGCGCAGAGGAAGCGCGCCGATATCGCGTCGACACGCCGCCCGTGCCCCTGCGCTGGCAAGCCGCCTCGAGCGGCTTTTTTGATTTTTCTGATCGCGCGGGAGTCCGACAGCGGTGCGTCTGAAGCAGATCAAACTGGCCGGTTTCAAATCCTTCGTCGACCCGACCGCGTTCGAAGTTCCCAGCCAGCTCGTCGGCGTCGTCGGCCCCAACGGCTGCGGCAAGTCCAACGTGATGGATGCGGTGCGCTGGGTGCTCGGCGAATCGAAGGCCTCCGAGCTGCGCGGCGAATCGATGCAGGACGTGATCTTCAGCGGTTCGTCGGAACGCAAGCCGGCGGCGCGCGCGTCGGTCGAGCTGGTGTTCGACAACTCGCTCGGCCGCATCGGCGGAAGCTGGGCCGGTTACGCCGAGATCTCGGTCAAGCGGGTGCTGAGCCGCGACGGCCAGTCCACCTACCTGATCAACAACCAGTCGGTGCGCCGCAAGGACGTGCACGACATGTTCCTCGGCACCGGCCTGGGGCCGCGCGCCTACGCGATCATCGGCCAGGGCATGATCTCGCGGATCATCGAGGCCAAGCCCGAGGATCTGCGGGTGTTCCTCGAGGAGGCGGCCGGCGTGTCGCGCTACAAGGAGCGCCGGCGCGAGACCGAGAACCGCCTGGCCGACACCCGCGAGAATCTGACGCGGGTCGAGGACATCCTGCGCGAGCTGAACGCGCAGATCGAGAAGCTGGAGCGGCAGGCCGAGGTCGCCGGCCAGTATCGCGACCTCGAGGCCGAGCGCGACCGCAAGCAGCAGATGCTGTGGCTGATGCGGCGCGACGAGGCGCTGGCCGAGCAGACCCGGATCGCCGAGCAGTCGGCCGCCGCCACCAATCTGCTGGAGGAGCGGACCGCCGCGCTGCGCTCGGTCGAGGCCGAGCTCGAACGGCTGCGCACCGCGCACTATGCCGCCACCGACGAGGTCCACGTCGCGCAGGCCCGCTTCTACGAATCGAACAGCGAGGTCACGCGGCTGGAGTCCGAGATCCGCTTCGTCGTCGAGTCGCAGGCTCAGCATCGCGAACGGGTGGCCACGCTGCAGGGGCAGATCACCCGCTCGGCCGAGGAGCACGAGGCGTCGCTGGCCGAAGCCCAGGCGGCCGAGACCGAGCTGATCGACGCCGGCGCGCGCGCCGAGGCGCTGTCCGAACAGGTCGCGCAGCTCGGCGAACGGCTGCCCGAGTTCGAGGCGGCGCTGCGCGACGCGCGCGAGGCGCTGGAATCGGCGCGTGCGGCGGCGGTGGCCACCCGGCAGGCGATCGAGCTGTCGGCCACCCGCCGGCACTCGGCCGACGAGCGCCTGGGCCAGGCGCGGCGGCGGCGCGAACGGCTGGAGGCCGAGGCTGCGCAGGTCGAGGCGCCCACCCAGGAAGCGCTGGAGACGATGACGCAGCGGCTGGAAGCGGCCGAAGCCGCCGAACACGCCACCGCCGAAGCGCTGGCGCAGGCCGACGACGCCTGGCATGCGGCCAGCGACCAGCGTGCGCCGGCCCAGCAGGCGCTGCGCGAGGCCGAGGCCCGCGCCGCGCAGATCGATGCCCGGCTCACCGCGCTGCGCCAGTTGCAGGAGCGGGTGCAGAGCCAGGGCAAGATCCAGCCCTGGCTCGAGCATCACGGGCTGACCCGGCTGGGCCACCTGTGGCAGAAGCTGCGGATCGACCATGGCTGGGAAACCGCGGTCGAGTCGGTGCTGCGCGAGCGGGTCTCGGCGCTGCAGGTCGAACGGCTCGATCCGATCGCCGGCCTGGTCGGCGACGCGGCGCCTGCCAAGGGCGCGTTCTTCCACGCGCAACCCGGTGTGAGCCTGTCGGCCGCTTCGCTGGAAGGGGCGCGCCCGCTGGTGTCGCTGATCCACACCGGCGACGCCGGCCTGGCGGCGATGATCGGCGAATGGCTGCACGGCGTCTTCGCGATCGATTCGATCGAGGCGGCCTGCAGCCGCCGTGACGCGCTCGCCGCCGGCCAGCAGTTCGTCACGCCGGCCGGGCATGTGGTCGACCGGCATTCGATCCAGATCTTCGCGCCGGATTCCGAGCAGGACGGCATCCTCGCGCGCCAGTTCGAGATCGACAACCTCGAGCGCGAGCAGCGGGCCCAGCGGCTGCTGGCCGACCAGGCGCGCGACGAGGCGATCCGCATCGAGGCCACCGCCAGCCAGCGCACCACGCGGCTGACCGAGGCCCGCGAAACCCACAACCGCGCGGTCCGCGAGCTGGCCACGGTGCGGCTGGAGGCCGAGCGGCTCGACCAGCTTCGCCAGCGTGCCGCGCAGACCCGCGAGCGGGTCGAGGCCGAGCTGGCCGAGGTGCAGGCGATCGAGGACGAGGCCGGTGCCCAGATCGATGCCGAATCCGAGGCGTTCGATCGTCTCGACATGGAGCTGGCCGAACGGCAGCAGCATGCCGAGGAGCTGGCCGAGCGCGCCGGGCAGGCCGAGCAGGCGCTGAACGAGCACCGCGAGCAGCTTCGGCAGACCGAGCGCCAGGCGCAGGAAGACTCGTTCGCGACCCGCGAGCTGGAGGCACGGATCGAACGGCTGCGCGCGCAGGCCGAGCTGTCGGCGCGGGTCGGCGAGCAGGCACGCGCCGAATCCGAACAGGTCGAGGCCAGGCTCGCCGAGCTGTCCGACGAGACGGCCCGCGCCGGCCTGCAGGCGGCGCTGGAGGCGCGCACCACCGCCGAACAGGGCCTGTCGCAGGTCCGTCAGCAGGCCGACGACCTGACCCGGACCTTGCGCGCCCGCGACGAGGAACGGATGACCGTCGAGCGCGAGCACGAGCCGCTGCGCCAGCGACTGACCGAGCTGCAGTTGAAGGAGCAGGCGGCGCGGCTGAGCGCGGTGCAGTTCGAGGAGCAGCTTACCGCCGAATCGGTCGACGAGGCGGCGGTGCGCGCGGCGTTCGCCGATGCCACGCCGAAGGCGTCGTGGCTGCAGGGCGAGGTCACGCGGCTGGGCAATGCGATCACCGCGCTGGGCCCGGTCAACCTGGCGGCGCTCGACGAGCTGAAGCAGTCCGGCGAGCGCAAGGGTTTCCTCGATTCGCAGTCGGCCGATCTCAACGAGGCGATCACGACCCTGGAGGATGCGATCCGCAAGATCGATCGCGAAACCCGTGACGTGCTGCAGCAGACCTACGACACCGTCAACCACCACTTCGGCAAGCTGTTCCCGGAGCTGTTCGGCGGCGGCGAGGCGAAGCTGATCCTGACCGGCGAGGAGATCCTCGATGCCGGCATCCAGGTGATGGCGCATCCGCCGGGCAAACGCAACTCGTCGATCCATCTGCTGTCGGGCGGCGAGAAGGCGCTGACCGCGATCGCGCTGGTGTTCGCGATGTTCCAGCTCAATCCGGCGCCGTTCTGCCTGCTCGACGAGGTCGACGCACCTCTGGACGATGCCAACACCGAGCGCTACTGCGACATGGTGCGGCGGATGTCCGAGCAGACGCAGTTCCTGTTCATCACCCACAACAAGATCGCGATGGAGCTGGCTCAGCAGCTCGTCGGCGTCACGATGCAGGAACGCGGGGTGTCGCGGATCGTCGCGGTCGACCTCGATGCGGCCGCGCAGATGGCCGAAGCCGCTTAACCGCCTTCGGCCGCGATGAGCACGCTGACGCTGACCCTGATCCTGCTGGTGGCCGCTACCCTGGCGGCGGTGGCCGCGGTCAACCTGCTGCAGGCGCGCCGCAACCGGGCGCACGGCAAGCCGCCCCCGCGGGGTGCGGGCGGCACGCCGGGCGAAGCGTCACGCGGCGAACCCAGTCTCGCGCTCGACGAGGCGGTGGCATCGGTGGACGACCGGCTGGCCATGGCGGCCGAGTCGGCTTCGCCGGCGCGCAGCCGCCTCGACGATGACCGCTTCGATCCGGGCCGGGCGTCCGCCGCCGGGGAGGGCGCCGACCGGTTCGACCCGTCGTTCGATGCCGCGCCCGCCGAATCGGCCGACGGCCCCGACGTGCGGCACACGGCCGCCGGCACCGTGGCGCGCCGCGCCCCGGCCGACTATGCCGGCGGACACGACGACGCGAGCCGGAGCGTCGCCGCTTCCGTTGCCGATTCCGTTGCGCCTCCCGTGGCCTCTCCCTCTGTTGCCTCTCCCTCCGTTGCCTCTCCCTCCGTTGCCCTCCCGCCTGGTGCCGCCTCGCCGGCGGCCGGTGCGGCCACGCGCCCCGATCTTCGTCGCCCGATGCAGCCGGCCGATCCGGCAAGAGCGCCCGATGCGGGCGGGCCGGACGCGCCGGCGACGTCGCGGGAGCCCTTGGAAGCGGGGGCGACCGCTGCCCCGGCTCAGCCGGTGACGGCAACCGCCGGGCCGGGCCGCACGGCAGCGACCGCTGCCGCGGGTCACATCGCGGCCGCGGGTCACACCGCTACCACGGTCACCGCCGATACCCCGACGACGGCCGCCGCGCCGGTTCATGCCGCCACAACGGCGGCACCGTCAGGTCCCGCTGTGCCAGTGCCCGCCGCTTCCAGTTCCGCCGCTGCGTCCGTCACCGCTCACGGCCACGTCGCGGAAGCGGATGCACGGGCCATCGGCGGCCTGCCGTCGCCGGACCCGCGGACCAGCGCGCGGCGCGCGCCGGACCGGCCGGCGCTCGGCGAGCTGTCGGACTGCATCATCGAGCTGCCGCTGCATGGGCCGCAGTCCGGCGAGCGGCTGCTGATGCAGACGCAGTCGCTGCGCCGGGTCGGCGCCAAGCCGATCCTGTTCGAGGGGCTGCTGCGCGAGCCGTCGCGCGGCGCGCCCGGCGAAGGCGGCCCGCAATGGGCGCCGCTGCTGGCCGGCCAGCAGTACCGGTCGCTGCGCGCCGGCGTGCTGCTGGCCAATCGTCACGGCCCGCTGAACGCGATGGAGTTCTCCGAGTTCATCGCCGGCGTCAACGGTCTGGCGAGCCAGTTCGGCGTCGCCACCCGCAACCCCGACATGACGCCGGTGCTCGAACGAGCGCGCGAGCTCGACAGCCTGTGCATCCAGCTCGACGCGCAGGTGGGCGTCAACGTCGACTGCGCGCAGCCGCTGATCCCGGCCGACCTGGCGCGGGTGGCCATCGAGCAGGATCTGGTCGAGCGCGGCAACAACCGCTACGCCCGGCTGAATGCAGCCGGGCAGGTGCTGTTCTCGGTGTCGCTCGCCGACGAGCCCAACCGGCTGACGTTCCTGCTGGACGTGCCGCGGGCGCCGGCGGTCGACGAGCCCTGGCAGCAGCTCGTCACCGCCGCGCAGGCGATCGCCGCGCGGCTGCAGGGCGCGCTGGTCGATGACGGCGCCCGGCCGCTGGCGACGCCGTCGCTCGCCCGGATCGGTCAGCAGCTCGCCCAGCGCTACGAATCGCTGGAGCAGGCCGGCTTCCCGGCGGGCTCGGCGCTCGCGCTGCGCCTGTTCAACTGAGCCGCCGGCGCTTCGCGAGTCCACCGGCGCCGCACGATGAATCCGTCGAACCCGGCCGCCCGGCGGGCACAGGACCTCCGTGAGCGGATCGATCGCTATGCCCACGAGTACTACGTGCTCGATGCGCCGACGGTGCCCGACGCCGAGTACGACCTTCTGTTCCGCGAGCTGCAGGCGCTGGAGGCGCAGCACCCCGAGCTGGTGACGGCGGATTCGCCGACTCAGCGGGTCGGCGGCGCGCCGGCCGAGGGCTTCGCGACGGTCCGTCACACGGTGCCGATGCTGTCGCTGAACAACGCGTTCGACGACGACGACGTGATCGGCTTCGACCGCCGCGCCCGCGAGCGGCTGGCCAGCGAGCTGAGCGACGACC
>DAISWF010000260.1:0-8304 GCA_036826495.1 Burkholderiaceae bacterium
AAGGGCGTTTCATGAAGATCCGAACTTCTTTCCTGCTTCTGCTGGCCACGGCCGGCCTTGCAGCATGTGGCGGCATGGCCCCGCGCCCCCCAGCCTATTCGCAGAGCATGCTGCCCGATGCGGTGAAAGTCCCCGCGGGTCACGTGGTGGCGATGGAAACCGTGGGCACCGGTCAGATCACCTACGAATGCCGCACCAAAGCCGGGATGACCGGTACCTACGAATGGACCTTCGTCGGCCCTGACGCCAGGCTCTGGGATCGCCGCGGCGCGCAGGTGGGCCGCTACTGGGGGCCGCCGGCGACCTGGGAAAACAACGACGGCTCGAAGATCACGGCCACGCAGGTGGCGGTGGCGCCGGCCGGCGACGGCAACATCCCGCTGCAGTTGGTGAAGGCCAACCCCGCCATGGGCATGGGTGCGATGCAGGGCGTGAGCTACATCCAGCGCGTGGCCACCAAGGGCGGGGTCGCTCCGGCCATGGCCTGCGGCATGCAGAACATGGGGCAGAAGGAGGTGGTGCAGTATCAGGCGGACTACATTTTCTGGAAGCAAGGTTGATCCGGCGAGCCGGCGGCGGCCAGCGCCTCGGGGCCCTCTCTTCGTGTCGCCCGGCGGCTCGGTGACCCGTTACGGCTGCCGCCCTCAGAAGCCCACCGCCGATCCGTCGCGCCGGCCATCGGAGGCACCGAGGTAGGCATCGTCCAACCGGCGGCAGATGCGCTTCGACGCCGACCCCAGGGTTCTGCGCATCGACGACGAACCATGACGCCGAACGACATCACCGGGCTGCCGCCGCGCGTGGGAACCGGCTTCTATGCGCTCTACGTTCCGCCGAAGACGCCGGCGGCGGTCATCCAGAGCTGGAATCAGGCGATGCGCCAGGTGCTGGCGCTGCCGGAGGTGCAGGAGCGCATGCGCAGCCTCGGCATGGAGGCGCTGCACAGCACGCCCGAGGAGGTCGATCGGCTCACGGCGGCGGGCGCGGCGAAATGGGGGCCGATCATCCGGGCTTCCGGTTTCAGCCTCGACTGATCGCGGCCGGCGCGGCGGCGGCGATCGGCATGGCCGGTTGCCGCTACCTATGGCCAGTTGCCGCTACCTCAACTGCTGGCTCCTGGCCATCAGCTTGTCGAGCAGGTTGTCCAGTTGCCGGTGCTCGTCGTCATCCAGCGCCGCCAGGAACCAGGCTTCCCGCTCCGCGGCGTCGGGCAGGATGTCGGCGCAGCGGCTCACGCCGGTGGGCGTCAGCGCGAGGATCACGCGGCGGCGGTCGGTCGGATCGCCCACCGCGGTGATCATGTTCAGATCGACCAGGCGCCGCTGCGCGCGCGACACGCGGGCCTTGTCCATGCTCGTACGTTCGACCACCTCGTTGAACACCAGCTCCCCATAGGCATAGAGCGCCATCAGGATGCGCCACTCGGGGATCTGCAGGTTGTACTTGGTTTCGAACAGCTTGCCGATGGACTGCGAGAGCCGGTTGGCGACGACGGCGAGCTTGAAGGGAATGAAGTCCTCCAGCGAGCCGATCGGGCCGAGCGCGCGGCGCTTGACCACCAGTCTGCGCGGCTCCGCAGGCGCCCGACCGGCTGGTGCGGGCGCTGCCGCAACGGGTTTGCTGCGGGCTCGCTTGGGGGCCGGCTTGGCCGTGCTCTTGCGGACTGCCATCGGATCTCCACTGCGGTGTGCCGGCACCATGGCCGCATCAACGCATTGTGCCCGATTCGTTTCCGCCGCGGCCCGTGGGCCGTGGCCCGCCGGCCGTTCGCTACTTGCTCGGCTGGACCGGGCAGGTGCTCAGACCCAGCAGCGGATAGAGCGGGCAGAAGCGCACGAGGCCGGTCAGCAGCGGCACGACGCCGAGCCAGCCCCACCAGCCGACCGTGCCGGTCGCCGCCAGTGCGATCAGCACCGCTCCCACGACGATGCGCAGGATCCGGTCGACACCTCCTACGTTGAGCTTCATGATCTCTCCCTCTTGAAAAAGAACCGCGTTAAGAACCGCGTTCGCATCGCACGTCAGGGACAGTAGATGTCCTTCAGCGTGGCAATCAGTTTCACGACGTTCGGATCGTCGATGCGGTAATACAGCGTCTGCGCCTCGCGCCGGAAGGTCACCAGACCTTCCTCGCGCATCTTCGCCAGATGCTGGGACAGCGCCGACTGGCTCAGCGCGACGTGTTCGTGCAGCGCGCCCACCGTCATCTCGCCCTGCGCGATCAGCAGGCACAGCACCAGCAGGCGATGCTCGTTGCCTACCGCACGCAGCAGCGCGGCGGCTTTGGCCGCGCCTTCGTGCAGGAACAGCAGGTCCTTCTGGTCGACTGTCATCGGCGAATGATGCAGAGGTGGATGCCGTTCAAGTACTTTAGCAAATTCTAATATAGCATATACTGATGCTGATCAAGAAGCGCAGCGGCGTCCGTCGCGGATGCGCCCATACGAACGAAGCAGGAGACTAATGAGCGTCACTTTCGATTCCTCGGCCTCCACCGATCAGCAGGGGCGGCGCAACGTCTGGCTGCTGTTCGCCGCCCAATCGCTGGGGGGCGCGTCGCCGCCGATCATCATCTCGCTGGGCGGCCTGGTCGGGCAGGCGCTGGCCAGCAATCCCCGGCTGGCCACGCTGCCGGTCAGCCTGTACAACCTCGGGCTGGCGCTGTCGACGATTCCGGCGGCGATGCTGATGCGCCGGCTCGGGCGCCGCCCGGCCTATCTGCTCGGTGCGATCTTGGCCGTGGTGTCCGCGCTGATCGCCACGTCGGGCATCCTGCGCGGCAGTTTCGCGACGTTCTGCATCGGCACCGCGCTGGCCGGCTTCTATGGCGCCTGCGTGCAGAGCTACCGGTTCGCGGCGTCCGACGCGGTGGCGCCGGCGCAGCGTCCCAAGGCCATCTCGCGGATCATGATCGGCGGCCTGGTGGCCGCGGTCATCGGGCCGCAGGTCGTCGTCTGGACGCGCGACGCCTGGGCGGCAGCGCCGTTCGCCGGCAGCTTTCTGGGCCAGGCGGCGCTGGCGCTGCTCGCGTTGCCGCTGCTGCTGATGCTGCGCATGCCGCCGCCGCAGGCGGCTGCCGCGAGCGGTCCGGCGCGGCCGCTCGGCCAGATCGCGCGCGATCCGCGCTTCGCGATTCCGGTGGCGGCAGGCACCGTCAGTTACGGGCTGATGTCTTTCGTGATGACCGCCGCGCCGATGGCGATGGTGGGCTGCGGGCACACGGTGGGCGAGGCGGCGCTCGGCATCCAATGGCATGTGCTGGCGATGTTCGCGCCCAGCTTCTTCACCGGTCGTCTGATCGTTCGTTTCGGCAAGATCACCATCACTGCCGCCGGCCTCCTGATGATCGCGGCTTCCGGCCTGCTGGCGCTGGCCGGGCTGGAGCTGCTGCATTTCTGGGGTTCGCTGATCCTGCTCGGCCTGGGCTGGAACTTCGGCTTCATCGGCGCCACGACGATGGTGACCGACGTCTACACGCCTGCCGAACGGGCCAAGGTGCAGGCGCTCAACGACTTCCTGGTGTTCGGCACCGTCGCGGTCGCCTCGTTCGGTTCGGGCCGTCTGCTGAACACCGCCGGCTGGGAGGTGATCAACGGCCTGATGATGCCGCTGATCGCGGTGGTGCTGGCGCTCCTGGGGTGGCTTGCCTGGAGCGGCCGCCGCGCGGCCATGGCGTCCTGATGCGGGATGCCGCTCCTTGAGCGGCATCAATCGACCCCAGGCTCTTCGCGGCTATCGTCGGCCGGTCACATGTCCACGGCAACATCCGTGGGCCGCAGCAGCGCCTGCCAACCTCTACGCAAGGAAGCCATCCGATGTCCGCAGAAGTCCTGTCTCCCGACGAGCTGTCCGGCCTGCACGCCTGGTGGCGTGCGGCGAACTACCTGTCGGTCGGGCAGATCTATCTGCGCGACAACCCGCTGCTCGGCCGGCCGCTGGCGGCCGGCGACGTCAAGCCGAGGCTGCTCGGACACTGGGGCACGACGCCGGGCCTGAACCTGCTCTATGTGCACCTGAACCGGATCATCCGCCAGCGCGACGTCGACATGATCTTCGTGACCGGCCCGGGACATGGCGGGCCGGGTCTGGTGGCCAACAGCTACCTGGAAGGCAGCTACACCGAGCGCTATCCGCAGATCACCGGCGACACCGACGGACTGCGCAGACTGTTCCTGCAGTTCTCGTGGCCGGGCGGGGTGCCCAGCCACGTGTCGCCCGAGGTGCCCGGCTCGATCCACGAGGGCGGCGAGCTCGGGTATT
Organism: Burkholderiaceae bacterium; assembly: GCA_036826495.1. GTDB lineage: Bacteria > Pseudomonadota > Gammaproteobacteria > Burkholderiales > Burkholderiaceae_E > DAISWF01. Next base: position 4,261 of record DAISWF010000260.1, read on the forward strand.
CGCTGGCGCATGCCTACGGCGCCGCGTTCGATCACCCGGACCTGGTCGTGGCCTGCGTGGTCGGCGACGGCGAGGCCGAGACCGGTGCGCTGGCCACGAGCTGGCATTCGAACAAGTTCCTCGATCCGGTCAGCGACGGCACGGTGCTGCCGATCCTGCATCTGAACGGTTTCAAGATCGCCAACCCGACGGTGCTTGCACGGATCGGCCATGACGAGCTGGCGGAGCTGATGCGCGGCTACGGCCACGAACCGTTCTTCGTCGAGGGCGACGATCCGCAGCGGGTGCACCAGCAGTTGGCGGCGACGCTGGACGAGGTATTCGACCGCATCGCGCAGATCCGTCGCGAGGCCCGTGCCGAGGCGGCAGCCGGCCGGCCGGTGACGCGGCCGCGCTGGCCGATGATCGTGCTGGAAACGCCGAAGGGCTGGACCGGGCCGCGGGTCGTCGATGGCCAGCCGGTCGAAGGCCACTGGCGCTCGCACCAGGTGCCGCTCGCCGACATCAAGCGCGCCGGGCATCTGGAGGCGCTGCAGCAGTGGTTGCAGAGCTATCGGCCCGAGGAGCTCTTCGATGACGGCGGCGCGCTGCGCCCCGAGATCGCCCGGCTGGCACCGTCGGGCAACCGGCGGATGAGCGCGAATCCGGTCGCCAATGGCGGCGAACGGATGGTGCCGCTCACGCTGCCCGACATCGGGTCGTTCGCGATCGACGTGTCGCAGCCGGGCGCGGTCGGCGGCGAGGCCACCCGGGTGCTGGGCCGCTACCTGCGCGACGTCATCGTGCTGAACGGCGAGCAGCGCAACTTCCGGGTGTTCGGGCCCGACGAAACCGCATCGAACCGGCTCGACGCGGTGTTCGAGGTGACCGCCAAGCAGTGGCTGGCCGAGATCCGTCGCGACGACACCGACCTCGCGACCCAGGGCCGCGTGATGGAGGTGCTGAGCGAGCATCTGTGCGAAGGCTGGCTCGAGGGCTATCTGCTGACCGGCCGGCACGGTCTGTTCTCGTGCTACGAGGCATTCATCCACATCATCGATTCGATGTTCAACCAGCATGCGAAGTGGCTGAAGGTCACCCGCGACATCCCGTGGCGCGCGCCGATCGCATCGCTGAACTATCTGCTGACCTCGCACGTCTGGCGCCAGGACCACAACGGCTTCTCGCACCAGGATCCCGGCTTCATCGACCATGTGGCCAACAAGAAGGCGCAGATCGTGCGGGTCTATCTGCCGCCCGACGCGAACTGCCTGCTGTCGGTTGCCGAGCATTGCCTGCGCAGCCGCGACCTGATCAACGTGATCGTGGCCGGCAAGCAGCCGCAATGGCAGTGGCTGGACATCGCTGCCGCCAACCGCCATTGCGCGGCCGGCGCCGGCATCTGGGAGTGGGCGGGCAATGAGGGGGCAGGTGATGACGACGACAGCGACGACCGTGCCGCCGATGGCGCCGATCGCTCGCCCGACGTCGTCATGGCCTGTGCCGGCGACGTCCCGACCCTGGAGACGCTGGCCGCGGTGACGCTGTTGCGCGCCGATCATCCGGACCTGCGGGTGCGGGTGGTCAACGTCGTCGACCTGATGACCCTGCAGCCGCCCGCCGACCATCCGCACGGCATGACCGACGAGGCGTTCGATGCGATGTTCACCACCGATGCACCGGTGATCTTCGCCTATCACGGCTATCCGTCGATGATCCACAAGCTGACCTACCGGCGGCGCAACCACGACAACTTCCACGTGCACGGCTACAAGGAGGAGGGCACGACGACCACGCCGTTCGACATGGTGGTGCTGAACGACGTCGACCGCTTCCGCCTCGCGCTGGCCGCGATCGAGCGCGCGCCGCGGATGCGCGGGCAGGTGGCCGATGCTCGCGCCCGTTATCGCGAGCGGATCGCCCGCCACAAGGCGTGGATCGTCGAGCACGGCGACGACCTGCCGGAGGTACGTGACTGGCGCTGGCAGGCAGGCGTCTGAAAGAGCGTCGAACCGGCCGGAGCCCGCGCGGGCGATAATCGCGGCCGCCGTGGGCCGTGTCGCACGACGCGGATGGGGTGGGGGAGGGCTGGATGATCGAATCGACGCTTACGCACTATTTCCAGAATCTGGTGCTGGTACCGCTGACCCTGCTGCCGCTGATCAATCCGCTGACCGGCGCGCCGGTGTTCATCGATACCGCCGGCGACGATCCGGCCACCGTGCGCCGGATGGCGCGCCAGGTGGCGATCAACTGCCTGCTGGTGATCGTGACGGCGCTGCTGATCGGCACCTATGTGCTGAAGCTGTTCGGCATCTCGCTGCCGATCGTGCGGATCGCCGGCGGCCTGCTGGTGGCCGCCACTGCCTGGCGCATGTTGCAGAGGGGCGCCGACGACGACGTGAAGACGGCGGTCGCGCGTGACCGTCCCGGGCAGTTGACGAAGGCCGAGATCGCGCGCCGCAGCTTCTTTCCGATCACCTTTCCGCTGACCACCGGCCCCGGCACGATCGCCGCATCGATCGCGCTCGGCGCCACCTGGCCGCGCCAGGCCGGCGCCTACGTGATCGATGCGGTGGTGGCGATCGCCGGTGCCTGTCTGACGGTGCTGGTGATCTACCTGGTCTATCGCCACGCGGTGAGCCTGATGCGCCGGCTGGGCGAGGTCGGCAGCCTGGTGATGATGCGGCTGATGGCGTTCGTGCTGATGTGCATCGGCATCCAGATCATCTGGATCGGCTGGGCCGAGCTGAACGGGTTGCCGATCTAGGGGACGTGGCCGATGCGATGCAGGTCATCGCGGCCGAGCGGCCCGCCGCTCAGAAGCTTGCCAGGTAGCGCACCGCCAGCAGCTTCTGCGTCGCCGCGTCGGTGTCGTGATCCGGCTGCAGCCGGGCGGCCATCGTGAACTGCATCATCGAGCGCCGCGACAGCGGCATCGCATAGCGCAGCTCCGCCAGCTTCTCGCGCCCGTTCGGCCGCGCCTGCACGGTCTGCGTCGAGGTGGTGGCAAAGCCGGTGTCGGGGTCCACCGCGCTGATCACGCCATAGCGCAAGGTGCCGCTGTCGGCGCGCAGCGGCGACGACAGCGACAGGATCAACCGGTCGCGTTCGTCGCGCAGCCCGGACCAGACCGCGGCCACGCCGAACCCGCTGGCACGGCTGGCGGTCGCGCCTTCGAAGAGGCTGCCGGCCCCTCCCGGCAGCAGCGCGTCGGTGCGCGCGACGTTGAAGCTGCCGGCCAGCGCGAAGCCGTCGACGAGCCTACGGGCCGCGGCGAACGTCAGCGCCTGCGTGCGGCTGTCCTGTGCGAAGCCCAGCAGCGGCTGGGTGGCGCCCAGCAGCGACGGCTGCGCGAGGCTGCTGTAGCCGACCGAGATCATGTGGCGCTCGCCCTGCTGCACCAGCTCGACGACGCCCACGTTGCCCTGCGCCATCACGAATGGCGTGCGGCTGGTGGCGCCGCCGGCGCGGGCGGTCCAGCCGGGTGCGATCGGCAGGCCGAACGCCACGTGGTCGTGATTGCCGGCGAAGCGCAGCAGCGGCGATGCGAACATCTGCTCGGTGCCGACGAAGTCGTCGCCGAACGAGGTGGCGGCCAGCCCGAACGAGTGACTGCCCATGCCGCCGGTGCCCCCCGCCGCGGTTCGCGGGCCACGCGGCGAATCCTCGCTGTAGGTCAGCGTCATCGCCCGCACCGTCGTGAACGGCTGCGCGGTCGGGTCGATCGTCACCGGAATCAGCGGCATCCGCGGGCTGTCGGTGACGGTCGTCATCCGGATGCCCGGCCCCAGCGTGGCCGATGCGGCGGCCAGCATCCGGTCGCTGGGCCCGAAAACCGTGTCCAGCGTGAGCGGCGTGCTGCGCGACAGTGCCGCGCCGGGTTTGACGGTGAAATGCCGGCCGGTTTCGTCGAACGCCAGGCTCTGCACGGTCGCCGCGCCGCCGGTGGTGCCCATCGTCGCCGGCGCCGCCGACTGCGTCATCGTCGCCGGGGCGATCGTGACCCGGCCCTTGTCGTTCAGCGTGATGCCCAGCGATCCCACCGGGTTCATCGAACGCTCG